>JBDLJS010000019.1:0-46318 GCA_039714235.1 Bacteroidota bacterium | reverse complement strand
CGGTTGTTCGGCATGGAGCCAGTGCCCGGCTTCGGGAATATCGACAATTCGCGTATCGGGATAAATCTCCCGGATTAAACCTTCATCTTCGGGTAAAATATAATTCGACAATGCTCCGCGGATAAAAATTACCTGATAGGTTGAAATTGGAATTCGGTCGTCGAGCCAGTTGCGGTTTACACCACTCACAATCTCTTCAAGATAATCGTATAAAACTTCGGCATTTAACCGCCAGCGGTATTGTTTGGTAGCTGAATCTTTTACCACATTTTTCAGAAGGAATTGACGGATGCGGGCATCGTCGAGCTTCTCAGCCATTAAATCGTCCACATCGTTTCTCGATTTAACCATCGAAAAATCTATTTCCTGCATGGCCAGTAATATATTCTGGTGCAGGTAAAACTGGCTGTTTTCATTTGTCAGCAAATAGTCTTTTGGCGCGATATCGGCAATTACCAGTTTTTCTGTTTTTTCGGGGAAATCGGCAGCAAACCACATGGCTACCTTTCCACCCATGCTGTGCCCTAAAATTGTCGCTTTTTCAATCCCGTGTTTTTCAAAAAACTTTAAAAGATCGGTTTTTAAATCGTTATAAGTATGAGTGTCGGCGAATGGCGAACGTCCGTGGTTACGCTGGTCGAGCATATAAACCGTATGTTTCTCAGCCAGACGTTTCCCAATGTTAATCCAGTTGTCCGACGAACCGTATAATCCGTGAATGATTATTAACGGTGATCCACTTCCTTCTTTTCGGTAAAATAGTTCCATAAAATTAATCCAGAGTTCAATGAGCCAACGAATGCGGTACTTCCAACTTTCGTCATTGTGCTTCCAGCTTTTTATTTTAAACAGTCGAGGTATTTTTTTATGGTGGTTTCCAATCCCATATACAAAGCATCGGCAATTAAGGCATGGCCAATTGAAACTTCTTTAAGGTTTGGAATATGTTTGTACATGTAGTTTAGGTTTTCCAGGCTTAAGTCGTGCCCTGCATTCACTTCAATTCCAAGATTCCCGGCAACTTTTGCAGCTTCTACAAAAAGTTCAATCGCTTTTCTTTTATCTATGGGATAAAACCGTGCATAAGGTTCGGTGTAAAGTTCAATCCGGTCGGTTTTAATTTCTGCTGCCCCTTCAACCACGCGGGGATCCGGGTCAACAAAAATCGAAGTGCGAATATTATTTTCTTTCAACCTTGAAATAACTTCTTTTAAAAAGCTCAGGTTTTCCCATGTATCCCATCCATGGTCGCTCGTAAGCTGATCGTGTTTGTCAGGAACCAGCGTAACCTGGTTAGCCTGAACCTCAATAACCATTCTCAGGAATTCTTCGCTGGGATATCCTTCAATGTTAAATTCAGTGGTAATTAACGGTTTAATTTCGTAAACATCTTTTCTGGTAATATGCCTTTCATCGGGTCTTGGGTGAACTGTAATTCCCTGCCCCCCATATTCCTGACATTTAATAGCTGCTTCTTTTACACTGGGAATTTTGCCCCCTCGTGAGTTTCTTAGTGTTGCTATTTTATTTATATTTACACTTAGTCTTGTCATGACTTAAAATTTAAAAGTGCAAGTTATATCAATTCTGAAAATGATTAAACTTTTTCTCAATAATTTTTAGAATTGAACAATTAACCAAAAAGTAAAGTTTTGCTGGCAGAAAAACTCATATCAGACAATATCCTTTCGGTTAACAGCGATGAACCAGGGAAAAAAGCACTGAGTTATATGGATATTTACAGGGTATCGCATATTCCGGTTGTCGACGACTCAAAATATCTGGGGCTGGTTTCCGATAAATTAATTTACGACCTAAACCTGGTTGATGAACCAATTGCAAAAGAACAGGATAAATTAAATACAGTTCATGCCCATAAAGATCAACATATTTTCGAGCTGGCAATTGTAATGTATAAACTCAAAATAAGTGTATTGCCTGTTTTAGATGACGATCATTATTATTTGGGCGGCATAACATTATACGATTTGGCACGTCGTTTTGCCAATCTATTTTCGTTGCAGGAAGTGGGCGGGGTGATTGTTTTGGCGTTGAATGTGAATGATTATTCTGTTTCGCAAATAAGTCAGATAATTGAGAACAATAATGTTAAAATTTTGAGTTTCTTTATCGACCGTCAACCGGGATCAAATAATATGGATGTAATTATTAAACTGGATTCGGAAGAACTGTCGGGCGTTGTTCAGGCTTTAATGCGCTACGATTATAATGTAAAAGCAGTTTACCAGGACCAGTCGATGCTCACCGATTTGTATCAGGACCGGTACGACCAGTTTATGAAATTTATGAATATTTAAACATGTGTGAATGAAGGTTGCAGTATTTGGTACCCGGGTTTCTGACGATTTTGTGCCTGTTCTACAGGAATTTTTTCATTTTTTAAAGAAAAATCAGATTGAAGTCCAGTTGTATAAACCATTTTATAACCACCTGGTAGAAGAGCTAAAGACCCGGGCTTACTACACTGGTTTTTTTCATTCATATACCGATTTTGACGAAAAAAATGATTTTATATTTAGTGTTGGGGGAGATGGTACCTTTTTACAGTCGGTATTAAATATTCGGAATTTTAATATTCCTGTAATTGGGCTAAACAGTGGCCGGCTTGGGTTTTTGGCCGATATCTCGGAAAATCAGGTGAATGAAGCACTGGTAAATATTTTTAATAATAATTATTCCATTGTTGAACGGTCGATGCTCGATATAGACTTTTCCGACCGGAGAAACCTGGATTTTAATTATGCACTGAACGAGATGACGGTATTAAAAACTGATACTTCATCGATGATTAATATTACTGCATATATTAATGATGAGTTTTTAAACAACTACTGGGCAGATGGCTTAATAATATCGACACCAACCGGCTCAACAGCATATTCGCTAAGCGTGGGAGGTCCGATACTTACCCCGAATTCAGAGAATTTTATTATTACACCGCTCGCACCACACACGTTAACAATTAGGCCAATTGTAGTTCCCGATAACTGCGTGATAAAATTGAAAATAGAAGGACGTGGTGCACATTTTCTTACATCGCTCGATTCGAGGTCGGTTGCAGTTGAATTCACGACAACAATAAAAGTAAAAAAAGCAGGCTTTAAATTGAAAACGTTAAAGCTTCCTGAACAGCCTTTTTTTAATACACTGCGAACCAAATTAATGTGGGGAATCGACCGCCGGAACTGATTTTCGCAGGCTTGCTTAACAATTTTTAATCTTTCTTTGGGTTTTATAATAACAATCGGGTATGTTATTTTTAGAAATATATTACTTTTGTAGCTTTTGAAAGCAAAAGTTGTATTGTTTAAAAGCGATTAAGTTCATTGATATTCAGATGGTTGTAAGGTTTGTTTGAGGGTTTAAAGATTTAATTTATGAATCAGATTTTTTGAAAAATCAACATTAAAAACCCATGTAATGAATTGTTTCGGTTATTTGAATTAAATGAATAAAAATAACATGTCTGAAACCAATGTTAAATAAACTTATTTAAATACCAACATGAAGAAATTATTATTGGTGTTTGTAACAGTTTTATTGGCTGTTTCAGGTAATGCGCAACGAACTGCTGACATAGGAATCTGGGGAGGTTCATCTACGGTTTTTGGCGACCTTGATGATAACACCCCGTTTCAATCGTTCAATTTAAATTATGGTGCTTATTTCAGGTATAATTTTAATGGCCGGGTAGCCATGCGTGTTATGTTCCTGAACGGGAAATTCGCAGGCGAGGGGTTAGTTGAAAATTCACCCTGGGTGTTTGACAAAAACGTGCAGGATTTATCGGTTCAGGCCGAAATTAACTACCTGAGGTATATTTTAGGAGCGAAAAAAATGCGGTTTAGCCCGTATGTAACTATTGGATTAGGGGTAGCTTATTTCCCTTATAATTTAAATCCTGCTGCAATTTCTGTTTTTAATCCGAATCATAACAAAGGAACAACAGTAACAGAAGAATCAGTGGCAGTACCGACACTGCCTTTTGGAATGGGAATAAAATATACAATAGGCGAACGGTTGGGAGTTGGAGTAGAGTACCAGATGAGAAAGATATTAAGTGATAAACTTG
The DNA here is from genome assembly GCA_039714235.1 of Bacteroidota bacterium. Taxonomy (GTDB): domain Bacteria; phylum Bacteroidota; class Bacteroidia; order Bacteroidales; family Prolixibacteraceae; genus Draconibacterium. The sequence continues at coordinate 42,225 of JBDLJS010000019.1, read as the reverse complement.
ACGATTTAGATGATCCGCTGGCATATGTAAATGGGAAGAATGAGGAAATCAGATATTCCGATGAAAATCATAATACCGACTGGTCAGGCTATTTGGGAGTTCATATAACATATACAATATATATAGGCAAAAAGGCTTGTCCTGCCTACGACGCTAAACATTGGTAATGGAATCGTTCAGAAACAGGTTAAATTTAAATAATATTCCGCAGCATGTTGCCATAATAATGGATGGTAACGGCAGATGGGCTGAAAAACATGGAAAGGCCAGAATTACTGGTCATGAACATGGTGTTGAGTCAGTTCGATCTGCTGTAGAGGGTGCCGGCGAAATCGGAATTAAGCACCTTACCCTGTATGCGTTTTCAACCGAAAACTGGGAACGCCCCAAAGAAGAAGTCGATGCACTTATGGGGCTGCTGATTCATGCCATAGAAGCTGAAACCGATTCGTTAATGGAGAATAACGTGAGGTTAAGCGCCATTGGTAATTTGGGTGCGATGCCAGAAAAGGTTCGTGAAAAATTGGAAGATTGTATAGATAGATTAAAATTAAATACCGGGCTAAATTTAATATTAGCCCTTAGCTACAGCGGAAAATGGGAAATTATTGAAGCTGTAAAAAAAATAGCCCATGATTCAGTTCAGGGAAAAATAAAACCAGAAAATATAAATAACAAACTGTTCGACGAATATCTGTCAACTGCAGGAATACCTGATCCGGAGCTTTTAATAAGAACAAGCGGAGAATCCCGAATCAGTAACTTTTTGTTATGGCAGATTGCTTATTCCGAATTGTATTTCACCGAAAAATTGTGGCCCGATTTTAGAAAGGAAGACCTGTTTGAGGCCACACTGGATTATCAAAACAGGGAGAGGAGATTTGGAAAAACAAGTGAACAGTTAACGAGCTAATTATTGTATGTTTAGAATGCAGAAATCTGTAATAATTATTATAATCTTTTTTGTTGCTATAGCGCCCCGTGTTTTTTCGCAGGAGGCCGACAGTACTAATTTTTCAATTTATTATTCGAGTGCAAAAAAGTATACCATTGCCGATGTAAAGATTTCCGGTATCCGGTATCTCGATAAAACAGTGCTTATCCAGTTATCGGGTTTAACAGTCGGTGACGAAATAATGGTCCCCGGCGATGAGGTGACAATGGCGATCAGAAAATTGTGGCAGCAGGGATTATTCTCCGATGTTGAAATTACAGCGACAAAAGTTATTGGAGATAAAATATGGATTGATATTTATTTGCAGGAGCGGCCCCGTTTGTCTGATGTTAACTTCTACGGAATCTCAAAATCAGAAAAAGACGATATTACCGAAAAAGTTTTATTGTTACGAGGAAGCCAGATAACCGACCACCAGGTAAACAGTGCCCAACGAACAATTAAAGGAATTTTTCATGAAAAAGGATTCCTAAATACCGAAGTTAATATTGTTCAGCGCGACGACTCAACACAAAATAACAGTGTGATTCTCGATATTAATGTGGATAAAAAACAGAAGGTTAAGGTGAACAATATTGAGATTTATGGCAACGAAGCTTTAAAAGATATTACACTGGAGCGTGCCATGAAAAAGACCAACGAAAAGGCATTGCGTAACTTCTTCAAAACAAAGAAATTTTTAGAGGAAGAATATAAAAACGATAAAGGAAACCTCGTTGACAAGTATAACGAGAAAGGATACCGCGATGCTATAATTACCAACGATTCGCTTTCCCAGGTGTTGGTTGGTAAGAAAAACAAACCCAAAATAAATATCGATTTGCAGATTGAAGAAGGCCAAAAATATTACTTCGGAGATATCAGGTGGGTTGGAAATACGGTATACTCTTCCGAACAACTTAGTACTGTTCTTGGTATAAAAAGAGGCGATGTATTTAACCAGAAGATTTTAGATAAGCGCCTGTTCGACAACGAAGAGGGCCTGAATAACCTCTACCTGGACAAGGGTTATCTGTTCTTTAACCTCGAGCCGGTTGAGGTAAATATTAAAGAAGACTCAATAGATTACGAAATGCGTCTTTACGAGGGGAAACAGGCAACTATTAATGAAGTTCGTATTGTTGGAAATACAAAAACACACGAACATGTTGCCCGCAGGGAATTACGTACTTATCCGGGAGATTTATTCAGTAAAACTTTGCTGATGCGTTCGTACAGGGAACTGGCGCAGCTGGGGCATTTCGATCCGGAAGCAATAAATCCGGATGTACAACCACACCCCGAAGATGGAACAGTTGACATCGAATACCAGTTACAGGAGAAAGCCAACGACCAGATTGAATTGTCAGGAGGTTTTGGGGGCGGAATGTTTGTGGGATCTGTCGGTCTGAAATTTGCCAACTTCTCGGTCAGGAATATATTTAATAAGGAAGCCTGGAGGCCTCTGCCAACCGGCGACGGCCAAACCCTGAGTTTGCGTTATCAAACCAGCGGACGATATTACCGTACCGTTAGCCTTTCGTTTATCGAGCCATGGCTGGGGGGTAAAAAACCAAATTCATTTTCGGTTTCTTTGTCGCACTCAAGAATAAATTATAGCGCAAATAAATATTACCAGTCGTACAATCCTTATGGCTATGGAGGTTATGGTAGTTCTCCTTATGGGTATGGTTCCGGAAGCTATGGAGGTTATTCTCCGTACGGTTATGGTGGTAGCTATGGCGGCTACAGTCCATACGGTTATGGTGGTTATAGCGGCTACGGTTATCCGCAGTACCAGTATAACTACGAATCGGAAAATGAGAATGAAGACGACGACCAGATTTGGGAAACAACTGCACTGGCATTAGGTTATGGTTACAGGCTTTCGTGGCCCGACGACTACTTTACGATTTACCACGAAATTTCGCTCGAGCATTATAACCTGAGAAATATGGGAAGCTATTTTTACTTTCTGAGAGATGAAACAGGACAGGTTAACGGAACATTCAATAATTTCAGTTTTAAAACCGTTTTCGCGCGAAGCTCGGTTGACAATCCGTTATATTCAAGAAGAGGATCGAACCTCTCTTTAGCACTGAAAATGACACCACCATATTCGTGGTTTAACGATAAAGATTATTCCGATCCAAACATGTCGAACAACGAACGGTATAAATGGATCGAGTACCACAAGTGGTTGTTTAAAGGGCAGTTATTTACCCCGTTAACAAAAAGCCAGGAACATACATTGGTATTAAAAACCGCCTTCGAATTAGGTTTCCTTGGTTATTACGATGCAGGCAGAAAATCGCCATTCGAAGGATTTATCGTTGGTGGCTCGGGTATGTCGGGATACAATATTTACGGTACCGATTACATTGCTTTGCGTGGTTATAAAGACTATGCTTTAAGTCCGAATAACGGCTCGAACATGTATTCGAAATTTACTACAGAACTCCGGTTTCCGATTACATTGAAACCAAGTGCAACAATTTATGCACTGGCATTTTTGGAAGCCGGTAATGCCGGAATCAGTTTCCACAATTACACGCCGTTCAGGTTACAACGTTCGGCCGGTGTTGGGGTACGTATATTCCTGCCAATGTTTGGTTTAATGGGTATCGACTGGGGATACGGTTTCGATGAAGTTCCGGGGCAGGGTTCTGACGCTTACGGAAGCCAGTTTCACTTTGTTATTGGCCAGCAATTCTGATAAATTTTAAGGTTTGGCATAGAATATGATAGTTGTAAGTCAGTTTAATTAAAAAATAGATTTGCCATGAAGAAAATAATTTTAACCATTACAGCAGTATTTACTCTGGTAGCTGCAACATACGCTCAGAAATACGGTTTTATCGATTCTGAATATATTATGGAAAATATTCCTGCTTTTACGGCAGCACAGGAACAGTTAAACCAGTTATCGTCGCAATACCAGAAAGAACTGGAATCGATGCATGCCGAAGTTGAACAGATGTACCAGGATTTTCAGGCCGAAAGTGTTTTACTGTCGGAAGATATGAAACGCAAACGCGAAGATGTAATTATTTCGAAAGAGAAAGATTACAAAAAACTGCAGCGCAAATATTTTGGTCCGAGTGGCGATTTGTACAAAAAGCGCCAGGGATTGGTAAAGCCAATTCAGGACGATATTTTTGCAGCAGTTCAGGAAATTGCAAACGATGGAAGTTATGCGGTAATTTTCGATAAAGCAGGCGGAACAACCCTGTTTTTTACCAACCCACGTTACGACCTCAGTGACCAGGTGTTGCAAAAGCTCGGATATAAATAAACATTACAATTAGAGTTTAGAATAATAATAAGAATAAGAATCGCACAATTGGTATTTAATACTATATTTGCAACCAAAAATTTTAAGACCACATTGATTATGAGAAATTTAATGAAAATTATGGCAGTGCTACTGTTTTCGGTAACAGTTATGGCAACAGCCAATGCACAAACTCCGAAATTCGGACATATCGATTTACAGGCTTTAATTCAGGTAATGCCCGAAAGAACAGCCGCTGAAACTGAGTTTAATACATTTCAGTCGGAGCTGGAAGAAATTCTGGGCGATATGCAACGTGAGCTAACTGCCAAAATGGGTGAGTTTGAAGCAATGGGAGCCGATGTTTCCGATATTAAAAAGAATGCAAAAGTAGCAGAGATACAGGATCTACAGCAACGTATTCAGAATTACCAGGTAACTGCGCAACAGCAACTTCAGCAAAAACAGGGAGAACTGCTTCAGCCGGTTTTTACCAAAGCCGAAAATGCAATTGAAGAGGTGGCAAAAGAGAAAGGATTACTTTATGTATTCGATCTTAGCCCAACAAACAAAACTGTTTTGTACAAGTCGAACAACAGCGTTGACTTATTACCACTGGTAAAAACAAAACTTGGAATTCAGTAGTAAAACAACTTTATAGAAGAGAAGCCATCTGTCAACTGACGGATGGCTTTTTTTGTTTTTAATGGCACTATGTATTGCATTGATTACAGATTAAACCTATATTTAAAGTCATTAAATTTACTAACCAAATTCAATTCTTATGGCTGCTACAAAAAAAAACAAAAAACCGGAAAAAATAGATGTAACAGAATCGACTAAATTGTTTGAAGTTGCCTGGGAAGTATGTAACCAGGTAGGTGGAATTTATACGGTAATCCGCTCGAAAGTTCCGTCGGTAATAAAAAAGTGGGGAGTAGAAAACTATTTTCTAATTGGCCCTTATTTCGAAGACCAGGCAGCAGCACATTTCGATCCGGCAACAGATTATTCAACTCCAATTGGGAAAGCAGTGCTTCAGATGCAGGAACGAGGGTTTGATGTGCACTACGGACAGTGGATTGTTTCAGGTCGGCCCAATGTTGTTCTGTTTAATCCCTACTCGGTTTACGACAAACTGGGCGAAATAAAATATTATTTACAACAGGATTACAATATTTCAATACCCGAAGGCGACGAATTGCTGGATAAAGTGGTGGCATTTAGTTTCCAGGTAAAAGAGTTTTTTCATTATCTGTGTGCTAACCAGTTTTGCGAGAATAATATTATTGCACATTTTCACGAGTGGATGGCAGGATTGCCAATACCGGCAATTAGGAAAGACAACCTGAATATTAAAACAGTTTTTACAACCCATGCAACATTGCTGGGCAGATACCTTGCGATGAACGACCAGAATTTTTACGAACATTTACCATTTTATAACTGGGAGGATGAAGCTGTTAAATTTAATGTAAAGCCAATTGCCGATATTGAGCGGGCTTCGGCACATGGCGCTCATGTGTTAACTACTGTAAGTGAAGTAACAGCCAAAGAGTGTACTTACTTGCTGGGAAGGACACCGGATCAAATCCTTCCCAACGGATTAAATATTCAACGGTTCGAAGCGTTACACCATATTCAGAACCAGCATATAGAAATAAAAGAGAAAATTCATGAGTTTGTGAAGGGGCATTTCTTTCAGAGTTACTCCTTCGATTTGGATAAAACACTCTATTTCTTTACATCGGGCAGGTACGAGTACCAGAATAAAGGTTACGACTTAACCCTTGAAGCGCTGGCACGGTTAAACTGGAAAATGCAACAGGCCGGTTCCGATATAACAGTGGTTATGTTTTTTATTACCCGGCGTCCGTTTTATACCATTAACCCACAGGTTTTAGAGGCAAGGGCACAAATTGAAGACGTGCACCGGGTAGTTGAAGAGATAAAAGAACAGGTAGGCGAACGTCTTTATACCAAAATTACATCAGGCGACGGGCCATACGAATTTCCTGACTTAAGGGCTTTGGTTGATGACTACCTGAGGTTAAAACTAAGAAGGAATATCCAAAGCTGGAAAACGCATAACCTGCCAAAAATTGTTACTCATACTCTGGTTGACGATGCCAAAGATGAAATTCTTAATTTCCTTCGTACATCGAACCTGGTAAATAATAAACACGACAAAGTGAAAATTGTATACCATCCCGATTTTATTTCAACAACCAATCCGTTGTTTAAAATGGATTATACCCAGTTTGTAAGGGGATGTCACCTGGGAATTTTCCCGAGTATGTACGAGCCATGGGGTTACACCCCGCTGGAATGCCTGGCAAGTGGATTGCCGTCGGTAACAAGTAACCTGGCAGGGTTTGGCGATTATGTGGTGAATAACATTCCTGACCATGAAGAGAGGGGAATGTACATTATCGATCGCAGTGACAATAATTTCCAAAGGGCTGCTGAAGAGTTGGCTAATATGATGTTTGATTTTGTTCAAATATCGAGGCGCGACAGGATTTCACTGAGGTACCGCTGCGAAGAGTCGTCGTTGCATTTCGACTGGTCGAACCTGGGGAAATATTACGATGAAGCCTATAAAATAGCTACCCAGCATTAAAAATGAACTATTAATGGATTCTCCGATTGGTGTTTTCGATTCAGGTTATGGCGGGCTTACAGTACTAAAAAAACTGGTTAAGCATTTGCCCGATTACGATTTTCTGTACCTCGGCGATAATGCACGAACTCCTTACGGCACTCGTTCGTTCGACGTAGTTTACCAATATACTTTACAGGCAGTGGAGTACCTGTTTAGTCAAAACTGCCCTTTGGTGATAATTGCCTGCAATACTGCTTCGGCAAAGGCACTCAGGAGTATTCAAATGCTGGATTTACCCACACTGGCGCCTGATAACCGGGTATTGGGGGTAATCCGCCCCAGCGTGGAAAAGGTTTCGGAGATTACCCGCAACGGGCATGTTGGCGTATTGGGAACCGTAGGTACCGTTGTTTCCGAATCGTATCCCATCGAGCTGGAAAAATGGGCGGGAGGAACAGTGAAATCAACTGTACAGGAAGCCTGCCCAATGTGGGTGCCTATTGTTGAAAATAACGAGATTGAAACCGAAGGAGCGGAATATTTTGTAAAGAAAAACATTCATAATATTCTGGAAAAGGACAAACAGCTTGATACCTTAGTTTTAGGTTGCACACATTATCCGTTATTATATTCCATCATCAGAAAATACGTGCCTGATAAGATCAACATTTTAACACAGGGCCAAATTGTTGCCGAAAAACTTCAGGATTATCTGAGCCGTCATCTGGAAATGGACCAAAGGTTATCGCGTACCGGAAAAGTGGAATACCAGACAACCGAATCGGCTGAATCGTTTGAAAGTAAAGCAACCTTGTTTTTAGGCAATGAAGTAAAAGCCAAAACCATTCATTTGTAAATTAAGAGTTCCGGCCGGAAGCCACCAGTTGCAAACCGGTTTAATTGACGATAAAGGGCAGTAACAAAGCGCTTATTACGTGAGTATTTAGTGAAAATGATATAACCCAAAAGCCATCCGTCAGTTGATGGATGGCTTTCTGTTTTATTTATCCCATAAACTCTCTCACTATCTCATTCATTTTATAGAACTGCTCCTCCATGCTTTGCAACAATTTATATTGTGCACGGGTGCGGATAAGGTTGTGTTCGGGCGATTTGATTTTGTAATAGTTGTCGCCATCGATGTAATCCATCAGGAAACGAAGCACCTGCTCGTAGGTAATGTATTTTGCCGAAAAGGCCAGGTATTCTATCTCCTTTTCGGTTAAAAACGAAGCTGTTTCTTCGAGGTAGCCCCTGGCAAAAGCTTTGTAAATTTCAATATCCATCGAAACATTGTCGAGGTTCAGATCGTCTTCAGCGCCGGTGTTGGTATAAAAACGCATGGCATCGCCAAAGTCGTTCAGAACCGTGCTGCTTAATACGGTATCGAGGTCGATAACGCAAAGCACATCGCCTTTTTTATCGAAAAGAATATTGTTGATTTTTGTGTCGTTATGGCTGATTCGGGTTGGAATGGTTCCGTCTTCCACCAGTTTCCAGAAGTTAAGCATTTCCTCTTTTCGGTTTTCAATCCACGAGATTTCTTCGGCAACCTCTGCTTTTCTTCCAACCGGGTTTTTTGCCAGCACTTCGTCCCACTGTTTAAAACGGTAACGTATGTCGTGAAAGCCGGGCAGGATATTTACCAGCGTTTCGTTTAAATCGGCCACCAGCGACTGGAATTTACCAATCCCTTTTCCACCGGAATAAGCCAGCTCAGGAGTTTCGGCTGCTTCATAAGCAATGGTGTCTTCAATAAACAGTACAACAGCCCAGTATTCATCTTCTTCATCAAGGAAATATAGTTTTCCGTCATGGGCAGGGATAACGGTCATTGCTTCACGCATGGGATCGCCACCGGCTTTTTCAACCTTCTTTTTAATGTGTTGGCAAACTTTTTCAATGTTTTCCATCATCGCAGGAATAGGCGAGAAGATGTTTTTGTTTTTCCGCTGAAGGATGTACGATGGTGAACCATCTTTAGTAGAAATAATAAATGTGTCGTTAATAAATCCTTCTCCCAAAGGTTTTACTTCGTCTAATTCACCTTCAATCTGAAAGTTTCCGGCTATTTTGGTTAAGTTGGTTTTCATGTTATTTAAATTGTTTTAATCCCAAAGTTTTTCAGGATACTCTCCTTGTTTTATTAATGCATTTATTTTTTCAACAACAATGGGTTTATCTTCTTTGTAAGTTACTCCAAACCAGGGTGAATTGGCTTTAAGCACTTTTACGTTGGCCTGTTGTGCCTCAATTATTTCAAATACAACAGAAGGAATATACATTTCCGATTTTGGTTTGCCGATTTCAGTTTTCAGAAAGTCAATAAATTTTGCTTCAAGAACATTAAAAAGTGATGGTTTAAAGCCCCAAATGTTCATCGAAACACTTTCATTTCCGGTTAATGTAGTTTCACTTCCATCTTCTTCTACCGAAACAGCAGCATCACCTTGTTTTAAGATTTTAGTAGTTTCAACAATTTTCTGAAGGTTTTGGTTTTCGTCAACCTTACAAACACCGCGCGAAACAGAACCATGATCTGAAAGTGTATTTTTCAGGTGGTATCCAACCATTGAATATTCTGTTTCTGATTGCGAGGATGTCAGAAAGTCAGCCATTACCTGGTAAGCATTTTTTCCGTAAAAATCGTCGGCATTTAATGCACAGAATGGTTCTTTAACAACATCTTTAGCCACAAGGATTGCGTGTGCAGTACCCCATGGTTTTTCACGTCCTTCGGGTAACGAAAAGCCTTCGGGTAGCATATCCAGTTCCTGGTAAACGTAATCAACCTCAATTTTACCCTTCAGTTTTGCATTAAATTTCTCTTTAAAAGCATCGGCAAAACTTTCCCTGATAATAAATACTACTTTTCCGAACCCGGCCCTGATAGCATCATAAATTGAGTAGTCAATAATTGCTTCTCCATAGGGGCCAATAGGTTCCACTTGTTTTAATCCCCCGAAACGGCTTCCCATTCCGGCAGCAAGTATTAGTAATGTAGGTTTCATCTTATATAGTTTTTGTTTTTATAAGTTAATTTGTTCAGTACAAAACTAATTTATTACCCGGCAACCACAAACTGGATATTATATGAATGGATTTTTTTAACAGTAACTTATTAATGTTCTGAAAAAAATTCTGATTTATATCTTCTTGGTACAAGATTCTCCCCTTTTATTTATACCAGCCTGCATACATCCCATATGCATTGGCAATACGGATTACCTCACCATGGAGTAAATCGGGGCTAATATCCTTTACTTTTTTTGCAGGAACACCGGCATATATGCTGCCCGATTCTACAACTGTGCCTTTGGTAACTACCGAACCGGCTGCAATTATTGAGTTACTTTCAACAATTGCATTATCCAGAATTACCGCATTCATACCAATCATTACATTGTCCTGTAGCGTGCATCCATGTATTATGGCTCCGTGGGCAATGGTTACATTGTTTCCGATATTGGTTGGCGACTTTTTATAGGTGGCATGAATGACAACGTTATCCTGAACATTTGTGTTTTTCCCAATTTTAATATAATGAACATCACCCCTGATAACTGCATTGAACCATATGCTGCAATTGTCGCCAATTTCAACATCGCCAATAAGTGTTGCAGTTTCAGCAAAAAAACAGTTTTTACCTGTTTTGGGGACCTTGTTATTCAGCGTTTTTATGAGTGCCACTTCGGTTAATAATTTAAATTGTTTCCAAATATATTAAAACCTGTAAATAAATGGATATGTCATATCCTACTTGTTAAATATTAATTATTTTTGTTTCGATATTTTAATGTCAAAAAGTTAATTCGGTTCTAAAATTATATATCCTTAATTTTAGGGTCGTTTTTTTTATAAATTATTTGTATTAACACAACAAAAGTATCTAAGTGAAACTAGTGTATTGATTATTATTTAGTTAAGAAATAGTTAATATGTAAGCAACATTTAGGGGTTAAAGTCTAATAAACAAATGAAAGATACCAAAGTAATCGAATTGGAAGAAGTTGCCATACGATTCTCAGGAGACTCAGGCGATGGAATGCAACTTACCGGAACGCTATTTTCGGATGCTACGGCGCTTCTTGGAAATGACATTTCCACATTTCCCGATTATCCGTCTGAAATCAGGGCACCACAGGGAACAGTTGGTGGTGTATCAGGTTTTCAGGTTCAATTCGGGCACAAACAAATTAACACACCGGGTGACAATGCCCATGTTTTAGTTGCAATGAATCCGGCAGCTATTAAGGCCAATGCACGTTTTATGGAACCGGGAGGTACCATTATCTACGACATCGATTCGTTTAACGAAAAGAACCTGAAAAAGGCCAATTTTAAAACGGATGATCCTTTTGCAGAAATAAAACTGGATGATTTTTTTAAAATTCCGGTTCCAATTTCAAGCCTTACCAAAGAAAGCTTAAAAGAGTTTGGACTAGATAATAAAAGTGTACTTCGGAGTAAAAACATGTTTGCTTTAGGACTTGTTTGCTGGATGTTTAACCGTCCGCTGGAGTATGTTGAAGAATTTATCCGCGGTAAGTTCAGTAAAAAGCCGGTTGTTGTCGATTCAAACATTAAAGTTCTTCACGATGGTTACAACTATGGCATGAACATGCAGCACATGACCCCTTCATATTTGGTACACCCTGCACAAATTCAGGATGGCACCTACCGAAATATTAACGGAAATCATGCAACAGCATGGGGATTTTTAGCTGCTGCTGAAAAATCGGGTCTTGAACTTTTCCTGGGTTCGTACCCAATTACACCGGCTACTGATATTTTGTCTGCACTTTCTGAAAGAAAAGACCTTGGTGTAAAAACCTACCAGGCAGAAGATGAAATAGCCGGTATAACCAGTGCCATTGGTGCTTCTTTTGCAGGAGATTTGGCCATTACAACAACTTCGGGGCCTGGTTTGGCATTAAAATCGGAAGCCATTGGACTGGCTGTTATGGCAGAACTTCCTTTGGTTATCGTAAATGTACAGCGTGGCGGTCCTTCTACAGGGCTTCCAACTAAAACCGAGCAATCGGACTTAATGCAGGCGCTTTACGGAAGAAACGGCGAAAGTCCGGTTGTGATTATCGCTGCCAGTACTCCTTCTGATTGTTTCAACTACGCTTATATAGCTTCAAAAATTGCATTGGAACGTATGGTTCCGGTAATTTTACTTACCGATGGTTTCTTAGGTAACGGAAGCGAACCCTGGAAGATTCCAACCATGGCAGAACTTCCTTCCATTACACCACGCATTGCTAAAAATGCCGACAGTTTTAAAGCTTATAAACGCGATAGTGAGAAATTATCACGCGAATGGGCATTCCCGGGAATGGCAGGTTTTGAACATCGAATTGGTGGTCTTGAAAAGAATGAAACCGGAACGGTTAGTCATGATCCGGAAAACCATCATGTAAATACTGAAATAAGGGAAGAAAAGGTGCAGCGTGTTGTGGATATGGTACCAGACCTTGAAGTATGTGGTGATGAAGACGGTGAAGTACTGGTTGTTAGCTGGGGAGGCACTTATGGTCATATGGTAAGCACTGTAAGGGAATTAAGATTGGACGGTAAAAATGTAAGTCTGGCTCATTTCAATTATATTAAACCGCTGCCTAAAAACACAGAAGAAGTGTTCAGTAAGTTTAAAAAGATTATTGTTTGCGAGCTTAACCTGGGACAATTTGCCGGTTACCTTCGCGATAAGGTGCCAGGATTTGTTTATCACCAGGCCAATAAGATGAAAGGTTTACCATTTACAGTTAGCGAGTTGAAAGAGAGTATCAATAATTTACTGGAGGATTAGAAATGACTGACTTAAAATATACAATTAAGGATTTTAAGAGTGATAATGAGGTACGCTGGTGCCCCGGTTGTGGCGATTATGCTATAATGAATGCTGTACAAAAAACCATGGCCGGAATGGGAATCCCAAAAGAAAAATTTGCAGTTATTTCTGGTATTGGCTGTTCTTCTCGTTTCCCGTATTATATGAGTACCTTTGGATTTCATACCATTCATGGCCGGGCAATGGCGGTAGCATCAGGAGTTAAAGCTGCCAATCCGGATTTAAGTGTTTGGGTAATGACCGGAGACGGTGATGCTATGGCAATTGGAGGAAACCACTTTATTCATACCATCAGGAGAAATGTAGATCTTAATGTTGTTTTGTTTAATAACCGCATTTATGGTTTAACAAAAGGGCAATATTCTCCAACATCGGAGCGTGGTTTTAAAAGTAAAACTTCGCCATTTGGTACTGTAGAAGAACCATTTGTGCCGGGACAACTTGTAATTGGCGCCCGTGGTACTTTCTTTGCAAGGGGTTTCGATGCGAATATGAAACTGAATCAATCTATTCTGGAAGCTGCACACCAGCATAAAGGAACCTCACTTGTTGAGATACTGCAAAACTGTGTGATTTTTAACCACGGAATTCATGCGGCAATTAACGATCCGGAACACCGTGCCGACAGACAATTACACCTGGAGCACGAAAAACCAATGCTTTTTGGTGTAGAAAAGGAGAAAGGGTTGATAATGGAGAATGGCAGGTTAAAAGTTGTAGTAATTGGTAAAAATGGCATTACTGAAGATGATATTCTTGTTCACGATGCGAAAGAGCAGGATCCGACTTTACACATGGCATTAATAAATATGCAACTTCCTGATTTTCCTGTTGCTTTTGGGGTTATCAGAAGCGTTCCGGCTCCGGTTTACGATATTGAAATGGAAGCACAGATTAAACAGGTTAAGCAAAACCGTAAAGTAACCTGTGTTGATGAATTGCTGAATTCGGGAAATACCTGGGAGGTAACCGGAAATGGCGATGTAAGCAATAAAAAATGTTGATGTAAATGATAATATTATTAAAGGCTCTACAGAAATGTAGAGCCTTTTTATTTTATATTATTTACCGGTATTACAGGCATATCATCGAAATCCTGCATGGCATTTATGAGACCAGCTTTTTTGTATTTACATAAATCGTCAGGAGTAATTCTGCAAACATCAATTTTTCCTTCATAAATTAATCTGGCGCGTTGAGTTCCGGCCAGAAGGGGAGTGTTTGGTGTCCACCATTTTGCGCCATCAAAAAATACAGGATTGGCTGTAAAGCTGTCGGTGATACAGTCATCTTTTACAATAAGAATATCATCGCAATCGCCTCTTTTTTCGTACAGTTGAATTAGTTTATCGCGTTTGGTAAATTTATAGCTGTAATCGATGTGATTGTCTTCAAGCAGTTTCAGGCTTATTACATTTCTGTACTGATGAGGTAGAAACTCAATTTTTTCAATTGTGGCGTTGTAAATTACACGACATCTGAACAACCCTATCCTGCATTCATGAGGAATTTGAATTTCTTCAGATAACCTGATTTTGTTGTGAACAGGAAAATGCTCCAGTATTGCCCTGTCAAACCGACCCTGGTGAAACTCCAGGTTGTATAATATTCCGTCTTTACATTTTATGGTTTCTATAAATTGGGACATACACTTTTTTTAGCATTTCTTCGTACTCTTTTTCTGTTTCGCTCATAAAAGTAATTCCGCCACCACTTTTGTAAACCAACTGTCCGTCCTGATTTTCGATGTAGCGGATGAGCACACAACTATCGAGGTTTTTTCCATCGAAATAACCAAAAATACCGGTGTAGAATCCACGGTCGTAATTTTCTGCCGCTTTAATTATTTCTACGGTTTTCTTTTTGGGCGCCCCTGTTATCGACCCTGCCGGCAACATTTTGAAAATAATATCACCAATATTTTCTGTATAGTCATTGGGTAAATCGCCTGTTATTTTCGAACTTACCTGCCATAAATCACGCTGGTTGGTTTTTATTCGTTCCAGGTACCTGAATTTCTCAACTGTAACGTTATCAGCCACCAGACTTAAATCGTTTCGTATCAGGTCAACAATGGTATTGTGTTCTGCAACTTCCTTCGAATCCTTTAGAATCAGCTCCTCTGAATTTTTTATCGAGGCATCCATCGTTCCTTTCATTGGGTACGACGAAATACAGCCATTATCGATTTTTACAAAAGTTTCGGGCGAAAAACAGACAAATTTATCTTTCAGTAAAATTTTATACCGGGCTGAGCTCAGATAAAAAATATCCTTGAGTGTCAGGTTTGTTTCAATAGGAGTTGGTTGGGTATAGTTTAGTAAATAGGTGTCACCATTGTGTATGTGATGTTTTATTTGTTTAAATCCTGCGGCATATTCTTTAAAAGAAACCGGAAATGTATTCCATTTGGTAATCTTAACCGGAATTGCAGGTTTAGTTGTATTAGACTTGTCAGGTGTTTGCCATAAAATGTGGTTGTTATCATCCGGTTGAAAAACAGATGCATTGTTCCCCTCGAAATCAATTAAAAATACAAATGGAGTACCTTGTTTTCCCAAGGTATTCATTTGTTCCTGTATTTCTTCCCTCACTTTCATTATGTGGATGCAAAGGTATAATACCAATTTCAATTTCAATTGAGACATAAATAATTTTAGAGGTTTTGTGTTTAGGCAAGGCAGAAAATTGAGGCATAGCCATAGTTCTGGTGAAATTTTTTAACGCAGAATAAACACAAAAGAATGAAATTATAAGGCTTAATTGGTGTTGATATTGGTATAAGAGCTGTTTAATTTCTTGCCTGATAAACTTTCTTTCAACTTCCGCCTTCCGGCTTCCAACTTTTCCCTATTTTTACGAAAAATTCTGCAAAAATGGATATTGCCGGGAATATTTCTAACCTAAAGCAAAATATGCCTGAAAGTGTAAGTTTGGTAGCTGTTTCGAAAACCAAACCAAACGAAGATATTATGACTGCATATAATAACGGTCATAAAATATTTGGCGAAAATAAAATTCAGGATTTACTCAAAAAATATGAGGAGTTGCCCAAAGATATCGAGTGGCATTTTATAGGGCATCCACAAACCAATAAAGTAAAATTTATTGCTCCTTTTATCAGCCTTATTCATGGTGTCGATTCGCTTAAATTGTTAAAAGTGATTAATAAAGAAGGCGCGAAGAACAACAGGGTGATAAATTGCTTGTTACAGTTTCACATTGCTGAGGAATCAACTAAATTCGGACTTTCTGAAACAGAAGTTGCTGAGATTCTGGAATCGAAAGAATATGCCGAACTTAACAACGTTGAAATTGTTGGTGTAATGGGTATGGCCACTTATACAGATGCCCAGAACCAAATTAGAAAGGAATTCAGGCAGTTAAAGGTTGTTTTTGACTCATTGAAAAACAAATATTTTACTGGTGCGGAGTCATTTAAAGAAGTGTCGATGGGAATGTCGGACGATTATCAGATTGCAGTTGAAGAAGGAAGCACAATGGTTCGTATCGGTAGTAAAATTTTTGGCGAAAGAAATTATTAAGCAGACTTTTATATATTTGAACTTAAACATGTTATAATGGCAAATTTAGAAACAACATATCTTGGTTTAAAATTAAAAAATCCTCTGGTTGCTGCAAGCTCGGGATTAACCAGCTCGGTTGAGAAAATTAAGGAATTGGAAAAAGCAGGAATCGGTGCTGTTGTGTTAAAATCAATTTTCGAAGAACAGATTAATAACGAGGTTACCAGTATGCTGGCAAAAGATCAGCAAAATATGGCATATCCCGAGGCTGAAGACTACATTAAAGGATATCTTCGCGATAATACCGTTTCCAAACACCTGGAACTGGTAAAACAGGTAAAAGAAGCAGTTGATATTCCTGTAATTGCTAGTGTTAACGGAATATCAGCTGAAGAGTGGACAACTTTTGCCAAGGATTTTGAAGAGGCAGGTGCCGATGCCCTCGAGTTGAATATTTTTCATGTGCCAACCGACCGAAATGAAAAACCGGGAATGGTTGAACAACTTTATATCGATGTGCTAAAAAAAGTAAAAAGCGAAGTTTCTATTCCTGTATCAGTAAAAATAGGATTAAACCACAGTAATTTAATCGGTATGGCCGATAAACTTAAGGCCAATGGCGCTGCAGGCGTTATAATGTTTAACCGTTTTTACGAACCCGATATTGATTTGGAAACATTGGAACTTACCTCATCAGAGGTATTTAGCGTTCCTTCCGATTTGCGTCGTTCGCTGCGCTGGGTTGGGTTGGTTTCGTCTTCAGTTGTAAATCTAGATATTGCAGCTTCTACCGGTATACACGACGGCAGTGCAGTGCTAAAACAGCTACTGGCAGGGGCTCAGGTGGCTCAGCTTTGCTCAACATTATACTTAAATGGTGTAAATGTGGTTGAGCAAATTTTGGCAGATATGTCAGAATTTATGAAAAAATGGAATTTCCAAAAAATAGACGACTTCCGTGGACGACTTTCTTATAAAAATATTCCCGATCCTTTAATGTACGAGCGTTCGCAGTTTATGAAATATTTCTCCAACAAAAAATAATTCAATTATAGAATGACTTTGAAAAAACCGGTATTTCTTGTTTTTCTGATTTTAATATTAGGGAATACCGGTTTTGTATTTTCACAGGAAACAGATACAATTCCTCCCCAGATTATTAATCCGGTTACTGATACATTGATATATTGCTCTGAACCGATTCCTGTAGCTGAAGATATTTCTATCCAGAGTATTAGTATTGACGAGCCAACCGAAGGGATGAAAATTTCCATTGCCAATTATCAGAAAGGTGAGGATACTTTGCTGTATAATGGTTCAAAATTTATTTCGAAATGGAATGATTATTACGGCCACCTTGAAATTAAGGGAGTTGGTACAGCTGAAGAATACGAGCAGGCTATTGCCAATGTCTATTATAAAAATCTTGCTCCGGTACCAACGCTAGGAACAAGATCTTTTTCAATTAGCTTATTAGATGCTGATTATCTGCCTTCTACACAACATTTTTACCGGTACATCAGCGCATTGGATATTACCTGGACAGAGGCCCGCGATTCTGCTGCAAATATGAACTATTACGGTTTGCAGGGATATCTGGCAACAATACGATCGAAAGTGGAGAATGACTTTATCTGGACCAAAATTGACGGGGTAGGCTGGATTGGAGCCACTGATGAAGAAACGGAAGGAACATGGAAATGGGTAACAGGGCCCGACTCCGCAATTGTGTTCTGGCAGGGAGATTATAACGGTAACCGCGTTAATGGAGAATATTCATTCTGGAATTCAGGCGAACCGAACAATTCTCCAAAAGCCAATGGTGAAGATGAGGATTATGCTCACATCAATAATAATCCGAATACCATCGCTAAATCGTGGAATGATTTGTCAAATACTGGAGACGGACCTAGTTCTCAATATTACAGGGCACAGGGATTTATCGTTGAGTTTGGAGGAATGACCGGTGATCCGGAGGTGAAACTTTCAGCATCGGCTGTAATAGATGTCAGTAAAATTGCATTTTCCGATAAACGCGAATTTACAATATGCCAGGGCGAATCGCAGGAGTTAAATGTAGCGGCCGATAATTCATACAATTATTCGTGGTCACCTGATAAAGATATTACTTCAACTACAATTTCAAATCCTGTCGTTTATCCTACAGAAACCAATACTTATACAGCAATTGGCAAACTCGACTATTGTACCGATACTGCAAGTTTTATTGTGAATGTGAATCCGATACCGGTACACTCGTGGGAATGGCAAAACTACATTTGTAAAGGCGATTCCATTACGCTGGATCCGGGAGAATACGAATTATACTTATGGGGAAACGGAGCTACAACCCGTACGATTACAGTTGCCGATGAGGGATTTTACGTGGTAAAACTGACAAATAATTATGGTTGCAGCAGTACCGATACCACAGAAGTGATTTGGAGCATAAGGCCGGAACTGGATTACGGAAAGTTACAGACACTAGTTTGCGGAAGTAAAGAACAAACACTTAATTTGTCGTTTACAAGTGGTTCTGCTTCTACCAATTTAATTTCGTTTCAATCGGATAAGGTAACAGTTGAAAATGCAACGTCGCTTACTCCAACTATTCGCGTCACAGAATTTGGCAGATATCAGTTTTTAATGGAAATAACCGACGAGTATTCGTGCCAGTTCCTCGATACGCTGGAAATAGAATTTCATAACCAGCCAGAGGCGAAATTTTTTATGGACTCAGTAAAGTGTAAGGGGTATAATCTCGAGTTGCATTCTACTGGCCAGACTGTTGAAGAAGCCGAATTCTCGTGGTATTATAACGGTGATGTTTTTCGTACGGAAACTGATTTGGACAGCATCGTAATCCCCCTGGGATATGGAGAAACCAACCGTACAGTAGGCCTGAAAGTGAACGAACAGGGGTGTATAGATTCCAGTTTCCAGGGAGTGACGGTAATTCCTGCAATGGATTTTTGGGTTGCAGAAAATCCGGAAGGATGTACGCCTTTAAACGTCAAGTTCGGGAATATAGATGTTGAAGAAATCGAATCTTATTCCTGGGATTTTGGAGACGGGAATCATTCAGAAATTAAAAATCCATCAAACACATATGAGAATACTGGAACCACCGATATAAAATTTGATGTCAGGCTGACTGTTCTTTCGACCGAAGGATGTGAAAATATGGGTGTTTTGGAAGAAGCGGTAGTTGTTCACCCAATACCAACACTCGATATATCGTATGAAGAATATGAGTGTAATCCGGAACAAATGGAAATATGGTACACTGGTTCTGGTAATGACAGGGATAAATATTACTGGGATTTGAAAGAATTATTGCCCGGAGAAATTATTCGTGATCCGGGTTTGACAAAAGGGCCGCTGGAAATAAAGCGAGGTTCTGAACCAACCGTAGAAATTGGAGTATATGTGGTTTCTAAATTTGGATGTAAGTCTGATACAACATTTTCCAAAACCTGGAAACGAAAACCTGTGTTTGAAGTTAAAGTTGACAAGACTGAGGGCTGCCCACCACTTGAAACCGGTATTAAAGCCACAGTCTTGGATAATGTGGATGATGTATCCTTTCAATATAGTTTAGGAGACGGTACCAGTGGAACCGGGGATACTATCCTGCACAATTATATTCTGCCTGATACAAAAAATGAAATAACCTTTATCGGTAATTCTTCGATAACCGGGTGTTCCGATACTGTTGTTTTTGCTGAAAATGTATTTGTATATCCCGTACCCGCAGCTGGCTTTACACCCAATCCTGAAACAGTTTTAATCAGCGACCCGGAAATTGTGTTTGAGAACGAAAGTTCAGGCGCAACAGCATACGAATGGGATTTTGACGATTCTTCTTTTTTCTCTACAGAAGAGAATCCTGCACACCGGTTTAGCGGTATGGGATTTTACAATGTGCGGCTTTCGGCTTTTAACGATTACGGTTGTCTCGATTCTATTTCACACCAGGTGGCTGTTGCATTCGATAAACTATATCCGCCCAACGCTTTCTCTCCCAATGCACCGAACGAGGAGGACAGGGAGTTCCGAATATACTCAGAAGGAGTGTCGGATGAGGGGTATCAGTTATTCATTTTTAACCGATGGGGCGAAGTAATATTCGAATCGCAAAGTCAACACAACGGTTGGGACGGTAAAATGAGGAATGGTAATTTTGCTCCTGCTGGTATTTATACCTGGGTGTTAAAGTATTACGATTTCAGAGATGAAAAACACAAACAACAGGGAGTTGTAACACTTCTCTTCTGATAAGATACCCGGACTGTGAAAGATCTATAAATAGTTCTAAAAAAATTGATTTTTATCATGTTTTTTATTACCTTCAATGTCCCATTAAATTATCGGTATGAGAACCAAGATCAATACAAAAAGAGCACAAGAATTGAGGTACATGCAATTTAAAGGGTATTCAGTTCCGTCTGGTAAAAAGAAAACGAACGAAGAACATTTTGTAGTTCCGTGGGAATTAGATCATAGTGATGAGACACGTTATCAGGATTTTAAAAACCACAGTCACGTTTCTTAAACCATGAAGAAGTGAAAAGGACTGAATTTTAACCTCATTTTAATCTGTAGATTAATTCTATAATCAAATCATAGGAATCAGCAATTTATCCCTGATCAGGACTTCTTCTTTTCGACCTAAGAAAAAAGTAAGCGAAATCTCGTGAGAACCATGGCTGTAATTTGAAAGTTTGGAGAGAGTATAATCAAAACTATAACCGAATTGAAACTTTTCACGGGCAAGGCCAACCAAAGCAATTATGGCATCGGGCCTTGTGTCAATATTATTCCTGAACCAGCCGCCAAATAACAGCGATTTTTCAATCATGTAAATACCCAGGTTCAGTTGTTTAAAACTACCCTGTTGCTGGTACAAAATATTTGGTGAAAGTGTAAACTCACGCGACAATAATCCGTGATGTAATTTACGGGTTCTCGCACCGGCATGCAGAGTAACTTTTAAAGGCAGTTTTCCTTTTTGGTCACCTTCAATAATCGATTCGTTCGGCCGTGTTAAATGGTGGACGCTTGTTCCCCAGAACCAATTGTTATGTTGACCAACTGCACCGACCGCAAAATCCGGATATAACCTCGTTTCATCACTCACTGAAATTGGAGATGTTCCGGTAACTTCTCCTGAAAGCTGATTAATATTGGAAGGAAAAATAAGGCTGTTAACATCAAATTGTTTAAGAACAATTCCAGCATTCAATCCCAGTGTCATAAAACTTTCAATGCCGAGCTTTAAATGATAAGAATAGGATAGGGAGGCAGAACTTGTATTTACAATATTGTTAGGTTCAACATCGTGATAAACCTGCATTCCCACACCGCAGTTTAGCTTTTTTATCAGCTGGTCGTATGAAATAGAATAGGTAGTAAAGGAAGTTCCTTTTTGCGGCCACTGGTTCCTGTAATTTATTACTGTTCTCGGAATTTCAGTAGTTCCTGCAAAGGCCGGATTTAAATGTAGCGGGTTGGCAAAAAACTGTGAAAATCCCGGATCCTGACCATATCCTGAAACAGGAATTATAAAGAGAAGCACGAATAGTAAGATCCAGCGGTTCATTAACTTTTAAGGTTTATTCAATTAAATGAGCTTGTGAAAATACAAAATTCACAATTACTTTCTTTGCGGGGACCACGGATTTATCTCGGAATAATGTATTGGAGGAATTATTAAACTTAAAGAAAGTTCTCCGGTAAAAGCAATATTATCTGAAACTACCGGAATTCCAACGCCTGAAGTAAGGTTGATTCTGATATTTTTTTTTCGAAGACCTATAGTTCCTCCTACAGCGTGAATATTATTTGTTATATCGCTCTGTAAAAACAAGCCAAAGCTTTTGTCAATGTAATCTTTAATTAACCTAATACGGCCAATCATAAAATTTTTGTTATAAAATACAATTAATTCGGGGTAAGCATTAAAAGGTTTCGATTCCAATCCTTTCTCATTCCCATCAATCTTCTTCGAAAGATATAACGATAAACCAAAAGGTAAGTTTTCTGACTTTATTACTTCTTCATCAACAGCGGTATTCATCTCTTTTTTTAAAGGAAATTCAGCCGCCAAACCCCATCGAAATGTTTTCATGTTACCTAAAATTCCCAGCCGCGGTTTTAGTAAAAAATATGGATTAAATTCGTCCACTGTAGGATTTGATTCTTCCTGGTTGTTATTAACAATTTCCTCCAGCATAAAAACATACCACTGTTTTGTGGCTACCAATGCATTTACATTAAGCGAGAAAATAATATTGCCATTTTTTGTATGAACCGGAAATCCTGCATAAGTAAAACCAAGTTCATTTGTGCTGGTGTTTAATTCGCCAATTAATCCCTGCTGAAAATAAAAACCTATTCCCCCTTTCAATTTATCAGAATAGGTGTCGTAGGTAACATAGAAGTTGTTAAAAGCTTCGTTTTCAGAAATAAAATAGAATTGATCTCCGGTATGGAAACGGGTATTTTTATCCAACCCGGCAAACGACGGATTGATAAGAAGCAGGTTTGAAAACGAATTTACATGAGTTTCGTTTTGTCCAGGCACAGGTTCAGTTATGAAAAGGAAAAGAAAAATCTGGACAATTAATATTTTTGAAATTTTTGTCAAATCAGCTCAAAAAAAATCAGCGAGACATTTTTAAAATTTCTTCCAGGAAATATCTCTTTTGTTCATCTGCCGTTTTTAACACTCCGGCGATTTTTAGTTTTATGTTCCTGAGTTCTTCTTCAGGAGGAAAATAATTTTGATTTTCAATTACAGTAAAGGCTTCAAAAGCAATTTCCCAATCACAATCAATTACAATATCCACAAAAACGTCGAGGTATTCACTAAAATCCAATCCGTTTTGCCAGCAGGTGGTTAATATTTCTTTCTTTACTTCTTTGAATTTTACATTTTGAAGCGCTTCTATATATGCAGGAATTGTCTCCTTGTCTTTAATGGTTCCCAGAAGTTTTAAAATTTCTTTTCGAACTTCCATTTCAGGTCCTGCCAGTAAAAGTTCGAAAAGCATTGGTAAATACTCCTTGTTTCCTTTATCTTTTATTTTCTGGATGGCTGAAATTACAACTTCCGGGCTGGGAGAGAATAAATTGTTTTTTATTTCTGAGTTTATTTTTGGCTTGTTCATTTCTAAATTTTTGTTTGAACAAATTTACGTTATAAATGAGGTAATACCAATAAGAACAAAAAATGAGCCTTTAAATTTTATTTTTTTGAGTTTATGCTGCGTTAGAAAACTTCAACAGACTCTCAATGTTTGTGCAGAATCTTTACCTTTACGAAATTCATGAAGAATATTAAGGAACTAAGCGAAGCACATGTTGGCCGGTTAATGTTGAAATATTTTATTCCTGCATTTATCGGGGTTTTCGTGAATGCACTTTACAATATTGTCGACCGTATTTTCATAGGGCAGGGAGTTGGAGCAGAAGCTCTTTCCGGTATTTCCGTAATTTTTCCGGTGATGCTTATAATGATGGGTTTTGGTATGCTCATTGGTATTGGTACAGGGGTTTATGTTTCAATAAACCTGGGTAAAAAAGATATAAAAAGAGCTGAAAAAACACTTGGGACTGGTTTTGCCTTAATGCTGGTTGTTTCGGTGATAATTATGATTGTTACCTATGCCCTAAAAGTGCCTATATTGCGTTCGTTTGGTTCAACAGAAGAGACTTTTCAATATGCCAACGATTACCTCGATATTATTTTAGGCGGGGTGGTTTTTATGGTTGTAGGATTTTCGCTTAATAACGTAATACGCTCAGAAGGAAATGCAAAAATAGCTATGATTTCCATGATTCTGAGTTCGGTTACCAACATGATTCTCGACCCTATTTTTATTTTCTGGCTCGACATGGGCGTGAAAGGGGCTGCCTATGCAACGGTTATTTCAATGTTTGTCCTCATGGTTTGGGTGTTGTACCACTTTCGCAGTAAACGTTCGGTAATTAAACTAAAAAAGAGGTACTTCAATATTAACTGGGAAATTCTGGTTGAAATAGTTGCCATTGGTATGGCGCCTTTTTCCATGCAGATTGCAGGCAGTTTTGTGCAGGGATTGTTAAATAAACGGCTGATTGAATTTGGGGGCGATTTGGCTGTTGGAGCAATTGGTATAATTAACTCGGTGCTAACACTGGTAATTATGGCAATTGTTGCACTTAACATGGCTTCGCAGCCGATTATCGGCTTTAATTACGGGGCAAAATCGGTAGAACGAATAAAAGACACGTTACGGATTTCGCTTATTGCAGCTACTTTAATTGCGGTTGTGGCATTTGCTTTTTTAGAGGCGTTGCCGGGTACTATCGTGAAAGTTTTTAACAACGACAGCGAAACGCTTTATAATATTGCAGTTAGAGGGATTAGACTGGTAATTCTTGCCCTGCCTCTGGTTGGATTCCAGGTGGTGGCTTCCAACTTTTTTCAGGCTGTCGGAAAGGCCGGTTTATCTATGTTTGCTACACTTTTTCGCCAGGTAATCGGGCTTATTCCCCTTCTGTTAATTCTCCCTGCATTTTGGGGAATAGACGGAGTTTGGCTGAGCTACCCGCTGGCCGATTCTTTATCAGCAATTGTGGTTGGGTTTTTATTGTATCGCGAATGGCAGCGGTTGCCGCTGATTGTAGAAACAACAGGTGGGGAGGAAAACTAATTCAGCTTTTCTTCCAACGCTTTTCCTGTATAAGATTCTTCCACCTTTACCAAATCCTCGGGAGTCCCTTCAAAAACCAGTTCGCCGCCTTTGTCGCCACCTTCGGGACCAAGGTCGATAATCCAGTCGGCCGATTTAATAATTTCCATGTTGTGTTCGATAATTATTATTGAGTGGCCACGAGAGATCAGTGCATTAAACGAATCCAGTAATTTGCGGATATCATGGAAATGTAATCCGGTTGTCGGTTCGTCGAAAATAAAAAGGGTAGCAGAGTCCTTCTCTTTTGCCAGGAACGATGCCAGTTTCACACGCTGGCTCTCACCACCTGAAAGTGTGCTTGACGATTGCCCCAGTTTTATATACCCCAAACCAACATCCTGTAAAGGTTTCAGACGTTTTGTTATTTTCTTTTCAGTTGAACTTTTCCCTTTTGAAAACAGGTCTATCGCCTGGTTTACTGTCATGTTGAGAATGTCGTCAACACTTAATTCATTATAACGAACATCTAAAATATCTTCTTTAAACCGTTTTCCACCACAACTTTCACAAATAAGGTATACATCGGCAAGGAACTGCATCTCAACTTTTATCGTCCCTTCGCCCTGGCACTCATCACACCTGCCCCCATCAACATTAAACGAAAAGTGCGAAGGTTTTAATCCCTGTATTTTTGCAGCCTGCTGCTCCGAGAACAGCTTTCGTATTTCATCATAAGCTTTCAGGTAAGTAACCGGGTTAGAGCGCGATGATTTTCCGATTGGATTCTGGTTGATAAACTCGAGGGCATCCAGCATTTTGTAGTCGCCCAAAACAGCATCGTGATGCCCGGTGCGTTCGCCATAACCGCCCAGTATTTTTGTAAGCGCCGGTGTTAATATTTTCGAAACCAGCGACGATTTTCCCGAACCGCTGACACCAGTAATTACCGTAAGTGTGTTTAGCGGGAATTTTATTCTGAGGTTTTTCAGGTTATTTTCTCTGGCACCAACTACTTCAATAAAATTGGTCCATTTTCTTCTTTGTTTCGGGACTTCAATTTTTTCAACCCCGGTAAGGTATTTTGTTGTCAGACTGTCCGGTTTTTTAGTCAGCTCTTCGTGGTTTCCCTGGAAAACCACTTCGCCACCGTGCTGCCCTGCAAGCGGCCCAATATCAATCACTTCGTCGGCTGCCCTGATAATATCTTCGTCGTGTTCCACCACCAAAACAGTGTTCCCAATTTTTTGGAGACGTCGCAAAACTTTTATCAGCCTTTCCGTATCGTGGGAGTGTAGGCCAATGCTTGGTTCATCTAAAATATAAAGCGAACCAACCAGGCTGCTTCCCAGCGATGTGGCAAGGTTTATCCTCTGCGACTCGCCACCCGAAAGTGTTGAAGAAAGACGATTTAAGGTGAGGTATCCTAATCCAACATCGCATAAAAATTCCAGACGATTGGTTATTTCTAACAGAATACGTTTTGCAATTTCTGTGTCGTGTGCATTTAGTTCAATTTCGTTAAAAAACCTCCGTAATTCTGATACAGGCATTAAAACCAGTCCCTGTAACGACTTTCCTGCAACCTTAACAAATCCTGCCTCTTTTTTCAACCGACTGCCTTTACATTCTGGGCAAATGGTTTTTCCACGGTAGCGCGAGAGCATCACACGGTACTGGATTTTATAGCTGTTTTCTTCCAGGTATTTAAAAAATCGGTTAAGCCCTTTAAAATATTTGTTACCTGTCCAGACCAGGAACTTTTGTTCTTCGGTTAATTCGTAAAAAGGTTTATGTATTGGAAAATTGAATTTCTCAGCGTTATAGATTAGTTTCTTTTTCCATTCGCTCATTTTTTCGCCTTTCCAGCAGGCAATGGCATCCTGGTATATCGAGAGCGATTTGTTGGGTATTACTAAATCTTCGTCAATCCCTATTACTTTTCCATACCCCTCACAACTGGGGCAAGCGCCAACCGGGTTATTAAAACTGAACATGTGTACCGATGGTTCCTCGAATTCAATCCCGTCGGCTTCAAACAGGTTAGAGAACTTTTGAGTTATGATTTTGTCGTTTTTAAAAACTTTTATAACGCATTCTCCATGCCCTTCGTAAAAAGCGGTTTGAATCGAATCGGCAAATCTGCTTTGAGAATCTTCATCGAATTGAACAGAAACACGGTCGATAACAAGGTTGCAGCTTCCGTTACACAAATCCTCAGTTTTACTTTTAAGTAAATCGTCAATCTTTTTTATCTCGTCGTTGGTTTCCAGGCGAGAAAACCCCTGTTGCATCAGTAATTCGGCTTCCTGTAAAATTGTTCTGCCATTTTTAGGCATAAGATGTGATGCAATTATCAGACGTGTTCCTTCTTTATAAGATTTAATGTAGTCAACCACATCGGAAACACTGTTTCTCGAAACCACCTTGTCCGAAACAGGCGAAATGGTTTTCCCAATTCTGGCATACAGCAACTTCAGGTAATCGTAAATTTCGGTGGAGGTCCCTACAGTTGAGCGTGGATTACGGGTATTAACTTTCTGTTCAATAGCTATTGCAGGGGGAATCCCGTTAATAAAATCAACTTCAGGTTTATTAATCCTGCCCAAAAACTGACGTGCATACGACGAGAGGCTTTCTACATATCTTCTTTGTCCTTCGGCAAACAGCGTATCGAAAGCCAGCGATGATTTTCCTGAACCCGAAACGCCTGTTATCACCACAAATTTATTACGTGGTATTTTTAAGCTAATGTTCTTTAAATTGTGAACCCTGGCGTTCTGAATCTCAATGTTTTTTGCTCTGTTATTATTGGACATGATTATTAAAGAATGTCATAAATTGTCTAAAAAACTTGTATTTTTCAGTAAAAAGTCTCACTTTTACCGCGTACAAAATTAAAAATATAGTTTTACTTCACTTAAAATTTGACGCCTATAGATAAAATTTACTTTTTGTTTACAATTAAATAGAAGGTAATGTTCAAACTTAATTCACTGAACGATAATGAACTCGTTCAACGATTTATCGAAGGCGATCAGGTATCACTCGAAATTTTAATTATTCGTCATAAAAGCAGGGTATTTTCTTATATTTTGCTTATTGTTAAGAATCAGGAATTAGCGGAAGATATATTCCAGGAAACTTTTATTAAAGTAATTCGCTCATTGAAAAGAGGGAAATACATAGAAAACGGAAAATTTGTTTCATGGGTGTTGCGAATTGCCCATAACCTGATTATTGATCATTTTAGAAAAGAAAAGCTGAAAGGCACAGTTTCTAACGACAGTTCTGAAGTTGATATTTTTAACTCGCAGAAGTTTGCAGAAGACACCGTTGAAGACCAGATGGTAAATTCGCAGATTTTAAGCGAAGTAAAAGATTTAATACAGGAACTTCCTGAAGATCAGCAACAGGTAATTTACATGCGTCATTACATGGGGCTTAGTTTTAAAGAAATTGCAGAGCAAACCGATGTTAGTATTAATACGGCTTTAGGACGCATGCGATATGCTTTAATTAACCTCAGAAAATTAATCGAAAAAAAGAATCTGGTACTCACAAGAATTTAACTATTGTTAACACAATAATAAGGTAGGGTAGGCGTTTTAAATAAAAAATGAAAATAATTTTGCCTATGAGAGATTACTCTACCTTAATTTATTTTGTTAATAATTTTCACAACGATTTAGATTCAACCTCACTACAAAAGGTTGACAATGAATTGGAAGATTCACTAACAACGATGGAATTTGAACCATCAGAAAGTTCTGTAAAAAACATTCTTGATTTTGCCCGTTCGTACGAAGTTCTGGAAACAGAATCGACGGGTTACGTAGAAATGAATTTGAATTAATAGAAAGGCGCCGCAAGGTGCCTTTTTTTATTTGAACAATTTTAACACAAAATATAAATTGAAAGCCAAACGAATCCCGATAGTTAATATCAGGTAATTTATTTCTGTTAATTCTTCTTCACTGTCAATCTAATTGTGAAATAACCCAATATGCCAGCAATTAATGAGCCTAACAAAATTCCCATTTTTGCTGAGTCGATTAATACAGCATCGGAAAATGCCAGTCCATTTATAAACAGCGACATGGTAAAACCAAGCCCTCCTAAGAACGAAACACCGGCCAGTTGTTTGAAATTTACATTTTCCGGAAGTTCGGCAACCTTAAATTTTATCGCCAGCCACGAGAATGAAAATATTCCAACAAAATTCCCAATTATCATGCTAATAGCAATATTTCCGGATAAAGCGAGATTTGTATCTCCTGATAAATTAAAGATTACCCCGGCATTGGCAAACGCAAATAGTGGCATAATTAAATACGAAACCCAGCCATGCAACTGATGTTCGTGGTGTTGCAGCGGAGAAGTTGTTTTTTCGGTTAAATCTTCCAGTTCGTCAATGGCATGTAATTGTTTTTTTGTTAGTACCTCTTTTTCTCCCTGTGTTTTACATTCTTTTAAGAATTCGTCTAAAATCGCTTTCCCGCGATTGTAAAACGAACGTGTGTTGGTTTTACGTCGAAGAGGTATAGTTAAAGCCATTAAAACACCGGCAATGGTTGCATGAATTCCTGATTTAAGAAACAACACCCAAACAATTATTCCACCAATAAAAAACAGGTATTTTGAGTAGTAATTTAATTTTGAAAGAATAGACAAAACAACTACAATTCCTAACCCAATGATAATATTCATCCAGATAAGGTCTGTACTGTAAAAAAATGCAATAATCAATACTGCTCCCAGGTCGTCAATAATAGCAAAAGCCATTAAAAATATCTTAATTCCCGTCGGTACACGATTGCCAAGTAGAGTAAGAATTCCTAGTGAAAATGCGATATCGGCGGCCATTGGAATACCCCAACCTTCACCTCCTGCATTTCCTGCATTTAAAATGGCGAAAAGTGTTGCTGGTATAATCATGCCTCCAATTGCAGCAAAAAACGGCAGCGAAGCTTTTTTTACATGGCTTAATTCACCAGTCAGTATCTCACGTTTTATTTCAAGTCCAATCAAAAAGAAAAAGATAGCCATTAAGCCGTCGTTAATCCATTTATAAATGGGCTTCGACAGTTCAAACCCAGGAAGGTTGATGGTTATGTAATTCTTCCAGAATGATAAGAATTGCTCACTCAACGGGCTGTTGGCCAAAATAAGTGCAGCAACAGTTGCTCCAAACAAAATAATACTGCTCGATGTTTCGAGACGAATAAACTGGTTGATAGGTTCTTTTATGAATTTCATAATGAATGGTTTTTTCTGAAAACGGAAAAATCAGCTTATTGTTTAAACTGTCTTCAATTTCATATCAAAAAAAGAATTAAGGGTATTGACTTTTTAAAAAATTTGTTTTAATTTAGTGATATCAAAATAATATCAAATTAATTAAAATTTAATATCATGGAAAAACAATATTCTGGAATGTCGGGTTACCTGTTCCTTTTTGTGGAACTGATTGTGTTAGTGCTTATCGTTTTTGGGTTTATGAGAGGAATGCTCGTCCCATCAATAATTTTAATCCCTGTTTTTATATTAATTGCAATTGGATTTACAGTTGTCGATCCAAATCAAAGCTGCGTTATGATTCTTTTTGGTGCCTACAAAGGGACCATTAAAATCAATGGTTTTTACTGGGTAAATCCGTTTTTTGTGCGGAAAAAGATTTCATTGCGTGCCCGCAACTTCGACAGCGAAACCATTAAAGTAAACGATAAACTTGGGAATCCGATTATGATTGGCCTTGTGCTGGTTTGGAAAGTAGAAGAAACCTACAAAGCTGCATTTGGCGTTGACGAATACGAACATTTTGTTGTAGTACAAAGTGAAGCTGCATTACGTAAACTGGCCGGCCTTTATCCGTACGACAATATTGAAGACGAAAAGGCAAAAGTTACACTCCGCGATGGTACTGAAGAGGTAAACAACGAACTGGAACGCGAGATTGTAGAACGATTGGATATTGCCGGTATTCACGTAATTGAGGCAAGAATTAACCATATTGCATATGCCCAGGAAATTGCCCAGGCCATGCTGAAACGTCAGCAGGCAACAGCAATTGTAGCAGCACGTTACAAAATTGTTGAAGGTGCAGTAAGTATGGTTGAAATGGCTTTGGATGAGTTAAGTGAGAAAGGAATTGTGCATTTGGACGAAGAGAAAAAAGCAACCATGGTGAGTAACCTTATGGTAGTGTTGTGTGGCGATAAAGATGCCACCCCGATTGTAAATACAGGTACACTTTATCAGTAAGGAAATGGAGAAAGTATTGTTTAAAGAAGAACAGCGTTTTACGCAATGGTGGATGTGGGTGATAATGACAGTTATATTGTTAGCTGTGCTCATCCCTTTTGCGTATGGAATTTATTCTCAGGAGGTACTGGGTAAACCTTATGGGGATAATCCAATGAGCACTGAAGGATTAGTTATAGTCGGGACTTTTTCTGTACTTCTGATTGGTGGTATATTCTTCTTTTGGATGCGTGCCAGGCTGAAAACAAAGATTACGGTAGGGGGGATTTTTGTTTCATATCCACCTGTTATGAATAAATGGAAAAAGTTTGTTCCTGCTGAGATTAAAAAGTATGAAGTCAGGAAGTACAGTGCCGTTCGTGAGTTTGGAGGATACGGAATGAAAGGGAAAAAGAAAACAGGAAAGTCATATACTGTTTCTGGTAATACCGGCTTGCAGCTCTATTTTAGAAATGGGAAAAAACTATTAATTGGTACGCAAAAAAAACAAGCCATTGAATACGCGATGGAGAAATTGATGAGTAACCGAATTGATTCTCACGTAGATGAAATAAATACTGCGGAACTGGAACGACCAAAGTTTGGAAGGAAGGCAAAAAAGATTTTAGTCATTCTGGCTGTTGAAATTGTTATTGCCATTCTTATTCTCGTTTTAGTTCAGATTTTTAAATAAAGTGTTTGAGGAGGAGGATTAATATGACGAAGAAAAAGACATTTGTTTTACGTATAAATCCGGAAATGATGGAGGCAGTTGAAAAATGGGCTGCCAACGATTTCAGGAGCATAAACGGGCAACTGGAGTGGATAATCCATAACGCTTTAAAGGATGCAAAACGTTTAAAGAAAAGTGTAGAAAATGGGTAGGTATGAGCATTTGAAGTCAAAAAAGAAACAGCCGGTTAACCAGCTTAAGGTTGTGAAGAAAATTGTGCGGTTAATTTTTATTTTAATTGGGCTAATAGGTTTTGTTAGTAATGTATTTTAAATAGTAATACCTATAAATCAATACAAATAAAGAATTCATAAAAGCAGAAAACAGATATGAAAAAACAATTTAGTTGTGCTAAATGCGGTAGCTGGGAATACGAAGCAGATGAAATAAGAACTACAGGAGCCGGATTTACAAAGTACTTTAATATTCAAAACAGAAGGTTTACGGCTGTTTCGTGTAAACGTTGTGGTTATACCGAATTTTACAGGGGTAAACCTTCCAGTGGAGCAAGTAACGTATTGGATTTTCTTACGAATTAGTAAATTAAATTATCAGTTTTAGTTTTGGTTATGCTTTAAATTTTAAAAATTTAGACTTAAATTACGGTACTTAATCTAAACCAAAGCTAAAATGGAAAATAAATCCCGTCGTAATTTTATTAAAAAAACTGCAACACTTTCTTCAGCAATAGCTGTTGGAGGAATACTTCCCGGATTCAGTGCCGGAAGTTATGGTAGAATTCACGGAGCTAACAACAAGTTACGGGCTTCAGTAATGGGAGTGAATTCCCGCGGAAATGCACTTGCGAAAAATTTTGCCTTTCAAAAAGAGTGCGATGTAATCCATATTTGTGATGTCGATTCACGCGCAAAAGAGAAATGTATTTCGAATGTTCAGGAAATTCAGGAAATTAAACCTGATGGATTCGAAGATGTTCGTAAGTCTCTGGAGAGTAAAGATGTTGATTTGCTGGTCGTGGCAGCTCCCGATCACTGGCATGCTCCTTCAGCATTAATGGCAATGCAGGCCGGAAAACATGTTTATTTAGAGAAACCGGCAAGCCATAATCCGGCTGAAGGGGAAATTCTTGTTGAAGCTGCAAAGTATTATAACAAATCGGTTCAGATGGGTAATCAGCGCCGTTCGTGGCCAAATGTTATTGAAGCCATAAATGAACTAAAAAAAGGAGCAATCGGACGCCCGTATTTTGGTAAAGGATGGTATTCGAATAACCGCGGGTCAATTGGTGTGGGTAAAGAAGCTGCGGTTCCTGATTGGCTGAACTGGGATTTGTGGCAGGGACCTTCACCCCGCAAAGATTATAAAGATAACATCGTTCATTATAACTGGCACTGGTTTTGGCACTGGGGAACCGGCGAAGCCTTAAACAACGGAACCCATATGATTGACTTATTGCGTTGGGGATTTGATGTTGATTTCCCAGTAAAAGTTAGTTCTAGCGGAGGACGTTATCGTTATGAAGACGATTGGGAAACACCTGACACACAGGTAATAAATCTTGATTACAAGGAAGGAATCTCAATGTCGTGGGAAGGACGAAGCTGTAACGGTAAAAACGTAGAGGGTAGTTCGGTTGGAGTTTTATTTTACGGAGAAGAGGGAACTCTGATGATTCCGGGCGGAAATGAATACAAAATTTTCGACCTTAAAAATAACCTGGTAAAAGAGGTAAAAGATTCAAAAGAAATTGATCCCCGTGACCTGGCAAATCCTGCAAGCCATTTGGATGCATTGCACATTCGAAATCTGTTCAATAATATTTTAAAAGGAGATCCTCTGAAAGCCGATATCACTTCCGGCCATGCAAGCACTTTACTGGTACAGCTGGGGAATATAGCCCAAAGGGTTGGTCATTCGCTGGAAATAAATCATGAGAACGGGCACATTGTCGGAGATAAAAAAGCTCAAGAATTCTGGTCGAGAGAATATGAAAAAGGGTGGGAGATGAAATCAAAAAACTTTTAACAGACAAAACTTTAATTTTTCTAAAATGACTTCAAGAAGAAAGTTTATAAAATCGGTCGGAAGCAGTATTGCCGTAACTGCAATCGCACCAGGGATGATAGCTGGATCAGTGCAGAACGAAAAAAGAATAACCATTGGGATTATTGGAGCTGAAAATTCACACACAGCAGGATTTGGCCGGCTTTTTAACATCGATAAAAAGTTTCCGGGCGTTGAAGTAAAATATGTTTGGGGCGAAACCGATGAATTTGCCAGAAAAGCAATGGAAAAAGGAAATATACCAGAACAGGTGAAAGATCCGAAAGAAATGTTGGGAAATATTGACGCACTGATTGTGGATCACCGGCACTCAAAATATCATCTCGATTCAGCCCGGCCATTTATAGAGGCAGGCATTCCTTCATTTATCGATAAACCTTTTTGTTATCGGGCATCAAAAGGAAAAGAATTTCTGGAATTGGCAAAAAAGGTGGGTACGCCGGTAACTTCGTTTAGCTCCATTGCCCAAAGTGCCGGAACTTTTGATATGATGGAGCAGGTTAAATCCATTAAAAAAGTTCACCAGGTTGTACGAACTGGCACGGTTGATCTGGACTCTAAATACGGAGGAGTGTTTTTTTACGGTGTACATGTTGTTCAGCCTCTTTTATACATGTTTGGAGAGGATGTAGAACGTGTGAAAATTAGCCGGAACGGAAGTTATGGAAATGCCAGCCTGCATTTTTCATCAGGATTATTTGCCACCCTTATCTTTAAAGAGAAGGCGTATGGCTGGGAAACATTTGTTGAATCGGATGATGGATTTAAAGAATTGAAATCGCGCGTAGAAGAGCCCAATCCGGGTAAGAATTATGCAGATATGGTTGAAATGTTCAGGACAAGAAAGGAACCACGCTCGCATCAAAGCATATTAAATTGCGTTTCGGTACTTGAAGCACTCGAAAAATCATCGAATAATGAAAAATGGGTAAATGTTGGATATCAAAAACTGAATTATGAATAGAAATTCAATTCGACTACTATTATTGGTAACTCTCTTGATTTTGGGCATTAGCGGAATTAGTGCACAACAGTTGATAGAAGGAATTCATTACAAAACAGGTAACCCGGTAAAAGTTATCGTTCGGGATGGGAAAATATCGGAAATTCAAAATGTTGATAAACTTACGAATCCAGGGGAAAAGCTTTTTATCGCTCCGGGATTTTTTGATAACCAGGTTAACGGATTTGCAGGTGTTTCATTTTCTTTCGGAGGGGGCGATTTAACCGGCGAAGATGTTGAAAAAGCTACACGTGAACTTTGGAAGAAAGGGGTAACTACCTATTTGCCAACATTAACAACTAATAGTCAGGATGTTTTGGTAACGAATTTTTCGGTTTTGGCAAAGGTTTCTGAAAGTGATAAATTGTTAGGCTCGGTTCCCGGATTTCATCTCGAAGGGCCTTACATCAATTCTGAAGATGGCTACCGTGGGGCACATCCCAAAAGGTTTGTGCGTTTGCCCGATTGGAATGAGTTTATGGAAATGTACAGGGCTTCGGGAGAAAAAATATTACAGGTTACCGTTGCCCCGGAAATGGAAGGAGGTCAGGAGTTCATAAAAAAATGCACTGAAAAAGGAATTGTAATTGCAGTAGGCCACCATAATGCAAACACCAGTCAATTGAACAAGGCAGTAAAAAACGGGGCAAAAATATCAACCCATCTCGGAAATGGTTGTGCAAACATGATTAACCGCCACCGCAATCCGTTGTGGCCACAACTGGCAAACGACGATTTAATGATAAGCATCATTTGCGACGGATTCCACTTGCTTCCCGAAGAGATTCAGGTCTTTTATAAAGTAAAAGGGGCTGGTAAAACAATAATTACATCAGATGTAACCAGCTATGCCGCTCTCGAACCGGGAGAGTACAAAACCCAAACCGGCGAAACCATTGAACTCACAAAAGAGGGAATGTTACGCTATCCGGCACAAAATGTACTTTATGGTTCAGCTTCACCAATTACAAAAGGGGTTGGTCACATTATGAAAGTTACAGGCTGCTCGCTGGCCAATGCCGTTAAAATGGCAAGTACAAACCAGGCAAAACTATACGGATTAACCGACCGTGGAATACTTGAAACAGGGAAAAGAGCTGATTTGGTTTTGTTTACCCTGGAGGATTTTAAAATCGACATTCAAAAGACTTTCGTGAAAGGGAAACTGGTTTATCAGAAATAGTATTTAACAGTAAAATAATCAATTACCAATATTCAATAATCAAATAAAAAGGATGATTAAGCCACTCCATAAACGAATTTTAATCGCCCTTGCAGCAGTTGGCCCCGGATTGTTTTTAATAGGCTACAATATAGGTACCGGCAGTGTAACCACTATGGCAAAATCTGGGGCAGAACACGGGATGTCATTATTCTGGACACTGGTTTTATCGTGTATTTTTACATTTATTTTAATGGTGGCCTACGGTCAGGTTACGCTGGTAACCGGAAAAACAGCCCTTTTCAATATTAAGTCAGAATTTAAATACGGGTGGATCCTTGCATTGTATATTTTAGTTGCACTTATTATTGGTGAATTGCTTGCACTAATAGGTGTTATGGGAATTGTAGCCGATTTGCTTCAGGAAGGGATTAAAATTTTAGCCGGTGGTAAAACCATCGGCACCGGCTGGATTATATTGGCAATAGTTCCGTTTTTGTACCTGTTGCTGTGGTTCGGGAGATATAAACAATTTGAAAAAGTGCTTACTGTTTTTGTCATATTAATGGGGCTCTCCTTCGTAGTTGTGTTTTTTATGTTGAAACCCGATTACTCAACCATTTTAAAAGGAATGGTACCATCGATACCGGATGAGCCTGGGGCTTTTGGCTTGGTTGCTGCAATGGCAGGTACTACCTGTTCTGCAGCCGTGTTTATAATTAGAAGTACGGTGGTTGCAGAAAAAGGATGGACCATTAAAAATCTGAAATCGGAGAAGAAGGATGCGTTTGTTTCTGCAGCAATGATGCTTTTTCTGAGCGGAATTATAATGGCCGTTGCAGCCGGTACATTGCATGTTATGGGATTAAAGCTCGACAACACTGTTGATATGATTTATCTGTTTGAACCCATAGGCGGAAAAGCTGCTGCTTTGATTTTAATATTGGGAATAACGGGCGCCGGGTTGTCAACCATCTTTCCTATTGTTTTAATTGCCCCATGGCTGATTTCCGATTACATGGGCAAACCACGCAATATACATTCACCCATGTTTCGATGGCTGATGTTTGTCGGGCTCATTTTTGCATTTGGCTCTGTTTTTCTCGAACAACGTCCTCCGGCACTCATGATCTTTTCGCAGGCATTCCAGGCCTGTATTTTACCGGCAGTGGCAATTCCTGTTTTTGTTTTGTTAAATAAGAAAAAATTAATGAATCAATATATAGCCGGCTGGAAAATGAACTTAGGGGTGATTGCTGTCATCCTGTTTTCGTTTTTAACTACCTGGTATGCAATTGTTGAATTATTTTGAAATCCCCTTTAACTTTACTTTAAATCATTTATGGAATGGCTTGCAGCATAGGAAATCATCGTAAATTCCCTTATTTTTGGTTTGCTTTT
Source organism: Bacteroidota bacterium (assembly GCA_039714235.1). Classification (GTDB taxonomy): domain Bacteria; phylum Bacteroidota; class Bacteroidia; order Bacteroidales; family Prolixibacteraceae; genus Draconibacterium. The sequence goes on along the minus strand of JBDLJS010000019.1, from coordinate 4,783 downwards.
AGAAAAAATAAAATTTAGATATGAACAATATTAGTGCATTACAAAAAGAACGGGCTAAATATCAGCCCAAAGTCCCAACATCGTTAAAAGGCGCTGTTAAACTGGTTGAAGGAGTAAAAACACAATCGGTAGCCGATCAGGAGGAGATTGCAAAACTATTCCCGAATACGTACGGAATGCCGCTTATTTCATTCGAAGAAGGTACCGAAGCCGGCGAAAACACCCCATTAAATGTGGGTGTAATCCTTTCAGGTGGACAGGCACCGGGTGGGCACAACGTAATTTCAGGAATATTCGACGGAATAAAGAAAATTAGCCATGAAAGCAAATTATATGGTTTTCTTGGTGGCCCCGAAGGGCTTATTAAACATAAATACATTGAGTTGACCGGCGATATAATCGACGATTACCGAAATACAGGCGGTTTCGATATTATCGGTTCTGGTCGTACAAAACTGGAAGAAGAATCGCAGTTCGATAAAGGTCTTGAAATTGCCAAAGATTTGAACCTGAATGCACTGGTGGTTATTGGTGGTGACGATTCGAATACCAACGCATGTGTACTGGCCGAATATTATGAAAAGATAGATGCTGGTGTTCAGGTAATTGGTTGCCCGAAAACAATTGATGGTGACCTCAAAAACGAAATGATTGATACTTCGTTTGGTTTCGACACTGCTACCAAAGTTTATTCAGAGCTGATTGGAAATATCCAGCGCGATTCAAACTCTGCAAAAAAATACTGGCACTTTATAAAACTGATGGGACGCTCGGCTTCTCACATTGCCCTTGAGTGTGCCCTGAAAACCCAGCCAAACATTACATTAATTTCAGAAGAGGTGGCTCATAAAAAACAAACACTTGCCGAAATTGTGGATTATATGGCAGGCATTGTTGTAAAACGTGCCGAAAATGGCGATAATTTTGGAGTTGCCCTTATCCCTGAAGGATTAATTGAGTTTATTCCTGAAATGAAAACTTTGATTTCGGAATTGAATGACTTGTTGGCTGAAGGAACAAAATCGGAAAAGGAATTCAAGCATTTGAAGAAAAGCCACCGTTGCGAGTGGGTTTCAGAGCATATTACTCCTAGGTCTGCAAAGGTATTATTATCGCTCCCGACCGGAATTGCAAACCAGTTGATGTTAGATCGCGATCCACATGGCAATGTGCAGGTTTCGTTAATTGAGACTGAAAAGCTGCTGGGAGAAATGGTAACAAACAAATTGGATGAAATGAAGAAAGTAGGCGATTATGTTGCAAAATTTGGTGTTCAGTACCATTTCTTTGGATACGAAGGACGTTGTGCTGCTCCTTCGAATTTCGATGCTGATTATTGTTATTCGCTGGGTTATACCGCTTCGGTTCTTGTTGCTGAAGGAAAAACAGGTTATATGTCGTCGGTAAGAAATACAACTTTTCCGGCTGATGAGTGGATTGCAGGCGGTGTTCCTGTAACCATGATGATGAATATGGAAAAACGTCACGGGCACATGAAACCAGTTATTCAGAAGGCCTTGGTTGAATTAGATGGGGCTCCTTATAAATATTTCAAAGCGAAAAGGGGCGAATGGGCTTTCAATACCAATTTTGTTTATCCTGGCCCAATCCAGTATTTTGGCCCAACAGAAGTTTGCGATGTAACTACTGAAACACTAAAATTGGAACAAATAAAATAAACTACGAATTATAATATTAAAAACCCTTCTGAAAAAACAGAAGGATTTTTTTTACTCATATTTATGGGTATATTTAGTTCGAATATTAAATCACACTGCAATTCAATTATTTGTTGAATAACAGTCAAAGAAGTAACATTAAACTACGACCAATGAAGAATATCCTGATTTTTTTCTTAAGCCTCCTTTTGTTTTCATCATGTCATAATTACAAAAAAGATGCTGAACAATTAACGATTGTAAGAGATAGCCTTGAAAGAGAAGCTGCTTTCAAAGACTCTTCCATTGTAATGTTTCTGAATGACTTTAACGAAATTCTGGTGACACTCGATTCCATTAAGAAAGTTGAAAAGCTGGTAACCGTACAATCGGCACGGGGAAGCGAGTTAAGTACCCGGCAAAAGAAACAAATTATGGAAGACATTGCCTTACTGAACGAGTTGATTCAAAAAAATAAGGAAAAGATTGCTTCGCTTCAGAAAAAACTAAGCAGCGCAAATTATAAAATAAGGCAGCTAAACGAAATTGTTGCCGAACTGGAACAATTGGTAATTAATCTCGAAAAGCAGGTACAGGAAAAAGATACTGAAATTGTGGCTTTGTCTGAAGAGGTTAATAAACTTACCCGTAACATTAATACACTAAACCTGAAAATTACAGAAATAGAGACTGAAAGCCAGGAAAAAACAAACACCATTGAACTGCAGAAACTTAAATTGAATGAAGCCTATTTTACCGTGGGGACCCGAAAAGAATTGAAAGAAAAAGGTATAATAGAAAAAAGTGGAGGCTTATTGGGAATTGGAAGTACAACGCTGATTAAAGATGACTTTGATCGCAAATATTTTACTGAAATTGATATACGTAAACTCGACTATATTCCATTAATGGTAAAAAGAGCAGAATTGGTATCGGTTCATCCGGCTCATGCATACCACATCTCGGGAAAAAACAGGGCAGATACTTTATTTATTGATAATAAGACTGAGTTCTGGGAGGCGGCCCGAATCCTGGTTATTGTTACAAATTAATTAATTTTTTTCAGCAACCATGCCATATTCTTCCCTAGTGTTTGCATTGTTTGCATTCCTTCTTCATCGGTTAAAACATCCCCGGGATTACGGCCAATAGCAAAGTTCCAGTAGGTAGAACCAGGAACTATCATCTGGTTGATTAGAAAAAAGTTATTTAAACTTTCGAAAGTATGCAACGCACCGCCTCTGCGAACTGCAATGACACCGGCACCTACTTTGCGTTTTAATAAATGTCCGCTGGCGCGGGTAACATAACCAGCTACATCAATCAAAGCTTTTACCTCGGTTGTTACATCGGCAAAATATACCGGCGAACCAATTATTATTCCATCAGCCTCAACCATTTTCTCAATACAAAAATTAAGGTGGTCATTCTTAATGTAACACTTACCATCTTTAGTTTCTTTACATTTTCCACAGGCTGTGCAACCTTTTACAGGTTTGTTCCCCAGCTGAACCATTTCAGTTTCGATACCTTCGGTTTGTAAAACTTTAAAAACTTCGTTGATGAGGATGGCTGTATTTCCGTTTTTTCGCGGGCTTCCGTTAAATGCAACTACTTTCATTTTTTGAGATATTAGATGGTTAGTAATGAGTATTGAGAATGTTGAAGTAATTATTGATTGAAAACAAATGAAATAATATTAGCTCCCATTTTCAGGGCTTTTTCGCGAAGTTCCTGCGGATCGTTGTGCACCGCTGCATCTTCCCAGCCATCACCAAGGTCAGATTCGTAGGTGTACAGGCAAACCATTCGTTCTTCTATAAAAAGACCGAAGGCCTGCGGTGGTTTATTGTCGTGCTCGTGTATTTTTGGTAATCCTTCGTTAAAATCGTATTTCTGATGGAATACCTGATGAGAGGGAGGTAGTTCCGCAAATTCCTTGTTCGGAAAAACCTTTTTCATTTCACGCCTGAAATATTCATCTAATCCGTAATTATCATCGACATGTAAAAAGCCGCCACCTTCGAGGTAAACACGGAGGTTTATCGCCTCACTTTCTGAAAGGATAATATTTCCGTGCCCCGTAAGATACACAAACGGGAAGTTGAAAATTTCGGGGCTGCCGATTTCAATTGTCGATGGTTCTGGGTAAATATTTGTTTTCAGGTTTTGGTTGCAATATTCAATCAGGTTGGGTAAAGCAGTTGGATCGGCATACCAGTCGCCACCGCCGTTATATTTTAACAGGGCAATTTTTACCCCACTGTTTTGAGCGGTTCCGGTAAAGGCAATAATAAGCAGAAAAAGTATGAGACGTATTCTCATGTTTTAATTTTTCCGAAAAATACAATTTTATAAGAACAAATGGGATTGATAGATAGTAAAATTGAAAAGAGAAGTCGTAATCATTTAATGAAATCCCGCCCGAATGAAAAGTGGTATCGTTATCATTTAATCAAACCCTGCCCGAATGAAAAGTGGTGTCATTATCATTTAATGAAAGTCTGCCTGATGAAAAGAGGAGTCGTAATTATTTAATGAAACCGAGTCGGGATAAAAAGTGGGTACATAATCATTTAATTAAGCCCTGCGCGGAGAAAAAGTGAAGTTTTAATTATTTGTTTTAGCCCCGGCTGGCAGGTAGTAAGTGTTTAATCATTTATTAGGTTTACAATATGACAGGCAACTACCCCGGCAGTTTCGGTGCGCAGGCGAGATGTGCCCAACGAAATTTCTTTAAAACCATTTTCCTTTGCCAGTTCAACTTCAGCAGGGCTGAAATCGCCTTCGGGGCCTATTAATATGAGTACATTTTTGCCTGGTTCGATATTATTTTTCAGATGTGGTTTTTCTCCACCGTTGCAATGTGCAATAAACTTTGCAGGTGCATCAGAGGTTTTTACCAGGTCATTAAAAGAAGTAAGTTCATTCAATTTCGGAAGGTATGCTTTAACCGATTGTTTCATGGCCGAAACCACTATCTTTTCCAGTCGTCCGGGTTTAATTACTTTCCGTTCCGAGTGTTCGGAAAGAATGGGTGTGATTTCGTCGATTCCAATTTCTGTACATTTTTCGAGGAACCATTCAAATCGGTCGATGTTTTTGGTAGGGGCAATGACAATGTG
>JBDLJS010000018.1:0-46655 GCA_039714235.1 Bacteroidota bacterium | reverse complement strand
CCTTCCTGCCATCGAGTTGGTGCTTCAGGAGCACTAAAAAAGTCGTCCTGTCACTGGGCTGACCCGTTCTGCTACTGTTTTTTGTCGTCCTGCCTGGCAGTACGCGTCGCCGTTGAAGCAGGACTACTAACGACACAGCAGGACGCGTCCCGGACTAGCAGCGAGCCTCCGGTAGTAACAGGATAGCAAAAACGCCCCAACGAGGCATAAGCAGATTTTTAACATCAATGCTAAATATAATCTAAATGGTATAAAAAGTTCTTTCAACAGAGACTGCCTGCCCTATGAAATGCAATGAAGGAGGGAATACCGTTAACTTTATTTCTCCCAAATCAGCTTCTTCCCAAATCCCAGCCGGTTATCGGTCATCTTAATATAATTGAGTTGAAGTACCCAAAGCGAAGTCTTCATTAATGCAGCATAAGGGAATTTTTTCAGGTAAGCCTTTTTGGCTTTTTTATGTAATTCTGCATTTGGTTTTTGCATTGTTCCCCTAAACTGAATTCCCCTGATTTTACCAACAATATTTGTTTCCAGAACCACACTGCCAGCTACTTTGGCATTCTGTAATACATCGCCAACATGTTTGGTGTCGTTGTCGGAAGTATAAACAAAGCAGTTCTCGTCCTCAAGGTAGGTATAAAAACAGTTGGCGCACCACGGGTTGTTTTCATTACTTGTAGCCAGTGTTAATACGTGATGTTCATTAATAAAATCTACAATTCGTTTTTCAGGTAAATTCATGTCAGAAAAATTGATTGGCTAAAATAGTCGTATATTTATATAAATCAAAAAACTACAGCACCGATGCCAACAATAAAAACAATTTATCTGGGTGAACTACGCACCGAAAACGAACACCTGCAATCGGGTAATAAAGTAATTACCGATGCACCAACCGATAACCAGGGAAAAGGTGAATTTTTTTCGCCAACCGATTTGCTTGCTACTGCTTTGGGAAGTTGTATAATGACTATTATGGGTATAATTGCCCGAGATAATGGTATTGATTTAAAGGGAACAGTTGTTGATATTACAAAGATTATGGCTTCGAATCCAAGAAGAGTTGCTGAAGTTATTGTAGAGTTCAGTTTTCCATTGAAAGGATATACAGAAGAAGAAAAGCATTTGGTTGAAAGTGTAGCAGGAGCCAGCCCGGTACCGCTTAGTGTCCATCCTAATTTAAAACAGACAATGAAGTTTAATTGGTAAATGAGGCAACTTTTATCCTTTTACAATTCTTAAATGATTGTTTTACTTATTACACATACTTTTATTGATGATAAATTAAATTAAATTTTGTAAATTAGAAAACATTATCAACTAATTATAAAGCTGTTAAAGATATTATCTGACACAAAACCATTTTGCTTTTTAATCGAACAACCATAAAAAAATATTCAAAATTAAATTAAGCGATTATGAAAAAATTAATCACAGTAACCTTTTTGTTTGCGATGATAATTATGTCGTGCAGTAATAACAAATCAAAATCAGCTGAAAGCGCTGAAGATCCTTCGCAAAAATCTGTAAATACAGAAAGTTTGGAAAAAGCTAAAAACTGCGACGAGTTTATCGACCAGTATGAAAAATGGATGGATGATTATCTTAAACTTTTGGAAAAATATATGAAAAACCCGATGGATCAGACTCTTGCCGGGGAGTATATGAAAGTAGCCCAGGAGAGTATGGAATGGGTTGAAAATTGGAGTAGATTGTCTTACTGCGCATCAAAAAAGAAATACGAAAAACGTTTTAATGAGATTTCGGAAAGAGCTGAAAAGAAGATGGAAGAACTAGGTCTGGAATAACCCGGTTATAAACTAATTATACATCAAATTTATAAGCTTGAAAAAATTATTAACCATGAAACGAATCTTAACTACATTATTGGGAGCAATTTTTTTTATCGGGATAAATTTCGTCAGTTATTCTCAGGTGATTGACCCTAAAAAAGAGGCTGAGAAGGAAGGAACCCAACGAATAAACGAAAAGATTGACAAGGGTATTGATAAAGGTTTTGATAAATTGGAAGAAGGTATAGGAAAATTGTTTGGCAAGAAAAAGAAAAAAGACAAAAAAGGAAAGGAGCAGCCTGCAGACCAACAAACCGATGAAACAGTTTCGGATCAGGAACAAACTCAAACATCGATCGGATCAACATCTGCAACCCCCGCTCTGGTATGGTCGAAATACGATTTTGTTCCAGGCGATAAGGTAATTTTTGAGGATAACCTTGCCGGTGAAGAGAACGGCGAATTCCCATCTCGCTGGGACTTGCAGCAAGGCAATGTTGAAGTTGCCCAATTTGGCGGCGAAAATGTGATTATGTTCCGCGATGGCTCGCCAACCATTATGCCGTATTTGAAAAATCCATCAGAAGATTACCTCCCCGATGTATTTACAATTGAGTTTGACCTTTACACAGGTGAAAGTCGGTTTTGGGCTTATCTTTACGACCGTATGAATCAGGAATCGGGCAGCTCCACCGGTTATACCTACTTAGTAGTTGATAACGAAGGAATGGAATTTGGGCGATCGGAAAGCGACCACCCTGATGCAGATAATCTGGCCGAAAGACGGTGGATACATGTAGCAATGGCATATACCAACGGGAAATTAAAAGCGTATATGGACGAAACAAGGCTAATCAACCTTCCACGGCTCGATTTCGATCCCAAAGGGCTTTCGTTGCATAGCTACCATGCAAGTAATGAAGATTTGTATTACATAAAAAATATAAGGATTGCCGAGGGTGGTGTAAAATATTACGACAGGGTAATGGAGGACGGGAAAATAATTGCAACAGGCATCCGTTTCGATATTGGAAAAGCAACCCTGAAACCTGAATCTATGGGCATTATTAACAAAATAACACAGCTGATGAAAGACCACCCAGAACTTAAGTTCAGTATTGAGGGACATACCGACAGTGATGGAGATGATTCCAGCAACCTGAAACTTTCAGAAGAAAGGGCACAAACCGTTAAAAATACCATGGTAAAACTTGGTATCTCGGCTGGCCGGTTAAGTATTAAAGGGATGGGAGAAACAGCACCAATAGATATCAATAGTTCACCCGAAGGGAAAGCAAATAACCGAAGGGTGGAGTTTGTGAAAATATAGTAGAAATATTACAACCACCTGAATTTTACTGTTTAACAATTTTCTGCAAGAAGGTATTTTGAGAAGTATTAATCTGCATGAGATAGGTTCCTGATGTAAGATGAGACAAACCAAAGATTGACTGCCTGCTTTCTGAGTTCAGGATTAACTTCCCATGAGGAGAATATATTTTTACAGTTTGGATTTTATCACCGGAGTCGGTGAGAATAGTAATATTATCAATAAACGGATTTGGAAAAACCAGGATATCATCCGGCTCTTTGTACTCGGTTGCGTTGACAATTGTTCCGGTTTTGGAAACGAGCCAGTAGTCCGGGTCGATTGATATTTCAGCAACTTCAAATTCCGGATTAAGAATAAATTGTTGATTGTTTTCGGTGTGATTTAACCTGAAATCAATAGAATCAGTTTTATCAGAATTGTATGCTCTTACAGGAACCGGCATTTCAAAAAAACCGACTGATTGATGCGATGTATTTTGTGAAAGCATAAGAACAAGTTCATTTTTAGAATGCTGATAGAAAGTTGCTGAGTAAACCGGATATCCTTCTCCATAATACCAGTCGTTAAAATATTCTGTCAGGCTTGTATCGCCAGCTTGCTCAAAATGTTCAATTAACTGGCTTGTAAGGGCAAAGCCGTTGGCAATATTGGGGTCGTTGTAATAATTCCTGATGGCAGCATAAAAGTCTTCATCGCCCAATATCCACCGCAGCATGTGTAAAACATAAGCACCTTTGCTGTATGAAAGTCTTCCATTGAAAATTCGTCCAACATCGGTTGTGTCTTGCACAAAAACAGAACCATCAGGTTTACTGGTTATACGTTCAACGGTTAGTTTTTTCCAGGTTGGCCACCAGTAACCGTTCTGAAGATGTTCGTAAGTAAGTCCTGCCAGGTAAGTTGCAAATCCTTCGTTTAGCCATATTTCGTGCCACGAACCCAGAGTGATATAATCGCCAAACCACTGATGGGCCAGCTCATGGGCTATGAGTCCAAAACTAAAGTTAGTCATAAAACTCATGGTTTGATGCTCCATGCCTCCTCCCCATCCAAACTGGGCATGGCCATATTTTTCGCTGGCAAAAGGATATTCGCCAATTAGTGTGTTAAATAAGTTCATAATCTCAGCAGTTACCGGGGTTTTTGTTTTGGCATCATTTTCACTTTCCGGATACACATAATTCAGAATTTCAATTTGACGGCCATCACCTAAATCTAAAAAGTCGGAATAATCAGTATAATTTGTTACTGCAATGGCTACCAGGTAAGTTGCAATGGGGAACCTGTGTTTCCAGTGCATCACTCGTTTTTTGTTTACAATTTTTTCAGAAATCAGCACACCGTTACTTGCAGTCCGGTATGGTTCGGGCGATGTTACAATAATATCCACCGAATCGATTTTATCGGCCAGCGACTGCTTGCAGGGCCACCATTCCATAGCTCCATACGGTTCCGATAATGTCCAGATAATAGGCACACCGTTATGCTCGCCCTTCGAAAATGCACCAAATCCTGATTCTTCCGGTTTTCCCTGGTACCAAATAACTACTGAATCGATTTCGCCTTTGTTTAATTCTGTAGCCAACGGGATGTTAATTTTATTTTCGTTCCTTGTGAAATTTAATTTTTGATTACCGGATTTAATCGAATCAACCGTCATAGTTGTAATCAGGTCAAATTCTGTTTTACTTAAACCGTCAATTCTGCTTTTAAGGTAAGTTGTTATTTTTCCTGAAATGTATTCAACGTTTGGATCGATAACCCACTCCATTCGCTGATAAATAAAATCGGTTTCGGCATAGGTTTGGTTTTCGTTAAATGAAGATTTCTGAATAAAGTTTTTACTTTTCTGGTAAGCAATTTTGTCTACTAAATTCAGGTCTGGAACCTGCGCAGAGGTTGCAAGGAAAATTACTGTCAGGTATATTATCAGAAGTAACTTATTCATTCGCTAAAAATACGAAAAGTGTATTTAGGTTGAAAGAGTGCAATTAAAAAAGCGAATTCCCAAAGAAATTCGCTATATAATTATGGTTGATTGAAAATTATTTTTCCACTTCTTTCCAAACCAAAGCACTGGCACCAACAATGGCAGCATCGCCTTGTTTTAGTTGCGATGGAAGAATTTTTATTTTGTCTTTAAAAATCGGGAGAAGGTGTTTCTCCATATTTTCTTTTGTAGGTTTAAAAATATAATCACCTGCTGCTGTTGGCCCGCCAAACAGGAATACAGCCTCAGGGCTTAAGTGGTGGACTGTATCGGCCAGTCCCATTCCTAACCATTCACCTGTTTTTTCAAATACTTCCAGGGCTATTTTATCGCCTTTTTCAGCCGCATCGTAAATCATTTTCGAATCCAGTTCGTTAAACGATTTATCGGCCAGCAAACTATCTGTTGCATTATAATGCGCCATTAATTCAAATGCAGTACGTTTCATGCCCGGTGCCGAGCAATATGTTTCGAGATGGCCCAATGAACCGCAACCACAAAGCCGTCCTCCGGGAACCAAAGTTGTGTGTCCGCACTCGCCGGCAAAACCGTCGTTGCCATATACAAGGTCGCCATTCACAACAATGCCACTTCCTACTCCGGTACCCAGTGTAAACATTACAAAGTTTTTCATTCCTTTGGCACCCCCGTAAATCATTTCACCCAATGCTGCTGCATTGGCGTCGTTGGTCAGTGCAATAGCTTCCAATTCAGAGAAATGGGCTTTAAGCAGCTTAACAAAAGGAACCATCCCGCGGAATGAAAGATTTGGAGCGTATTCAATAGTGCCGCTATAATAATTACCGTTAGGAGCACCAATGCCAATTCCTAATATCTCAATTTCTTCGTTTACCTGCTTCACAGTATTAATCAATTCTTTAATAGCAGTAGCTAAATCAGAAATATATCGATCAATATCTCCGTGGCCCGGAGTTGAGATATTACTCTTAACCATTACATTCCCTTCGGCATCAACTGCCCCAATTGCGGTATTTGTTCCGCCAACATCTACACCTATTGCAACTTTTTTCATCTTGTATTTTGTTTGTTTTATTTCGTTAATTCTTGTGGTTCAGCAAATTTAAAAATAATATACAATTGATATTGTATTTATTACGGTTATTACACAATTTATTTATAATATAACCTATACTTGTCAAATTTTTTAAAAATAAGCTTTTTTATACTGAGAAAGAAATGTTGTAGGTTTGTGCCAGGTTATAATGAAGAAGATTGGAAAAGCCATATTGAAATTTGTTGGGTGGATTTTACTGATTCCGGTGTATGTTTATAAATACGGAATTTCGCCATTCACACCGGCATCGTGCAGGCATGTTCCAACCTGTTCGGAGTATGCTGTTCAAGCCATTAAAATTCACGGGCCATTTAAAGGCTTTATTCTTACCTCAAAAAGAATTTCCAAATGTCATCCCTGGGGAACTCACGGATACGATCCGGTTCCACCAAAAGAAAAGAAGAAGTAGTACCATTTATTGAAACTCGTCCTGATGTATCGGGACTCGTTCCATGAGTTACCATTGAAAATTAAAAATATAAACGAATGAAATACCTTCATTAATCTAAAACATAAAACTAAATTTGTAATACTTTGTTAAGTTGAGAGATTCAATAAAATAGAATTATGAAGAAGTTTATTTTGTTTCTGGCATTAGCCGTTGCTTTGGTTTCCTGTAATTCAAAAAAGAGTTCTGATAGTAAAGAGATGGTTTCTGATGTAATTACAGTAAGCATTTTACCACAAAAGACTTTTGTTGAGAAAATTGCCGGCGATGATTTTGAAGTGAATGTTTTAATCCCATCAGGAGCCAGTCCGGCAGCGTACACATTACTTCCATCTCAGTTGAAAGATATTTCTAGATCAGCATTGTGGTTCAGGATGGGTTACATTGGCTTTGAATACTCGTGGAAAGATAAGATTGAACAGGCCAATACCAACATGAACGTGGTTGATTTATCGGAAGGGCTCGATTTGATTGCCAGTGAAATTGAACAGCATGGCGATCATGTTCATATGCATGGTGTTGACCCACACATCTGGTTGTCTCCCACTTTGGTTAAAAAAATTTCAAAACGAATATTGGATGAGTTATGCGATTTGAAACCTGAAAAAACAGCCGAGTACAAAGCCAACTATATGCGGTTTGTTAAAGAGTGCGACCAGCTTAATATTGAAATCAAAAATAAACTGAAGGATTTTGAAGGGCGAAAATTTATTGTTTTTCACCCAAGTCTTTCTTATTATGCGCGTGAATACGGGTTAGATCAATATTCTTTGGAATCGGGAGGGAAGGAGCCCACACCGCAGCATCTGGCAAAAATTGTTGATATGGCAAAAGAGGAAAATATCAGGATTATATATATTCAAAGTGAATTCGACCGTGAACATGCCCGGGTTTTTGCCGATGAAATTGGTGGTGAAATTATCCAGGTGTGGCCGCTCAACCCGGAATGGGCCGAAAATCTGATGCAAATGACAAATATATTAGTGGATAATTTTTAATTGTGGATGCTCTTTTAAAAATAGAAAACCTTACGGTAGGGTACGATAAAGTACCGGTACTCAGTAACGTTAACCTGGAAGTTTTTGATAATGACTTTCTTGGTGTAATAGGTCCGAACGGCGGAGGGAAAACTACTTTGTTAAAAGCAATTCTTGGGCTGTTAAAGCCTGATAACGGAAAAATTACTTTCAGAAAGGATTTGGGAGGGAAGAAAAAGCCAATAGGTTACCTTCCGCAGGTAAAACATATCGACCGGAAGTTTCCGATTACGGTATTCGATGTAGTACGTTCAGGGTCAATTATGCAAAATCAGATTAAAGCAAAGGCGAAGACTAAGGCAAAGGCTGAACATTTGCTGGAGAGTATGGGGATTTCTGAAATAAGGGACAAGGCAATTGGTGAACTTTCGGGGGGACAAATGCAGCGGGTTTTTTTATGCCGGGCGTTACTGAGCAATCCAAAACTCCTGATATTAGACGAGCCAGATACTTTTGTCGATAACCGGTTTGAAGGGGAGCTCTACGAAAAGCTCAGGCAGTTAAACGACGAAATGGCAATAATACTTGTTTCGCACGATGTGGGAACAATTTCGAGTTACGTGAAAACCATTGCCTGTGTAAACAATAATCTTCATTATCATCCAAGCAATACAATAACCCAGGAACAACTGGATGGATATAACTGTCCGATACAAATAATCTCTCACGGAGAAATTCCACACACGGTATTAAAACACCATCATTAGTATGAATCCGATTATTGAACTTTTTACATATGATTTTTTTCTGAAAGCTTTTTTGGCTGCCGTATTTGCCAGTATTTCGTGTGGTGTAATTGGCGGATATATTGTTTCGCGTCGGATTGTTTTTATTAGCGGCGGAATAACCCATGCCTCATTCGGGGGCATTGGTCTGGCATTTTACCTGGGATTTAACCCGTTGCTGGGAGCAGTATTGTTTGCAGTAATGGCTGCACTGGGCATACAGTTTTTTACAAAAGTGGCCGAAATACGCGAAGATTCATCCATTGCCATCTGGTGGTCGCTGGGTATGGCGCTGGGAATTATTTTTGTGTTTCTTACACCCGGTTATACACCAAACCTTATGAGCTATCTTTTCGGAAATATCCTTACAGTTACGGTGTCGGAACTCTGGTGGATGCTTTTGCTTAATGTTGTTATCATTTCAATTTTTATACTTTTTTTCAGCAAAATTCTTTATATCGCTTTTGATGAGGAATTTGCCCGGGCAGCAGGTATTCCTGTGGCACTGTTTAATTACCTGATTATTACATTAATTGCACTTACAGTTGTGCTAAATATCAGGGTAGTTGGAATAATATTGATTTTATCGCTACTTACCATTCCGCAGGCTACGGCAAACCTTTTTACCAAAGATTTTAAGAAACTGATAATTCTTTCTGCAGTTTTTGCATTTATAGGTACAGTTTCGGGTTTGTTTTTTTCTTACTTCCTGAATATACCGTCAGGCGCAGCGATTATATTTACGCTTGTTGTAATGTTCGGTTTATTAAAAATAATTAAGTTGGTGTTATAATGCTGGGGCAGTTTAAACAGGAAGAGAAATTTTATAATTGCAGTACTTGTGGTTTTGAATTTTCGAACCTTGATGTGCCGCGAACCTGCAGCAATTGCTTTGCCTGCAGCGGATGCGAAATTTACATTTGCCCTTCGTGTAAAACGGAGGTGGTAATTAAGCCGATGAAGCCTGTTAAAAGAAGGTAAGTATAAAAAATCAAAATTTAAAAAGAGGTTTTTTGAATATCTGACGTTTTGAGTAAAACGTTAATTAGTTTGTTTCAAAATAAAAGAAAACGTATTTTCGGTGTGTGTTTAACACAAATCAATTCGCAATTATCTTGCAAAACTGCCCATCCTGTTAACAGGTGGGCAGTTTTCTTTTTCCTGAGAGACTACGTATAATTTATTAATCCGGTAACTCTCCCAATTGATTGATTAAAATATCATGTTCCGATTCTATCCTTGTAATGTCATCCCTTAAACCAATTACAAACGAGTTGGTTTCGTAGGTTCCCCGAATTGCCTCAAAGTCAGAGATGTTTTCATTTTCGTCTCCATCAACTCCAAACCCGATTCTGCTGAGTTGATCAAATTCTTTTTCAGCATCTTTTAAAATCATATTCTTAAATTTAATCGAATTCGATTTCCAATCGGTTACAATCTTAATAAGCTCTTGTTTCGAAACGGTTTGAATATCGATATCCAATATATTTTTAAGAACTGCAATGCTCCAGGCATAAGCATTATCCTGATAATTATTATAAATATTGGTTAATGCTTCCTGTAATTGTTCTACAGATTGAATCTTCTGGTCGGTAACTGACTGAATTAAATTGTTAATATCTGATTTATCCGCCATCATTCCCGAAATGTCAACCCATTGATTCTGAACCGGTTTTGCTTTGGATGAAAGTATTTCTCTGATTTCTTTCAAAGAATTCAGTTCAGCGCCCTTTAGTTTACTTATAACGGTTTCGGTAAGATAGAGATTGATAGCCAGATCGTAATAACGTTTCGATGTACGCAGCATTAACCTGTTAATGAGAGCACCCTTGTGGGTTGCAAACTCCCGGGTTTTTGGCGTATTCTCATGAAGACTAGCGAGCAGGTTAGACCCATCGATAATTTTTTGAACTGTATAAGGATTAAACAATTCAAAATTAATTAAATCGAGTTTTGTGCTGTCTTTTCTTCGGTCGCGGTTGGGCCATTTTTTGCTGTCGCGGTCTGTTCCAACGGTAAACAGGTTCATGGCCGGGGTAACCACACTCTTATCTCCTTGTACCGAAACATATGAGAACGGCAAATCAGTAGTATCGAAATTGCCACTGTGCTTATTCATAACAACCGAAAAGGCACCAACCCTGCAGGGCCACAGCATATACGACAATGAGCCTGTTTTGGAGCCACGCTCCACAATTCCCTGGTGAATAGGCCCCAGTTTATACATGTGGTTACTTTGGTTCGATCCGCTTCCGGCATTATAAAACGAGAACATACCGGCAATCAAGAGCGTCGATTTGTGGTGTGTAACCGTGTACGGTCCTGCGAAAATGCTGGTTGCTTCACCATGAAAAGCTTCGCTGTTGGCAAATAAGGCTGAGTTTTCGGCTGAAAATTGTCTGCCAATTTTAACCCCCTGGCCAACAAATGTACTGCTGATAACAGCACTGCCGGTTACTTTTGATCCGGATAACACAATAAAATCTTCGGCGACTACTCCTTCTCCCATGGTTACAGGTGCAATTTGGTTACCTGCAATAGTTCCATCTCTTAACAACGAAACACCGTTAATAATAGAGCTCGCCCCAATGTTTACATTTATGATGGATTTGGAATCGAGAATTTTTGTATTCTGTCCGATAGTTCCCTTTGAAGATTTTTTGCTTTCTGTATAATCGTGTACCAGCTTTTTAAGTGCTTTTGTCAGCTTTTTGTTGTGCCGGTATACGACCAGTAAATAAGCAATTTGTGCAGAGAGTTTATCAAAAATCGGGAGTTCCCTTCCACCTCCCTCGTTTAAAACGTCAATTTCGTGTCCGTTGCCAAATGTAGTAATCCCATTAATGGCAATGGTCCCCACATTTTCAATTGCCACCTGATTTTCAACCGTATAATTAACCAGGCTGCCAACATTGGAGATATAAACATTGTCGCCTATGGTACAGTTTTCAACGTATGAATTTTGTATTGCAGAAGGCTTTTGAATGCCCTCTGCAATTTGAACTTTACCTTCTAATGTGCCAATTTGAACTTTACCGGCAAATTGTACATTTCTGATGTTTTCTGCTGAAAATGAAATTTTTACTTCTATGTCCTTCCATTTTTCAGCCATACAACCCTGTTTTTTAAGGGTTGTTATTTCTGACTGAGAAAGCTGCCGGTACATGTTATTAGGTAGTTGGAAAATTCTTTAATTCTTTGCTTTCAATATCTTTGAAATACTTTGCAGTTCCAACCTTGAGTTCCATTGTTGCTTCTTCGTCGCAAACAATCATTCCTTTCTGATGCAGTTGAAGTACAGAAACGGTCCACATGTGGTTAACTCCTTCTTCAACAACCTTTTGTAATGCTCTTGCTTTATTGTATCCATTGATTATGATAACCACTTCTTTGGCTTGCATAACGGTATCGACCCCAACAGTAAGTGCAGTTTTTGGCACTTTGTTAACGTCGTTATTGAAAAACCTTGAATTGGCAAGAGCTGTATCATAAGTAAGTGTTTTAATTCTTGTTTTTGATTTCAACGAGCTTCCCGGTTCGTTAAAAGCAATATGTCCGTCGGGGCCAATTCCTCCTAAAAAGAGTTGAATACCACCATAACTTTCTATTTTCTTTTCGTAAGCTTCGCACTCTTTTTGCAGGTCGGGTGCATTCCCGTTCAGGACATTTATGTTTTCGCGTGGAATATCGACATGATTAAACAGGTGTTTGTCCATAAAATAATGGTAACTCTGCGGATGATCTTCCGGAATTCCCACGTATTCGTCCATGTTAAATGTTACCACATTCTGGAACGATAATTCGCCCTGTTTTACCAACTCTATCAATTCGGTATAGGTTCCAATTGGTGAAGAACCTGTTGGCAGCCCAAGTACAAATGGTTTTTCTGGTGTTGGATTAAATGCCTTAATTTTATTGGCAATGTAATAGGCAGTCCATTTGCTTAACTGCTGGTAATTTTCATGAATCAGAATTCTCATAATTTATTTTTTTTATTCGGTTAAAATTTAATCAAGTACTATTTTCGCATCTGCAACAAAGCATCCGTTTCCTTCTTCTAGCACAATTAACGGATTAATATCCAACTCGCTTATTTGAGGGCAGCTAAGTGCCAGGCCGGACAGTTTTACAATTGATTCAGCCAGAGAATCGATATCGGTTACAGATTTCCCCCGGGCGCCCAAAAGTAATTTCGATGCTTTTATTTCATGAATCATATCCAACGCGGCTTCTTTAGAAACAGGTGCTACCCTGAAACTGATGTCTTTAAAAATTTCGACAAATATGCCACCGATACCAAACATCACAACCGATCCGAACGAAGGATCTTTCTTTATTCCCAAAATTACTTCAACACCGTTTTGTATTTGTTTGGTAACCAAGATTCCATCTATTACAGCATCTGGCATTTTGGTTTTTACCGAGCTGATAATTTTATTGAAAGCATTCCCGGCTTCCTCTTCAGAGTTAATGTTTAGAACAACACCACCAACATCGAATTTATGCATTATATCTTCCGACATAACCTTCATAACCACCGGAAATCCGATTTCTTTGGCTAATCCGACCGAGTTGTCAGCAGTTTTGGCAAGTCCGCTTTTAACAACCGGCAAATCGAATTCAGCCAAAATTTTTGTTGCTTCAGATTCGTACAAATATTTTTTTCCAGACTTCAGCGCATTTTCAATAATCACTTTAGCCTTTTCCGATTCTTTAACCTGAACCATTTCGGGCGTTTCTTTAGCCTTTTCCGATTGTTGGTTAAACTGATGAATAGTTATAAAAGGTTTGCACATCGATTCGGGCAAAACATAATGTGGAATGTTGTTATGTTCCAGTATTCTTATACCGCTGGCTACATCGGCCTGCCCCATAAAAGAAGTGTAAATAGGTTTGTCGTTCTGAGCGGCAACTTTGGCAATTTCTTTGGCGATGGTATCAATATCTGTCATCGATTGTGGGGTGAGTATTACAAACACACCATCCACATTTTCATCTTTAAAAGCGGCCGAAATTGCGGCAACATAACGGTCGGCACGTGCATCACCAATAACATCAACCGGGTTTTTAATATTGGCTGTCGACGGCAAGCTGCGTTTTAATGCCATGGTAGTTTCTTCGCCGAAACGTGCAAGTTGAATGCCCGATTTTATGGCTGCATCGGTGGTAAGAACACCAGGGCCGCCTGCATTTGTAATAATTGCTACCCGATTTGATTTTGGCATAGGCTGGTACACAAATGCAATGGCAATGTTAAACATTTCGTCAATGTTTTCGCACCTGATAATGCCGGCTTGTTTAAAAGCAGCATCGCAAATTTCGTCCTGGCCGGCAAGAGAACCGGTATGTGAGGCAGCTGCTGAGGCTCCCTCTTTAGTTCTTCCCGACTTCATTATTAAAACCGGTTTATGGCTTTTCTCAATTACATCCCGAGCGGCTTTCATAAGGCCCGGCCCATCCGAGATCTCTTCCAGGTAAAGAAGAATCACTTTGGTCTTTTCATCGTCCATTAAATAGTAGAGCAGGTCAATTTCAGAAATGTCAGCCTTATTACCAAAGCTTACAAATTTCGAAAATCCAATATTTTTAGCCTGTGCATAGTCGAGAACAGCTGTACATAGTGCACCGCTTTGCGATAAAAATGCGATATTTCCTTCGGCCGGGAATTTTCTTGCAAAAGAAGCGTTTAACCTTGAAATCGGATCGGTATTGATTACTCCCAGGCAGTTGGGGCCGATAAAAGAGATATCGTATTTCTCGGCAATAGCTACTAGTTCTTTTTCTTTTTCCAGGCCTTTTTCTCCAACCTCGCGGAAACCTGCCGATATTATAATGACAGATTTTATACCCTTCTGCCCACACTGTTCAAGAGCCAGTTTGGTTACAGAACTGGGAAATACAATAACTGCAAGATCGACATCATCCTCAATATCGATAACATATTTGTAAGCCTTTACACCTCCAATCCATTTCTCACGCGGGCTTACGGGATAAATAACTCCCTGCAGATCGGCATGTAAGATGTTCATAAAAATGTCGCCGGGAACTGTTCCCAGCACTTTATTGGTGCCTACAATAGCAACCGATTTTGGGTAAAACAGGGTTTGAAGATTAACATGGTGTAATTTACTCCGGTCATTCATGTTTAGTTAGATAAAATGTTGTAAAGTAATTAAAAATAAGTAGCTATAAATTCAACAGCTCCACCAATAGTTTGAACTTCCTGTGCTTTTTCCACATCCATTTCAATATCAAATTCTTCTTCAAACGCAGCAATAAGTAACATACTTTGCATAGAATCGGCTCCCAGGTCGAAAATAAAATTGGCATCATCGGCAATTTCCGATTCGTCCAGTTTTAGTACATTTGCAACCACTTTTTTAGTTCGATGTTTAACTTCTTCCATTTCCATAATTTTATTTTTTTTGCAATGAAATAAGCAGTTTTGAAAAATATTTTATAAGACCAAAACCACTTCTTAAAAATATTGTTTTTAATTTAAGAATGCAAGCGGATTTATATAGTATAAAACATATTTTTATTTCTGAACCATAAATTCTGAACCAGAGTAAAGATTAACTGCATTAAAAAACAGGTAAAAAAATACGGGAACCATGAATTATAAAGGCTCCCGCACGAATTATCACATTGAAGTTGTTTAAAGTAAATCTGAAAAACTGCGAGCAACATCTTGATGACATTGGACTTCAGCTAATTTTTCTTCCGTAGCTATGGCTATGAAAGAAAAATGGAGCTTCGCCACTGAGAATCAATATGTCACTCTCGAAATTCCCCATTTACTTTAAACAACTTCATTTATAATATTCCTTCCGTCAATTTTCCAGTTAAGTGCTTTTTCAAGAAACTATTCCACATTTAATTCGTGAACCATTTCTTTAAATTTTCGAATTATGTGATTATTTAACTACTGTTCTGTTTATTTTGAAATTTGTTCTAACGCATAAGCAGCAGCTCCCATTGTCCCTGCCTTTGAACCAAGTTCGGAAAACTGAATTTCAGTGTCGTTACTTATATCTCGGTTACTGTATGTATGAATCGACTGTTGGATAGGAGCCAGAATAAACTGGTTGGCAACGGCTACTTGTCCACCAATTATTATTAGTTCCGGATTAAAAATCTGAATCAGGTATGCCATTCCTCTTCCCAGCCATTTGCCAACTTCCGAGAACAACGATATAGCAAACTGGTCGCCTGAATTGGCAGCCTGAATTACAACAGAAATATCGATTTTTTCCAGATTGTTATTTACCAAATCTTTAATTAACGATGAGCTGCCGTTTTGAATCCCTTCTCTTGCCTGGCGCGCAATTGCATTAGCCGAAACGATTGTTTCCAGACAGCCTTGTTTCCCACATACGCAAAGCACACCGTTATCGACCAGTGGAATGTGGCCGAATTCGCCAGAGAAACCCGATTTTCCGGAGTAAAGTTTCCCGTTGATAATAATACCTAAACCTAACCCCCAATCGACCTGCAGCATTAATACGTTTTTTTTGTTTTTTGCAAGACCAAAATGCTGTTCGGCAAATGCCCTTACTTTTGAGTCGTGGTTAAAGAATACCGGTATACCAAAAATCTTTTTTAACTCGTCGAAAAGATTATCTACATCGGGGAAGTATGTTTTGTTTATTCCTTTTTTTTGATCGATTAATCCGGGAAGTTCTATGCCTGCAACAAGTATTTTTTCCGGCGGAATGTTACTCTCCTGTAGAACTTCTTCCAGTTTTTCGTTAACCTGGTTGAAAATCCGAATGTCAGATTGTACTTTAATGGGGAAATAGTGTGGGCCACTTACCTCTTTATTGCAACTATTAAATATGGAAATAATAGTCCGGGCAACATTTATTGTAATTCCAACAACATAAAATCCATTTTCTACAAGTCCGTAAATATTCGGACGTCTGCCACCGCTTGAATCACCTCTTCCCAGTTCTTTAACAAATCCATCTTCAATCAGCTCAACTAAAAGGCTGTTAATTTTTGGAGTACTTAGTTTAATTTGTTTTGCTAACTCCGAATTAGATAATGGCCCGTTAAAATAAATTGCCCTTAAAATGTGCTTTTTATGTGCAATTTTTTTCTGTTCAACAGCCTGGCTTTGGTTTCCTGAGTTTTTAAATAATTTGTTCATCATATTCGGTTATAAATGTCGATAGAAAATATATAACATGCAAAGATCTTTGTAAAAAAATTAGAAAGATCTTTGCGTTTAATTTAAATTTAACTAATCATTTGTAATTCATAAAAAAATAATGTAGAAATATTTTAATGTTGAGTAATTTAGATGATCTTTAAAGTGCTGTTTATAAATAAAGTTAAACCTGATAATTATGAGTTATTTAAGATTTTTATCTGTATTGTTGTTTGTAATTACCGTTCAGTGGGTAAGCGCACAATCGCGTAATATTATTAATATACCTGATATTGACGGCTACCAGACATTGAAATGTGATTTTCATATGCACACCGTATTTTCCGATGGAACAGTCTGGCCCACGGTTCGGATAGAAGAAGCCTGGCGTGAGGGTTTAGATGCCATTTCAATTACCGATCATATTGAATACCGGCCACACTCGAAAGATGTGGTGTCGGATCATAATCGTTCGTTTGAAATTGCCGAACCGCTGTCGGAACAGACAGATATAATTCTTGTGCGGGGTGCGGAAATTACACGTAGTATGCCACCGGGACATTTAAATGCTTTGTTTATTACCAATGCAAATTTGCTCGAGCGGGAAGATGTTAACGATGCCATAAAAGAAGCACGCGACCAGGGAGCATTTATACTCTGGAACCACCCGGGATGGAAAAGACAGCAACCAGATACAACATTATGGTGGGACGAACATACCGAGTTATTGAAGAACGATTTATTGCACGGAATTGAAGTTTACAATCACAGTTCGTATTATCCGGAGGCGCTGGATTGGGCAAACGAAAAGAAACTGACCATGTTTTGCAATTC
The DNA here is from genome assembly GCA_039714235.1 of Bacteroidota bacterium. GTDB lineage: Bacteria > Bacteroidota > Bacteroidia > Bacteroidales > Prolixibacteraceae > Draconibacterium. The sequence goes on along the minus strand of JBDLJS010000018.1, from coordinate 29,265 downwards.
CGATGTACACGGGCCAATGATTGTTGAAGAAGAACACAGGCCTTTAACCCTGGTATTTGCCAAAAGCCGTACCGGGGGTGGAATTAAAGAAGCATTGTTCAGCAGAAGAACTGCTGTGTATTTCGATAATACTTTAATGGGGCAGTCATCGCTTTTAGAACCGCTCTTTTTTGCCTCGCTCCAGTACGATCAATCGCCGCTAAAGCTGAGTAACGGAACCAGCAAAGTGGTTTGTATCCAAAACAATTCTGACGTTGATTACCAGCTGGAATTGGTTCAGCCCGGTGTAGGTTTTGATGCACCGGAAGAAGTGACTTTAAAAGCCCATCATGTAACATCGGTTAACCTGAGTGGTAATTCCGACGAAGTAGGCAGTGCACGGAATATTGATGTCTATTACAGGGTAAAAAATATGTTTACTGCATCAGATGAAAACCTGGTGGTTACTTTTTCATTCAGAAATAATTAAACACAAAATGCCAGGAAGCCAGAGAAAAGAATCGCCTCTTTTTGAACAAACTATTACCAATAACATAGAAATTTCTCCCGATGTTTATTTGATTTCGTTTATTCGTAGTTTTAATTTTCTATCTGGACAAGTGGTTAAAATAGGCATTGATACCGAACACCCTCCGCGTATTTACAGCATTTGCAGTGGAAACCATGAAGATGAAGTGGATATTCTTTTTAATATTAAAGAAGACGGCTTTTTAACACCAAAACTGGCCGGTATGATTCCCGGAGATAAAATCCTGGTTTCGGAACCTTACGGCAGTTTTTTTGGAACAGAAGAACCGGCTTGGCTGATTTCAACAGGAACAGGAGTTGCTCCTTTTTACAGTATGTTTCGTTCGGGTTTGGGCGAAAATAAAAAGTTGATTCACGGGGCCGCTTATCTTAACCAGTTTTATTTCGAAGATGAATTTGAATGGGCTTTGGGAGATAATTATATAAGGTGTTGTTCGCGCGAATCGTCGTGCGATGTGGTTCCCGGAAGGATTACTGATTATTTAAAAACTTTTACTGAATTCCCGGACGTTAAATATTACCTCTGCGGAAAAGCATTGATGGTGGTAGAAGTTCGCGATTTGCTGATTGAAAAAGGTGTATCCTACAATAATATTCTGGCAGAAATTTATTTTTAGTATTTCGAATTGTTGCTACAGAGTGTAATATTTGTAAATTAGCGACACTAATTTTACAATCTTTAAAAAATACAAAATGAAACGAACTTTAATTTTAACCGCCCTTATGCTTATAGCATTTGTTGGCACACAAGCACAAACATTAGACAAAGTATTAAGCAAACATTTTGAAGCAGTTGGCCAGGAAAAACTGTTGAAAGTTGAAACATTTATCATGAAGGCTAAAATAAGCCAGATGGGAATGGATTTACCCATGGACATGATAATTGTAAGGCCAAATAAATTCAGGCTTGACATGGACATGCAGGGACAAAAAATGGTTCAGGCATTCGACGGAGAAACGGGTTGGATGATTATGCCCTGGATTAGCAACGAACCACAGGATTTAGCCGGCGACCAGTTAAAACAGGCAATGAGCCAGGCAGATATGGAAGGCGAACTGTATAATTATGACGAAAAAGGCCATACCGCAGAATTAATAGGCAAAGTTAATTCCGACGGAAAAGAAGCTTACCGGATAAAACTAACCACAAAAGACGGAAGTGAAAAAAATTATTTTATCGATGCCAATTCTTACATGGTTTTAAAAGTTAAAGCGAAAGTTGAAGCCATGGGACAAACGATTGATGTGGAAACAAAAATGCTTGATTACATGACGGTTAATGGTATTAAAATGGCTAAAAAAATTGAAGCATCGTCACCAATGGGAGCCCAGACTATTGTGTTCGACGAGATTAAACTTGACGAAAAAGTTGACGACGCAATTTTTGCAAGGCCGGCGAAATAAAATTTATAAGCAATATTTCAGGAGGGCGGGAAACCGCCCTTTTTTATTGTATTTTAATAATTGAAACCTTTTTTAATACGCTGGAGTGAATCTTTTTATATTCTTAACTCCCGACAGATAGATTTTTAACATCTCTTAAATTTAAACAGGCGATTATTGTTTGAAATTTGGCAGAAAAACAAAAATTCGGACTTATGTATTTCAAACAATTACTTTTAACATTCTCAGTTTTATTCATTTTTCTCGGGGCAGAAGCCCAGCAAAGTCTTAAAATAGGCCATGTAAACATTCAGGAGCTGGCACAGAAACATCCGGCAATGGACAGCATAAAAAATGTAGTTGATGCCGAAGCTAAAGAGATGGAAAAACTGTATGGCGAACTGCTTACCGAACACGAAAATAAATTAAAAGTTTTTGAAACGGAAAGCGCTGCGTATTCTGATTTTATAAAGAAAGAAAAAGAGAAAGAGCTTATTGAATTTGCCCAGAAAATTCAAACCTATAACCAAACGGCACAGCAACAATTGCAACGCAGAAACATGGAACTTCTGAGGCCAATATACGAGCAGATAAACCAGGAGATTACCAACATTGCCGGGCACAACAATTTTACCTACATACTCGATGTGAGCAACGGAGCGGTAGCCTACATTTCGCCCGAAAGCGAAGACATTACCCCGCTGGTGCTGGAAAATCTTACCAAATAATAAATAAAACCTACCGTTTAATAATTGGGGCTTTGATTTTCTTTAATCAGAGTCAGGGTTTCACTCAAAGTGAAACCCTGACTTAATATTTATAGCGAATTATTTTTTACAAAATCGATAATCTCCTGCTGGTAGCCAAATGCCATTCCAACGACCGTATCAGCAGCTCCGTAGTAAACCGCAACTTTTTCTCCATCGCTTAAGGCAGCGCACGGAAATACCACGTTAGGCACATCGCCTGCAAGTTCGTAGTTGGCTGATGGAGCCAGCAGGTAAGGTTTGGTTCGGTAAAGTACTTTATCTGGTTGTTCCAGGTCGAGCAAAGCAGCTCCCATGGAATAACGAAATCCGTTGCAGGTATTTATTACGCCATGATAAAATTCCAGCCATCCATCTTCAGTTTTAATCGGTACCGAACCAGCCCCAATTTTTGTACACTGCCACGCACTTTGTTCAAAAGGCGAAACTTTCATCACACAGCGGTGCTCTCCCCAGTATTTCATGTCGGGGCTGTAGCTAATCCAGATATCGCCAAACGGTGTGTGCCCGTTGTCGCTGGGGCGGCTAAGCATGGCATATTTACCGTTAATCTTTTCAGGAAAAAGCACACCGTTGCGGTTAAAAGGCAGGAATGCATTTTCGTTCTGATAAAAAGTTTTAAAGTCGAAGGTGTAGGCAATGCCAATGGTTGGTCCGTGGTACCCGTTGCACCAGGTTATCCAGTAACGGTCTTCAATCCAAACAACACGTGGATCATATTTATAGTCCGACTCTATCATTTCGGTATTTCCCGCAACCATTTCAATAGGTTCGTGGTTAATATCCCAGTTAATGCCATCTTTACTGAAACCGGCAAAAATATTCATTTGCACCGCTTTGTTGTCGCAGCGGAAAACGCCTGCAAAGCCGTCTTCGAAAGGAACAACAGCGCTGTTAAAAATACTGTTCGATGAAGGGATGTGGTAACGCCCGATAACCGGGTTTTGCGAATAACGCCACATTACATCGGTTGATCCGGCCGGGCGCTCTTCAAACGGGATAGCAGTTTTTGTTGTCATAGTATTATTGTTTAGATTGTTATTCATTTATTTCTAACTCTTTTTGTTCTTTATTGTCGGGGTTTGCAAAAGGTATAAAATATGCCGCAAGAAACACAGGAATTGCCGCAATTAAAACAAACGAAAAGAATGTTTTATATCCCAGCCAGTCGCTTAAGTATCCACTCAGCATCGAAGGGATCATAAATCCGAGGTTCATAATTCCTGATGCAAACGCATAGTGAGCCATTTTATATTTTCCAGGTGCAATTTGCTGCATCATAAACAGGATTAATCCTACAAATCCGAAGCCGTAACCAAAGTATTCGAAAACAACTGCAGCACCAATAATATACAGGTTGTCGGGTTGTGTTGCCGCAAGAATAGCATAAACGGCAAAAGGGATATTAAAACAGGCTACCAAAAATACCAGGGCCTTTTTTAGCCCGCGCCAGGCAATAAAATAACCCCCAAGTAGTGAACCCAAAACAAAGGCAGCCGTCCCAAAAGTTCCGTAAATTAATCCTATTTGTGCTGTTGTTAATCCCAGCCCCCCATCTGCAAGGGCAGCTTTGAAAAACAGGGGTGCAATTTTTATGAAAAACCCTTCGGCAAAACGGAAAAGGATAATAAAACCGATGTAGAGTAAAATATATTTTTTCTGAAAGAAGGTTTTTATAACATCACCAAGCGTACGAAAACCTTCTTTTAATGATTTTACTTCGTTTGAAGTTTCTCCTTTTGGCAACATGCGTGCGTGGTACAGCCCCAGTAATGCCATTACACCACCTATTGCAATCATTACCGAAACCCAGGCAGTTACCACTCCCAGTCGTTCTTCCAGTATGCCGGCAAGATAAACAAATCCACCTGCTGTCATTAATTTGGCAATATTATACGATGCACCCTGCCAACCAATATATTTAGCCTGTAATTGTGGGGTTAAAACATCCAGATAAACACCATCGGTTGCCACATCGTTGGTTGCACCGCTAAAAGCAACTACAGCCAACAGAGCAATGGAGTATGTAAAAAAATCGTTTAACGGGAGCGAAAGTGCAACCAAAGCAAATGTAATACCTGTTATAAACTGCGATGTAACAACAAAGTATTTTTTCGACTTAAACATTTCCAGTACCGGACTCCACAGAAACTTAATGGTCCATGGAATCATAATCAGCGAGGTCCAGAAAGCAATTTGTGCATCAGAAATCTCCATACTTTCATACATCAGGACAGATGCTTGTGCAATGGCTACAAACGGAAGGCCCATACCAAAATATGCAGTTGGAACCCAAAAGGCCGGTTTGGTTTGTTTCGATTTCTCTTTTTGCATTAGTTTGCTTTTAGTTATAAACTTCGAAAATACATTATCTGATGTTATTTATGAGAAAAGCAATCGATATTTTTAAATTTTTTTAAGAAGTTTAATATGTAGTTGTATTTTTGTGGTATAATTTCAATAAAAATATACCGGGATGAAGAATTATAAACCTTTCATAATTGTTTTACTTGTTTTGGCTGTTTTCTTTTTTACAAACTGTAATCAAAAGCCTAAAACAAAAACTGAGACTTCAGAAATTAAAGCTGAAAAAGAGTATATGGTGGTGGCCTATGTTGCCGGTTACCGCGATTTCGATTTTACTACAGTAGATGTTTCTGGAATTACACATATTAATTATGCATTTGCCAATATTAGTGATGGAGAAGTAGTTTTCGATACTACAAAAATTGATGGCAAGAACCTGACACCGAAAGATATTGATGCTTTGAATAGTTTGAAATTAAAAAATCCCGATTTAAAAGTATTGGTTTCGGTAGGTGGCTGGTCGTGGTCGGGCGGTTTTTCCGACGCTTCATTAACCGAAGAATCGCGAAGAAAATTTGCAAAAAGCTGTGCCAAATTTGTGAAAGAATTTAAACTCGATGGTATTGATCTCGACTGGGAATATCCAAATCAATCGGGTGCCGGAAATGTCCACCGCCCTGAGGATGTACACAATTTTACATTGATGTTAAAAGCTGTTCGTGAGCAATTGGATTTATTGTCAGAAAAAGGAGGAGATGGAAAACACTATTTGCTGGCCATTGCAACCGGCGCAGATAAAGCGTATGTAGATAATACGGAGTTGGGGGAGTTACACAAATACATCGATTTCCTGAATATTATGACTTACGATTTTTATAACGGCTGGCACAATGTTACCGGGCATCACAGCAACTATCTTTCTTCGGCACAACCTGGTCTGGATAAAAACAGTGTAGTTAATGCCGTTGACATGCATATTAATGCCGGATTTCCGGCTGATAAAATTAACCTCGGCATTCCGTTTTACGGGCGGATTTGGAAAGGTGTAAAAACCGAATCAGACAAGGTTCTGTTTCAGGAAGCCGAAACTGTTGGAATGGGAATTGATTACATCAATTTCTGCCAAAACATCAATACCAATGGTTTTACCCGTTATTGGGACGAATCGGCCAAAGCACCTTATTTATGGAATCAGGAAGAAAAAATATTTATTTCATACGAAGACGAAGAATCCATTCAATATAAAATTGGATACCTGAAAAAGAAAGGGCTGGCCGGCGTAATGTTTTGGGAGTACAGTGCCGATCATGAAAAGAGACTGCTTCATTCGGTCATATCAAATTTAGAAAAATAGAAAGGTATCAATCGTCCTGCCAATACCTTCAACATTGTTTATTAATAACAGAATTATTTATAAAAAGATAGTGGTATAAATAATGCAACCTACACAAAAAGCAAAGGCAGATTACAGGGTAGCAAAAAATACAAGTATTCTACCTACAAATAATAAGGTTAAACATTTGGTGCTTCCCAGTCATCTTCAGAAGTAGTTCCGCTTCTTACATGCGACCATTCTATTTTCTGGTAACAAAACGAAATATGCTCCCGTTCTTTGTGCTGCATATTTTCCGGATATTTGTTATTCAACATCTCCTGTCTTATTCCTGCAATGCTGGCATTGATAAGTGTAACCACAAAGTACCTTACCTCTCTTCCCGATCGGGATGGTTGCCAGAATGTTAACTCCATTTTAGTAAGATTTTCGTTGTGAACAAAAGCTTTCATTAATAAAGGCGAGGCTGTATCAATTTCTTTTGTAATGGTGAATGGTTTGTGCTGTCTTTTCCCGGTTGGCAGGCCCGAAGCAGCATCGCGTGGCGACACAACCTCGTGGTCGAAAGCAATTACCATCATTGAGCCGCTGCGGCCTCTTTGAGTTACTGATCCCCGGATCTCACCCTGGGTTTCCCCGGTAAGTCTCATATATGCATTTAATGCCATAATTAAAGATTTTAATGATTTAAAAATTGTAACTGAGTAACGTCCTGTAAATATTTCTATATTTATATACAAGTTACCACAATTTTAAATAAAAGTCAATAATTGACTGATTAATAAATATTTACAAAATGTTTCAAACAAAAACATACATAGAACGACGAAAAGCATTAAAACAGCAGGTTGAAAAGGGTCTGATTCTTCTTTTTGGCAACGACGAATCGCCAATGAACTATACAGATAATACATATCATTTCCGGCAGGACAGTACTTTTCTCTATTATTTTGGAATACAGCATCCGGGCTTGGCAGCGGTAATTGATATTGACAATGACCGGGAAATAATTTTTGGGAACGATTATACCATCGACGATATTGTATGGATGGGGCCGCAATCCACAATTACAGAAAGAGCTGAAAGTTGCGGTGTGCTCAATGTGCAGGAACTAAGTAAACTTCCGGCAATGTTGGATTCGGCAACACGTTTAGGTCAAAAAATACACTTTCTGCCACTGTACCGCCCCGAAAATAAAATTAAGTTGCTCGAATTGCTCGATATTGCACCCAAAGATAGTTCGAATACTTACTCGCTCGACTTGGTACGGGCTGTGGTCAGTCAACGTGAAATTAAAACAGAAGATGAGATTGCGGAAATACACAAAGCTGTTGATGTTTCGGTAGATATGCACGTGGCTGCCATAAAATTTGCCAAGCCTGGAATGAGCGAAGCAGAGGTTACAGCTGAAATTCATAAAGTTGCCCTGGCTGCCGGAGGAAACATTTCTTTCCCGATAATAGCAACTAAAAACGGGCAAACGCTGCACAACCATTACCATGGAAATATTATAAAAGAAGGTGACCTGTTTTTGGTTGATGCAGGGTATGAAACACCAATGGGTTATGCCGGCGATTTGTCGAGTACCTTCCCAGTTAGTGAAAAATTCACACCACAGCAAAAGGAAATTTATGAAATTACCCTGGCTGCCCACCAGGCCGCAGTTGATGCACTGGAATTGAGGAAGCCTTTTAAAAATGCCCATATTGCTGCTGCAACAACTATTTTCGATGGGCTAAAACAACTAGGATTTACCAAAGGCAATGCCACCGATGCTTTTGAAGTGGGTGCCCATGCTCTGTTTTTCCCTTGCGGAACAGGCCACATGATGGGCCTCGATGTGCACGACATGGAAGACCTTGGTGAAGTTTGGGTAGGATACGACGGCCAGCCAAAAAGTACACAGTTTGGGTTAAAATCGCTGCGGTTGGCAAAACCGCTCAAAGCAGGCCATGTATTCACTATCGAGCCTGGTATTTATTTTATTCCTGAGCTGATTGATCTCTGGAGAGGTCAAAACAAATTCACCGACTTTATTAACTGGGAGAAAGTGGACAGCTACCGAAAATTTGGCGGAATCCGCAATGAAGAGGATTTTGTAATGACCAAAAACGGTGCAAAATTATTGGGCAAACCAAAACCAAAAACTATTGAAGAGGTAGAAACACTTCGAAAAAATGAAAGTTTCAATAAGCATTGTTAAACTAACAATAACTATAATAATACCTAATTTTACAGAAACGTGTTTGAACTTGCAGTAAAAAGGCCATTTTTTAACAAACAGGTTTTCAGCACTAACGGAAAAATAACTAACACAGAATAAATTAGCTGCGATGAGAAAAATTACAATTTTAATTATTAGTCTATTTATAATAAACACAGTTCATTCAACTAATTATTATTGTAACCCGGAAACGGGGAATATCAATAATGATGGTAGCCTGAATAATCCATGGTCGACCCTGGAAGATATTTTTAGTGCAAAAAAAACATTTAATGCCGGAGATACACTATTCCTATATGGTGGCAATCATGGCAAAGTTGCTTTAACGGGCAAAAATGATGATTATGTGGTAATTAAATCGATAGAAGGTGAAAAACCTGTAGTAGCATCGATAAATATTACGAATTCATCTTATTGGAAATTTGAAGGGATACATTTTTCTTCTTATGCCCCTGAGGGGTCGAATGTGTATGCATTGAATTATCTGGTCAGGTCAGCAGATGATACCGATCACCTGTTTTTTGAATCGTGTTCAGTTTATACAACCGATGAAGATATAAGCGGCTGGACACGGGATAATTGGTTTACAAAAACATCAAGTGGTTTTTTCTTAAAAGGTGAATATTCATACATTCATAATTGTTCGATAAAGAATACAAACTTTTCTATCGAAATTAGGGGTCGTTATTCCGAAGTAATCAATAATACGATTGAAAATTTTGTAGGCGATGCAATAAGGGCATTGTCAAGCTACTCAAAATATGAGCACAATACGGTTAAGAACAGTTATGATATTACCGGTTATGCACCAAACTGGACCGGAGCAAATCCTGATTATCCAATTGGTGGTGGTAATCATGATGATTTATTTCAAAGTTATTCAGCCATTGGCGGTGGGCCCGAACAGGTTGTTGAGGATGTTGTTGTGCGCTGGAATACTTTTATTTCGTATACTAATCCGAATCAAGTTGACAAAAGCTACACACAAGGAGTAGCATGTTTCGACGGATATTTTAATAACTGGAAAGTTGAGAATAACCTTATAATAACTGATAGCTGGCATGGTATCACCTTATTGGGTGTTAATAATTCAACAATTGCAAATAATACAATTATAAGTAATCCAATCAATAATGATTTAAGTCTTAATGGAACTAATGTCGATGATATGACTCCATGGGTTTGGGTTGGAAAAATGAAAGATGCACATGGAGGAGGCCCGAGTAGCGATAATGTTGTTCGAAACAATCTGATTATTGAAAGTAGGGCAGGACGAATTATTATTGATGATGGTACTAATACATCAGTTGAAAATAACCTCGAGGTGCCAACAACTTCAATTAGTAACTATTTTATCGATTACCAGAATTTTGACCTGCATTTCAAGGCGGGCTCTCCGGCAATTGATAAAGGGAAGAATTTCAACTTACCAGCTTATGATCTTGACAAAAACAGCAGATTGACAGGGCCGAAGGTTGATTGTGGTGTGTATGAATTTAGTGATGGCTCATCATCAAACAATTGCCCTGTAATTGAGCCTATTGACGATCAGTTCATGGAAGAGAACAATTCAACTGATATAACGGTTTCTGCTACAGACATTGACAACGACCCGATAACATTAAGTACATCAGAATTACCGGAGATTATGTCGTTTGTTGATAATGGTGATGGTAGCGGAATCTTAAGTGTTAGCCCGGAAGATGGGGATGCCGGAGAATTCAATATTGAAATTTCTGCTACAGATGGAGTAAATAATAACAGCCGATCTTTTAAAATTCATATATTAAATACTACGGTTGGGATAGAAAAATACAGAAAGAATGATCTGTTTAAAATTTATCCTACCCAACTCTTACAGGGAGATAAACTTCATATTAAATTACAAGGTAATTTTACCCACTCTGGCACCAATGTAACTATATATGACTTGTCAGGGAAGGTAGTTTTTAATAAAGAATTGTTGATTGAGAATAATGAATTGATATTAAATACATCGTTTATCGAAACTAAAGGAGCCTACGTTATACATTTTTTAAACAACTCAGAACTATTTTTTATTTATTAGGTGTATATACGGTTAGTTTTTCCGGTTAACTTGTAAATCTAGTATTGGTCGTTTTTAAAACAATAATGTAATAAAGAAATTATGCACAAAATATTTGCTACAATAATATTGGTCGCATTATTAATAAATATTAATGCTCAAAATGAAAAGAAATTCTGGTTAACAGGAACGCTTATATCCCCATACCGTATGCCCCTGGCAAAAGGGGATATTACTTTTATTGATTTAGATAATGATGGAGATCCTGATGTAATGAGATATTACATTCTTGACCAGGTTCCGGTTCAGTGGATTGATGATGATGACGATATGAAAACGACAGACCGGGAAGGAGACATGGACTCTGATTGTTTAATGATTGACAGGAATAAAGACGGAAAATATGGCGCCGGGTATGATTTAATGATTGACTGGAATGATGAAAACAGCGATGGCAAAGCCGATATTCAGGCTGTGGTTGATAATTCGTCGATTAACGACAGGGGGAGATGGCAATCGCATTACATGTGGCTGATTGATACTGATAAGGATAATATTTTTAATTATATCGACTGGAACACTTTAAAACTGGAAGCCTGGGACCACTACGGCCAGTCAAAATTTTTTACCGATTATCATGGGTCGAGTGTATTTCTAAAAGCACATACAAATACGTTTAATATTCCCGATTTACGTTACAACTGGGAGAATCCTTTCCTCTTTTACGATGAAGATAACGATGGCCAAACAGAAATGGCTATCCGGTATGTTGATGAACCAACAGTGTTAACAGATAAAAAGGCCCTGCCTGAAAATGGTAAGATTCATGAAGAAGACCGTTCGGTGATATACAGCAAAAAAATAACAACCGTACAGATAGGTATTGACATTGATAACGATTCCAGGCCATCGAACGAACTGGATTATGACTTTAGTATCAGGTTTGATGGCGAAGGATTTGGTTATAGTGATCAGGTGCATAAATTTAAATCGTTAAGAGGGTTACCAGAAGCTGACAAATATTTTTATGATGTGCGTTGGAGGCAACTTGATGAATTAATTTATACTGATCATGAAAATGGATATAGTTTACCCTTTGAAAGAGGTAGCTGGCAGAGATGTTGGATAGTATTTGATGAAGATGATGATTGTCACCGGTGGGAAAGAGTTGAATTTTACGATCCAAAAGATCCATTCAGGATAGGTTCGAAAAATGGAGGTTTGGACCATAACCCCCAGGCCGATGTAACCGGTGACAGGGGAGAGTGGGATAATGATTTTTCAGGAAAAGGGAAATTGTATGTCGGAAAATTTGACGGGAGAATACACCTTTATGGAGCCGAATGGGGTGCCTGGAGAATAGACCATAATACTTATTATTACCAGGGATGGCAAGGATGGCGTGGCCCGAATATTCAACCCGAGGACTTGGTGGATAAGGAACCGGAAATTGTACCAACTATTATATATACCGATACTGACCAGAACGGCTTTATTGATAAAATTGAAGAAGACCTGGATGGAGATAAACAATTTGAATCGACAATAGAGTTTGCCGATCTTGGAATATCAGATGTTAATGAAATAATTAATATTTCGGAATTTACATACAATGATTATTATAAACTACACGAACAAATTGCTGAAGATATTTGGGTTAATTCTCAAAAAGCATTAGGTGTATATAAAAAATGGGGATTGAACCAGGAGTGGTATTCCATTTATCAAAATCCAAAATCAGTACGCGAAAAATATCATTATGGATATTGGTTGAGCTTTTATATTTATAAAGATTTAAAACAATTAGCCTTAAATGAAGGTAATACCAAACTTGCAAAAATAATAGACAAAGCTTACTATGGTGGAAACTGGGAAAGTATATTGACGAACCTGGAAAACCATTAAGAATAATCCGGTATAATAACATTTAAATAAGCACTATCTCATAAACTGGTATAACTAAAAAAAGAGGCTGTTATTATTTTAACAGCCTCTTTTAAATTTATTCTAATACTTAGTTTTGTAAAGTCGCTTCTTATTGCTTAACAAATAATTTAGAACCTTTACCATTCCGTGAAGAAACCTGTACAACGTAAACTCCTTGCGGCAATGAAGAAACATCAAGAGTTGTTCTTGGTTGATCATTCATTTGTTGGATCATAACTTGTTTACCCACTAAATTATACACTTCAATCTGGCGTACGTTTTCTTTGAACGAAATATTTAGTTTATTCTTTGCCGGGTTAGGATAAATGCTGAATTCAGGTGTATTCAGATCATCTATTCCGGTAACAGTAATATTCAGATTTGATATTATCAAATCACCCGGATTATTTCCCCACATTCCACCTATGCCTAGCAGTTCAGCAGTATTGTTAATGGTATCTGCAGCTGCTCTAAATCCATAATCATCAGCGATTACAACAGAACTGCCACCATCTGGTGTAACTGTCATATCATAGGTATTTGCAGCAACATCCACATCCATTACAACTGAATATTTTTCCCCGGGAGTGTATGCTAACTGATTTTCAGCATTAAATGCACCACCATCACGGGCATCGAAATACCCATCTCCCTTACATCTGAAATATGCGCTCATTCCAGAATAACCCTGAACCGCAATTTCACCTTTAGCGAAACCGAAAGCTGCATTAATTCCAGCTGCTGTCGGAACAATATCGAATGAAGCGGAGAAGGCTCCTGTTTTCGCTTCAACCGCATCATTATTAGTCACATTCAATTCATAACTATCGTTTGTAAACGGATTGTCCATAAATGAAGGATTAAGCCTGCTTCCTTCTACACCTCCCCAGGCAGCAAGTTCGTTTATTATTACAGAAAAATAATTAAAAGTATCCTGAGGATTATCTGTTCTGTAACCATAGTCAGTACCTATTACGGTTTTTGTGCCACCGGCAGGTGTTACACTAACCGAATAATTCTGTGCTTTTACATTACCAGTTACTTCAACAGTGTATTCTGTTCCGGCTTCATAAGCTAATGCATTTAAAGCTTCGTAAGCTGTGCCATTTCGTGCATCAATATTACCTGAAGAATTGAAACGTACTAAAATTCCCATTTTACCGAAAGAACCTTCGGCGGCAGTCTTACTGAATCCGGTTGCTCCATCCATTGGTGCATGGGTAGGTGTAACCTTCCATTTTGCAAAGAACTTATCTGTCAGAGCAGGAGTTTGCTGACTGGCATAAGGATCGGATTCGTCTACCTTTTCAACTTCAGTTGGTTCCACATATTGCTCTCTCATACCGGCATGCCAGTTAAGGTCGCCAACCGGCAGATCATCATGTCCTCCTGCCAATAATTCAGCATCAGAGTATGCTAAAGTTTCAGGCAGAGGCCATTGTATTCCATTAAAAATATCAACACCTTGTTCTTCATCATAATTACGGAAGCTTCCGCCATTACCAGACCAACAATGTCCATTACAACCATCTGTAGCTCTGAATGTTGTACAAAAATCAGCTATAGATTGAATCATCCATGTGTCCATAGCTGTATTGGTAAATGAAGGATTTTTGTTAACATTACCCTCATCGACAAGATACGGGTATGATGAATTATCACTGAACATACTGTCAGTTCTGGTATTCATAAAACTGAAATCATTGTAAATTTCTGCATTTGCTTCCCAGTAATCTATAATTGGTTGTGGTGTAAACCAGGCATTATTTGTAACATTAACAACTCTGCCGGCTTCAGTCATTCCTGCTGGAGTTAAAATTTCGTCCGGAATTTCATATAAAGAAATTACTGACATCGGACTATGATCAGGCTCATACCAACCATTCACTCTTGAGCTATCGGTGTCACCAAAAGCATGTTCAGCATAGAAAATGTTACTTTTTACATTTGCATTTGCTAAATAACGAAGTCTCATTACATCTATGAGGCCACCATAAACTGTATTATGCTCAATGATTGCAGTTTTTGCCAATCCGTTTTCCTGGAAAAGCCAGAATGAATTATTGTTGATATACGTATTATTAGTCACAACAAGTTTTTCTATTGGTAGAGCAGGTAATGTAACTTGCTGTCCGATAAACGGATGAAAATCACTTACTCCGTGTCTCCAAATATTATCTCTAAAATAGATAGATGGATTATTACAATTGGCAAACGCAGTAGCACCTCCGGTAAATGCATTAAATACACAACCTTCAAATGTTGCAGTTATGCTGTCAGCCTGAAAAACACATGCATTAACCCAAACACTGTATTGCCTGTTTAAATCAATTCCCTGAAAAAAGACATCAGTAAATGAATATTCCAAATCATCTCCGACTAACTGAAAAAACGGAAAAACATTTGCACTCTGAGCATCTAATCCTGCAGCAATCATCGGAGGACGTTGTGAATCATCACCGTTAGCAACAATTTTCACGGGATAATCTGCAATTACCGTAGCACCCATAAGATAAATAGCTTCTCTTTCAAGCCTGTAAACACGATCAGCAGTTCTGCTGCCATCAGCCAAAGTATCTCCCTTAATTACTTTTGCTAAGTCAGTCGGAACACCTTCTGTCAAAGCAGGAACATCAAGATATTCTTGTGCTGCCCCTGTTTGTGCAATAAAAAATGCACTGATAATCAAAAACAATAATGTAAATAGTCTTTTCATAATAAATGGTTTTTAATGAATAAATAAATATGTATTAAATAGTTTTTGCACTTCCGTTATATTTCTGAATATTTAAAAAAGTCGATTAAAATATATTTTATAACTTAATACGTAAGCCAAGATCAACAGTCATTCCGTAATGTTGTATCGATGCATCATATCTTGCACCCTGCACCAAATCCCTATCCTTGGCTCCTGTGATATTATTTATATTACAAAACAATTGCATGCCATACCACGGTAACTTTTGTTTTACCGAAAGATCCCATCTCAAATAATCATCGGTGTATTGAGAAAGTTCTGGCCAAAAGTTCGGGTTCTTAAATATTTTTGCCTGATATAACATTGATACACGGGCTGAAAAGCCTTTATAATCATAACCTAATTGTACATTTACAATATCATTTGGCTGATGCATTAAAGGACTTGTATAAAAAGTATCAACATTGAACAGATCATATTTGAAAGCAGCAGGATTCCACTCTTTGTTGAAATAAGTATAGGGATATTTTGCTTCTGAAAAAATATGAGTATAATTCACATTTAACACAATTCCTTTTAAAGCTCCCGGCAGGTACCAAAAGTTAGTTTGCCAATCGAGTTCAAAACCAATATTCTTTGCCTGGTCTTTATTATTAGCATAAGTACTAACATACTGTAATTTATTTACATCAACATTGGAAGGTAGATTATAACCCGTTGTATCTGTTATAATTCTACTTCCCAGGTTAAATATCATATTGTCAATTTTTTTATAAAAGCCGCCGATTGTAAATAAACCAATATGATCCTCATGGAAAGATAAATAAAGGTCAAAATTTTCAGACTCTTCCGGTTGTAAATTATAATTGTTCAGCCACACATCATCAGTCCTGGCGGAATATACATCTAACCTCGGAACCACTTGATAGTAACTGGGGCGAGATAGTGTTTGAGTATAAGCAAACCTGATATCGAACCAGTCAGTAGGAGTAACTTTTAAATGAACCATAGGTAAAAGAAAGTCATTCACTCTCGTGTATTCCTTTTCAGAATGAGGATATCCACCTGTCTCACGAAGTATAATATTAGTTACACCGTTTACAGCGGTATACCTGGTTTTGTTTTTTTCATATCTAACACCCGGGATCAGCTTAATTTTAGGCCCAAAGTTAATATCAGCCATAAGGTATGCGGCGTTAAAATATTCATTTCCGGAATAGTCATAGGTTGCAGAACTTTTGTCATGATGTTCATAAGCAGTTTGGTGGGTACTTCGTGCATCTTTTAACACTTGAAGAACTTCAGTCATCAGCTCAAGATCAGGAACTGCCCCCATGGAATATTCACCATCCATATAATTACGGTGGTCAAACTCAGGATTGCTGAATAAAGAAAACGGTAATTGGGAAATATTTTCCGGGGTTTGGGCAGCTATTTCAGGAAATGCATCCCTAATCAGTGGAGCATATTGGCCTTCGTGTATTACTAAGTCACTTCCGTAGGCCTCCCTGTCATAAAAACGATTTTTGGTTCTGTATTTTCCGCCAATTTTTATATTCCCGTTTATCTTCTCGTTTAAAGTGAAATCATATTTTAAATTAACCGATGCACCAATTTGCCTTTCTTCTGTTTTACTGTTACCTTCTTTAGCATAGTTGAAAAATGCTCTGTCGTCATCAATTTCTGTTAATTCATTGATTATTACTGATGGCGAATATGGATCTATCTGAGTAGAAGGATCAATAGCAGCATGTTGTTGAAATAAAAATTCTTTATAATTTGGATTTTCATTTTTGTTGAAAGAATGCGATGCTTTAGCATCAATGGTGAATGCACCAAAGCGTTTTTCAATATCGAAAACATTGGTGAAAGAACTTAAAGCATATTCGTCGATACGCCCCATATAAGTATGCATTCTGTTATTTACGCCATATTGTTGATTATACCTGTCGATATCAGTATTGCCGCCGTTATAAAGGTTTTTAAAATGAATTACGCCATCATTCAGTTTATAATCTAAAACAAGAGTCGCACCTTTTCTTGTCCGCTTCCTGAAAACATCAGACAATGTTAAATTTTGAAGCCAGACAGGATTTTGTTCGCCGACTACTGCATCGTTATGAACATTGTAACTTGCACTTAATTGATTTGCGCTTCTGTTTCGCTGTTCAATGTTTCCTTGTAGATATACCCCAAGCTTATTATCGAAAAACCTGTTATCAATACTACCCACAATTACATAATCAGACATCGTTCCTTTAAGATCATTATACCCTTTCTGAACAACGAAATCAGAACTCCAGCCTTCGCGGCCTGTTCTGAGTTTGAAGTTTACAGCTCCTCCAATATAATCTGCATCCTTGTCGGGTGTTACTGCTTTCATCACTTCAATACCATCTAGGGAATATGGGGAAATGGCACTGATATCGACACTTCTGTCACCGCCACCACCTGACATGCTCACTCCTTCGATTGTAATTTTATTATACTTTGGAGACATACCCCTGATAACAACCTTGTTTCCTTCTCCACCGCTTCTCAGTACTGAAACACCAGACATTCTACCTATTGTTTCTGCCGCATTGGCATCAGGCAGTTCCTGAATTCGTTCAGCTGATACTACATTCCTGATATCCTTAGAGTTTAGCTGGTTATTAATCGCACTCAGTTGTCCGCGTGCCTGAGCAGTTACCTCAACTGCTCCTAGTTCAATACCGCTATATGCGATTGATAGATTTACAGTAGTTTTTTCTCCGGCAACAACATTAATTGCTGTGGTTTTGTTATCATAACCAATGTATGATACCAGTAAAGTATAATCACCAGCCGGGACGTTAGCGATAATAAATTCACCATCGATGTTGGTTGCAGTACCAAAACTTGTACCCTCCAGTATTACATTTGCCCCTATCAAAGTTTCTCCACTTTGGGCATCAGAGATAACCCCTGTTACTATCCCTTTGTTCTGTGCCCAAATGACTCCTGTAGTCAGAATGGACAAGATTAAAATCATTAACGGTTTTCTCGTATTTTGAAAAAACAGTATTATCTGGTTCTTGATTTTGTTTTTTAAATCGGTCATTTGATGTTTTTAAAAATTATTTTTGGTTATTGTTTTGCTGCTTCAAAAAATGCCATAACATTTTCTACAGATGTATCATCCTGGATATTATGTGCCGGAGCAACAATATATCCACCATTTTTACCTAAAATGTCTTTTCTGCGTTGTACTTCCTTCTTTATCTCTTCAGGCGATTTGTTTGGGAGCAAATCCTGAACACAAACTCCGCCAAAAAAGAGTAATTTTTTACCAAACTCATCCTTCAAAACTTGCGGGTCCATTCCGGTAGCCATGGGTTGTAGCGGATTTAAAATATCCAAACCGACTTCTATAAAATCGGGTATAAACGGAGTAAAAGCCCCGCATGAGTGCCATGCCAGTTTAATATTGGGATTTACATTTTTAAATTCTTCAAACATTTGTTTTATTCTTGGTCTGAAAAACCTTCGGAAAGTGTCGATGTCCATCATCTGGCTGGTTTGTGTCCCAAAATCATCGCCACACCATAGAACATCTGCCCCCATTTCAATCATCTTTTTCCCGTAGTAAGTATGAATTTCCTGTATTTTATCAAGCAGAGGGTTTACATATTCTGCTTCAATCATTAAATCCATCAGAAATTTTTCAAGGCCAACCAGGTACCATGCTGTTTCAAAAAGCGTGGTTTCCAAATCGGCAATTATTCCATGGGTTTTACCGTATGTTGCAATTGTTTTTTCTGCTTCAATCCATCTTCCTTCTGCATGTGGATCGGGAAAGATGTAATTATCAATATCCTCTGCTGTTTCGGCATTTGCTAACGGGAAAGTTTCAAGTTCATCGTATAATCCTGTTGATTTAAAAACCATTCCCCACTCGTTTCCCGTTAATCCGTTGCCTAAATGTTTCGTGGGAAAATTTGTTGGGTAACAAGGAGCTATCCCAACAGCATCGTTCCCTAATTTCACCAGTAAATCGTTATGAGAGGCTCGTGTGGAAAGCATAGAATCCAAAGGTTTTTCGAACGGTACTCCTAAATGATCGGACATTTTTTTTGCAACCTGGGGTGTAAAGTTTGCAAATATAGGAGACCTGTCAGGGATTTCCCTTTTAATTGTTAGTTGAAAACGTTCTTTTTGATTCATTGGTTTATAAAAAAAAGATTAGTTCATCAATACAAAAATTGATAATTAATCTATTAGAATGTTGTATGTTATGGAATAAAAAATGGGGTTATTTATACTTTTCGGAATAATATATTAAATGCTTAAAAAAGTATATCTTATCTTTCGAATAAATTTTATAAGCTTATTATAGTTCTAATGAATTTTTGATTTCATGTTATAATCCTATGATAAATGTGTTTTATAAAGCATTTATATTTAATGCCTTAAGCTAAATTTTGCTGGTAATTCAGCATTTGAATCTGATCCTACAAATACTTCGAATTCTACGGCTTCGCAACCCATAGGTTAAATCTGTCCTGGTAAATGTCAGGTCTTTTGCGGTAAAAATCTCTAATTCAATGATATTGGCAGGTTGTTGGTTAATATTAAAACTATTGGGTTATTACCTGTTTTCCTTCTTTTAATTCAATTTCTTTTCCATTCCATATAAAGATTCCGAATGAACCTTCCGGAAGTGTAATTTCACCTTTCACTTTATTGCCTTCTTTTTTAAGGTTTACCGAAATCAACCCATTAGGGTGTGGCATTACGGCGTTTATCTTAGTTAATTTTCCGAAGTTTGGTTCTACTGTTACTTTTTCGAAATGTTTATCTCCCGGGTAAATTCCAGCAACAATTTTCAGTAAGTGATGATTTGGCGATGCGCTCCATGCATGGCATTCCGAACGCGGATTTACATCCGTTTCAGCAAAAGTTGTTAAGCCTTGGTCCAGTTGGTTGGTCCAGTTATCGAGCAGATTGAGGTATTCGTTGCCCATGCCGGCTTTTTGTAGTGCATTAAACAAATAAAACTTGTAATAAATTGTTGTTTGAATTAACGATTTATCATTCAGTATTTTCTCCATTAATGGTTTCTGTTCCTCTCCCGAAATTGTATTTGTAAGAATGGCCATGATATTGGTGTGCTGCGAAAATTTCTCTTTATTTGGAGTTTCAGCAATCATTCCTTTAGCCGGGACATAACATTTCTCAATCACGTTTTCCCTGATTCTTTTTTCTAGTTTGGCATATTTTTCCGCTTCATAAGCATAGCCCAGGTGTTCAAATATTTCACTTGCATTTTGAAGGGCTTTTACAAATTGCAGGGCAACAGATGCCGAATAGTCATCGTCTGCACCATCGGGAATACCGTTGAGAAAACCCGGGCTCCAGTCGGTAAAATTCCACCACTCCATTCCGGTTGGCATACCTGTTTCATCAACCTTATCTGCCCACCAGCCTAGGACTGTTTTCATGCCCGGGGTAAACTTCTTCAGAAAGTCATCGTCGTTTTTATACATGTAATAATCGTGAATCATGTTTACCCAAATAAGTGAGAAGGTCGGGATTACCTGTACAATATACGATGGATACCGGCTTTGAGTAAGTCCGTTTGGTAAACGCGAATTGTCGAACATTTCAATTGCTTTACGCATCAATCTGTCATCTCCATCTACTGAGATAGATACCAAAGCCTCAATCCGGGAATCGCCAATGTATTGTAATTGCTCGTAGTAAGGGTCGATAAAATTCTCAACTGCTGAGTTTCTCAGGGTCAACCAGGCTGTATTCCATATATCGGTCAAAACCTGGTCATCGGTTTCAAACTTTGCATTTTCTTTAAACGGATAGGCAGTATAAACGCCATAGTAATCGTTTATTACCAAATCTTCATCGGCTGTTTCAATGTCAAGCTGAATAAACCTGTATGTCTTTTGTCCGAAAGGTTTGAAAGACCTGCTTTCTCCTCCATCAGCGATTATTATGTCGTAATATCCAAGTATGTGTTTTCCTTCAACCTCGTCCCGATGCCCTTTTTTCCAGTCTTTATCGTACATGGCTTCGGAATAAGTTATTTTTATTTTGGCGTCCTTGCCTCTGGAATAATTCATTACCGGATGCCCGATTGTATGGTGTGTCTGGTCGATCAGGACAGTTACTTTTTTGTTTGCCGGAATTTTAAATTCTGATTCCCCTTTCAAAAAATCGTCAGGAACTTTTATCCCCTCAGCCCTTGCAATTTTTCCAAATCGTTGGATACTTTCTTCCATAAACGGTATTGTACGCGGCACCAGGTACCAGGTACTTCCGTAAAGAAATCCCCTGCCTACGGCAAACTCAACTGTCCCGAGTTTGGGCTCCAACCAGTCAGAATCATCAAAATTTGTAGTTTCCCATCCCCACAGATATTTTGAAGAGATAATTGTTTCCCCTGGCCCGGCACAGTAATATCCCCGTAACGAATCGCTGACAAAAGGTATAGTTTCAAACCCATAATTCCTGGTTACTTTCCATCCGTTATTTTTTCCTGTATTTATATTTTCCGGATTATCCTCGTCGCCCTGCAAAATAAAAGCGGTTTGAAAAGTAAGTGTAGAAGCCTTCCTGTATTCTCCAAAATTTATAACTTCCACGGCAACGGTATTCTTCCCTTCTTTTAAACTCCCGGCAATATCGAGTGTTTCGTACCTGTAATTATCAATATCGGAGGAGGCGGGCCCGGAAACAATGTACTCCCCATTTACATAAAGCCGGTACCTGTTATCGGCAGAAATATAGATTTTAAATTTTTCAGGTTTGGCAGCAAGGTCAAAATTTCTCCTAAAAAGGAAAACTCTTGAATCTAACGTTGACTCTGTTGGATGCGTAATCCATTGGGCTGTCCATGTGTGCTTTAATTGGGTAAAATCTTTCCCCTCGTGATTAATTTTTACGGTAGACTCCTGTGAAAAAACCGGAGTATTTAATAAAAGGGACAATATCAGGATAATTGTCGTTTTAGCAGTTGAAAAAGAATGGTTCATATTTAGTTTTTTAGTATTTATCATTAATCCTATAAAATTCGGTTAGTTTGAAACAAATTCAAAAATAGTGCTGAATGCCTCTTCCCATTGCATGTCGGTGAAACCAACATGTTTACCTCCTTTAAAAACAAGGAGTTCGTTTTTAACATGAACAGAATCCAATGCTTTGTGCAAAGCATATGCCTGCTCAACAGGTACCACGGAATCTTCATTTCCATGAATTGTTATTATTGAAGGGGCTTTCTCTGATACAAAATTGATTGGAGAAAATTCTTTAGAAATTACCGAAAGTTCTTCTTTTGCTTCTTCTGTAAAATTATTTTTTTGCTGGTCTGTCATAATATGATAAAAGAAGTTTTCAATATCAATAACACCGAACCAGTTTATAATTGCCCTGATATTCATTTCCCGGTAACCGGAATTATCAATTGTTTGGGGATTTGTGTTGTATAATCCGGCTATCAACGATAATTGTCCACCGGCTGATTCTCCCCCAAGAGCAACATTGTTTAAATCGATATGATACTGCTCTGCATGTTGGCATATCCATTCCAGCGCCATTTTTACATCATTAACGGCTGTAGGAATTCCACTTGCATTTTCTCCATCTTTTGCAAGGGTATAGTTAATACTCACAACATGCCATCCTTTCTCCAGAAAGTGTAAAAAATAATTCATGCTGGTCATCTTATCACCCACAGCCCATCCTCCACCGTGTATATAAATAAGGATTTTTCGGGGAATGCTGTCTGTTTCAACATATTTTGGTTCGCCAACATATTCTCCCTGAAGATACAAATCGAGTTTTTGAAGGTTATTACCATTTTCAACGTAAGAAACATTATTAATTACGTAGAACTTGTGCGACCAGAAATCATTGGCTTTACTCTCCGGTTGATTTGAATTTTGGCAGGATATCAACAAAAATGCGGGTAAGATAAATAGCAACTTACTGAATATATTTTTAATTGGCTTCATCATTTTTATCAAATTACTTTTACCCAGATTATGTGTTAAAAAATTACTCCTCTCCTGTTTCTTTTTCAATTACAGCGATAAGAATTATTGGTTTTACTTGCTTCATTTTGCAAAATTTATATTAATTGAAGGTACAAATTTTAACAATTAATATATTTAATACGTGCAAGTTATGGAATAATAATTAAGGGTTTTTATACTTTTCGGAAGATATTATTGCGGTAATCAACGGGAGTAATCCCAATATATTCTTTAAATTTTTTACTAAAATATTGTTGTGAAGTAAAACCGGTATCAAAGGCAATTTCTTTTATAGATAATGATTGATCCTTAATAAGTTCAAGCGCTTTATTTATTCTGTACTCCAGTAAATATGCAACCGGACAAATTCCGATTTTCTTTTTAAAATTCATTCGAAGATACCGGGAAGAGACTCCCATATTTTTTGAAAAATCTTCTAAATTTATTTTATGGTTATAATTTGTATGAATGTACTGTAGTATTGCTTCAGTTTGTTGGTCATTTTGTTTATCCGCAAAGTCGAGTTGATTATCCAGCTCTCTTGAGATTAGCACGAACAGCTCGGCAAGATAAAGTCGTGTGAGAATTTCAAAATTGGGTTTTTTATCGTTCAGTTCTCGTACCGCCTTATTTATAAGCCGGTTCATCACAATATTGTTCCTTATTTTAATTAATTTTTGCGAATGAGTGAGCAACTGGTACAGGAACAATAAATCATGTTTTAATTCCAGGTTTGGCTTCATTTGAGGGAAAATACCCATTTTAAACTCCAGTTGCACAAGAACAGCATTTTCTGTTGTTGTAAAAAAATAATGATTAACATCGGGATATAATATCATGCAATCCCCTTTGGAAAAAGGAATAACTTTATCACCAATTTCTAAATAACATTTACCGCTTCTTACATAATTTATTTCCACATTTTCGTGGCTATGAGGGCCAAAAGTGAAATATTTTTGATAATGCTTTATCTCGAAAATCTCTGCAAGGTTCTGATAATTTCCCCACTCAAACAAATTCTTTATATAAGCAAACTTCGATTTCAAAACAGAATAATTATTTATAAAATCTAATTTAGTTATTCTTATTGTTTTAACGAAAATTTCTAATACAAAATACAATGTTCGTATGTTGTTGGTTAAGGGCAAATTTCTTCTAATTTTGCAAAAAAATTACGTGAAGAAGATTATTTTACTTTTTCTTTTATCAATTTCAACTATTACTCTTTTCGCTCAAAATGAAATAGGCCCGGAAGGTCATAAGCTGGTTTGGGTTTTTGGGATTATAATCGTTTTGGCGCTTTTTATAGCTTTTTTCCTTATTAAGAACAAGACTAAAGTTAAAAGCCGTAATCCATTACTTAAAAGAACCACAATTCGTATCGGGTTAGATAAAGATGCGTTGTATTATCCCGACAACCTGAAGCTTACGGTAAAAAATGCGGGAAACACTGATGTCGACCTTGACCGCCCACTTCTGGTTTTCGATAATTTTTGGCTGAAAAGAAAATTCAGGTTAAAAGGAATGGGAAACCGCACCTTATATCCATTGTATCTTGAAAAAAGGAAATCACATCATCTTGACATCGATTTGACCCGATTCTATTCGCACGATAAAAGCCTTAAAAAATTCCCGAAAGCAAAAGTTGTTGTTTACGATATAAAAGGTAAACGATTGGGGAGCAAATCTGTTTATTTACGAAAAACACTGCTTAAATTCTAATGAGAAGCTGGAAATTTAACCATATCGATTTTTCTACTTATCCATCATACAATGGAGATGATTTGGGTGTATTCTGGTCGCCTGAAAAAACTACTTTTAAAATATGGGCACCAACAGCCAAAATAGTCGAATTACGATTATACAAAGATGGTGTTTCGGGCGAAGCCTATCATAAAACCAATTTGCAGCAATTGGAGCACGGAATCTGGTCGACGGTATTAACCGGCGATTACGAAGATAAATTTTACACATTTAAAGTAAACGACGGTGACTGGCTGGAGGAAGCTGCCGGAATATACGCACGTTGCGTAGGGGCTAACGGTTTGCGCGGGATGGTTTATAATCCAAAAAAAACAAATCCTGAAAACTGGGGTGAAGATAAAGGCCCGCGTTACGAAAATTTTACCGAAGTGGTAATATATGAAACCCATGTGCGCGATTTCTCGATTGCTGAAAATTCAGGAATTGAAAATAAAGGGAAATACCTGGGTTTTGCTGAGAATGACACAAGATCGCCACAGGGTTTTAAAACCGGTATTGACCATCTGAAAGAGTTAGGAATCACCCATGTTCACCTGTTGCCTGTAAACGATTTTTTTACCATTGACGAAGAAAAGCCACTGGAAAAGTACAACTGGGGATACGATCCGCAACATTATAATGCTCTTGAAGGCTCGTACTCTACCAATCCATACGACGGAACCAAAAGGATTCTGGAATTTAAAAAGCTTGTAAAATCATTACACAATAATGGCATCGGGATAATTCTCGATGTGGTTTATAACCATACTTACTTTGCCAAAGAATCGGTTTTTAACCAGATTGTACCTGGTTATTTTTACCGGCAAAGGCCCGATGGAAGTTTCGCCAACGCCTCAGGTTGCGGTAACGAAATAGCTTCGGAGCGCACTATGGTACGGAAATACATTACCGACTCGTTAAAATACTGGGCCGATGAGTTTCATGTGGACGGATTCCGTTTCGATTTGATGGGAATTCTTGACAAAGACACGATGAACATTATCAGGGACGAGTTAGATAAATCCAATCCGGGATTTCTATTGTATGGTGAAGGGTGGGCTGCAGACCACAGCCCCATGCCCGAAGATAAAAGAGCGGTAAAGTATAATATTTCGCAAATGTGCGGGATTGCAGGATTTAACGACGATTTTCGCGATGCATTAAAAGGGAACCATGGGAATAAAAAAACAAAAGGTTTTGTTAGCGGACAGGTTTTACGAGAAGAGGCCCTGAAATTTGGTATTACAGGTGGAGTTTATCATCCGCAAATTAATTACGACTTTATCGAGTCGGTGCCTATGCCCTGGGCAACCGAGCCGGCACAATGTATTAATTATGTTTCGTGCCACGATAATTACACCCTTTGGGATAAATTGAAACTGAGCCTGCCCAAAGCCTCTGACGAAGAGTTGCGAAAACGGGCAAAGCTGGCAGCAGCACTGGTTTTAACATCGCAGGGTATACCTTTTTTACATGCCGGCGAAGAGTTTTACAGGAGCAAAGGCGGAAACGGAAACTCGTATAAATCGCCTGACTCAGTTAATCAGATTGACTGGAGTAAAAAGAAAGAATACCTGGACGTTTATGAATACAATCGCCTTCTTATTCAACTTCGTAAAAACCATCCGGCATTTCGTATTCCAACTGCAGAACAAATACGCGAAAACCTGAATTTCTGTACCCAGTATAAAATTGGAGTCATTTCGTATTGTATTGACGGGAAGGCTGTTGGCGATTCGTGGGATCACATAATTTTAATTTTTAACGCGAATATTGAAGAGGTATCCATTCCTCTTCCGGAAGGGAATTACCAGATAATAGCCGATGCCCGTAACATTAGCGAAACAGGCCTGGCTAAAACGGTAACCGATGAAATAATTGTTGAACCAATTTCAATGGTTATTCTTGTTACTGCATAATAATTCAGAATATTTTATTGTACGATTTTTTATAGTGATAACCGTAAATGGAGTAAGTTATGGCCATCGGGAATAATTTTGGCCGGTTAAACAGGCTCCAGAAAAACAAACGCCAGTAGTATTTGCGGTTACTGTCGAATATACCAATTATAAATATTGATTTCAGCAAGGCCATAATTTTAGTGAGATTGACTTTATTTTTGTTCATGACTTTTGGCTGAAAATCTTTTAAAAAGCTTTTAACTCTGTCGTAATAAGGTTTTCCACCGTACACCCCGTGAATTACTTCATGAAATCCGGCATCCAAATCTTTTTTATCCATTTTAGGTACAAAATTCATGGCAATATCGGTGTTGTCGCCACTCCATTTATCCAGTATCCGCCCTTCGGATTTGAGGCGTTTGTAAAGGTTCGATTTTGTGGGGGCGTTCAGCAAACCAATCATTGCCGAAATAATGCCGCTTTGTTGAATAAATTCGATTTGTTGTTTAAATACATTGGGAGTATCACTGTCGAATCCAATAATAAAACCACCAAGCACTTCCATTCCGGCACGTTGCACGCGTTTAACACTGTCAACCAGGTTACGGTTTCTGTTTTGTATTTTGTTACACTCCACAAGGCTCGATTCTTCTGGTGTTTCAATCCCAATAAAAACAGTCAGGAATCCCGCACGGGTCATCATATCCATCAATTCCTTATCGTCCGACAGGTTAATCGATGCTTCTGTGGTAAAATGAAAAGGATGATTATGCTCTTCCATCCAGTCGATTAACGCCGGCAAAAGATCGTTTTTCAAAAACTTTTTGTTTCCAATAAAATTGTCATCAACAAAAAATACTTCTCCTCTCCAGTCAAGGTCGAACAGATTTTGCAGCTCTTGAATTATTTGGCTGGTAGTTTTAATTCTCGATTTATGGCCCAGTAAAGCAGTAATATCGCAAAATTCGCAGTTAAACGGACAGCCCCGCGAAAACTGAATTCCTTTCGATGTATATTTTTCGAGTTGCACCAGCGAATAGTCTGGCGGAGGTGTTTTGGCCATATCGGCATATTCGGTGGTCTGGTATATTCTTTTGGGAGAACCGTTTTTCAGATCTTCGAGAAAAGGCGGCAGGGTTATTTCTGCTTCGTTTAAAACCAGGTGGTCAACTTTGTCAAACTTTTCATAATCGGCAGTAAAAAGCGGGCCGCCGGCAACAACAGGTTTGCAAAATGTTTTACAACGGTCGATTACATTTTGTGCAGATTGAATCTGGGTGCTCATGGCACTCACAAAAACATAGTCGGCCCACATGATATCTTCTGTTGTTAATTTTTCAATGTTCATGTCAATGAGCCTCTTTTCCCAATCAGCGGGCAAAAGCGAAGCAACAGTTATTAATCCCAGCGGCGGATATGCAGCTTTTTTCGAAACAAATTGCAGGGCATATTTAAAACTCCAGAAGGTATCGGGGTATTCCGGGTAAACCAATAATATCTTCATAATAATTGTAAATTCTGATTTTCAAGCCAAATTAGGGGGAGATAATCTGAATGAAAAGGATTCGGGACAGCCGCTCCGATTTTGTGACGGATACATGGCTTTTAGGATGAATGACGTTTGTCTGGGGTGAATGACATTGAGCCCAGAAAGGAAATAAAAAGCACCAAACTACAAATCACAATAATTATTTAGGGGTATTATAGATTCGATGCTAATGCATTAATTGGCTTTCAGCGCCTCTTTCACTTTTAAAACATATTGCCGCGACACGTGAATTTCCGGGGCATAATCGAACATATTAAGTATTAAACCGTCAGTACCTTTTTTTACTTTCTGAATGTAGTTTTTGTTAACGATATATGAACGGTGACACCTTATCATCTGCGGGTATTTTGATAACAGCTCTTCGGTTGATTTCAGCGTATTCCTAATCAGCTTTTTAGTCACTTTATCATCGGTTTTGTAAACCACCTCTACGTAGTTATTGGCCGATTTCACCAGAATAATCTGTTCAGTAAACACATGAAAATATTCCGATTTATTTTCTGATTCGAATTCAATTTCGCTGTTTTCTTCAGCAGGGCTCTCTTCTTCGGTAACCGTTGCCGGCCCAGTTAATTCCCTCACCTGTTTTCGCAAAAAATGAAAGTTGTTAATTACCACCAGGGTTACGGCGGCAGCTACCGAAATAATTACAATCATTATTACAACGTGGAAAGTAACCGGTATTTTACCTACAAACCTTGCAAAAAAAACAAAAGCTACTGAGTTAAGTATTACAAACAGGAGGTCGGTAACAATTTCCTTTCGGAGTGTCCATTTTTCATTGGAAAATGCTTTGGGAAAGATTGACGGAATAAGAACACGGATAATGCCAAGCAGTACCAGTGTTATT
>JBDLJS010000017.1:0-46821 GCA_039714235.1 Bacteroidota bacterium | reverse complement strand
GCGAAAACCAGGTTTACATGTCGGAAGGATTTGCACAATACATTGTGAAATAGATCTCAAATAAACTACAATTATCAAATGCTCAAAATTCTAAAACTTAAAAAGACTATTTCTTAATTCGAATAGTGTAATTTGGGATTTCAAAAAGCCGCTTACTTGCCATTTTTTATATCCGATACAAAAGTAAGATTCTTATATTTCTTTTCTTCACGTCCCTGTCGCTGTGCAAGTTTATCCTGGGTTTGTGAACAATAGACTCCCTGCCTTTTCAGATGTTTATTCCCGCTAACATGAGTATTCGGAAACTTTCCTCCTTTTTTTACCAAAATAGTAATTGCCATGCCCAACATACCAATTGACACAAGCGCCACTGCCAACAAAATTACTTTCAATACTTCCATCTTATCCATCTGTTACGCGTGCAAAATTACGCTTTTCAATTAAATAATCTCTACCTGTATAACTTATTTAACGAGAAAAAGTTGCCGTTAGTCTAAAACTTTCATTATCAGTCGTTATTTTAAGTTACCTTTTAGTAATTTTAAAATATAAAATCAAACTAATAAGTCATGGAAAAACATGTTAACGTAGTAGCCGCCCTTCAAATCGGATTCAGCATTTTAGGATTATTTATTGCCGGATTGATTTTCACCCTGTTTCAATTAATTGGCGATTTTGTTGATGATCACGAGGCCGAACTCGTATTATCAATTATTGCAAATGTAATGATGGTTGTTGTAACTGTTATAAGTATTCCCGGAATTATTGCAGGAATTGGCCTGTTTAAAAGAAAAGAATGGGCTCGTATTCTCACTTTAATCCTTTCAGTACTCGACCTTGTTAATTTCCCATTAGGTACCGCAGTTGGTGTGTACTCTATTTGGGCACTGGTGCAAACCGAAACAGTAGAATTATTTAAAAACTCTAAATAAACAGGATGAAAACCTTATCAACTATATTGGGAATTATAATTTCCCTTTCACTTTTTTCACAAGAAGTAAAACCCGATCTGGCAAAGATTACTGACAAAACAGTTTGGAAAGCCCATAACAGAAATGTAGTAACTATTATCGAACGTTCGGAAACAATTATGCGTTTTGATGAACGACAGGGTGATGGGCTGGCAATTTACCATAACCTGGAATTTGAAAATGGCACCATTGATTTTGATGTTAAAGGACGAAATGTTCCCGGGAGAAGTTTTGTAGGATTGGCTTTTCATATTCAGGATGAAGAGACATTTAATGCCATCTATTTCCGCCCGTTCAACTTTAAAAATCCCGATAAAATTCGCAGCGGCCATTCGGTTCAGTACATCAGCCATCCGGAGTTTACCTGGCGAAAATTAAGAACCGAATTTCCGGAACAATTTGAAAATCCGGTTAAACCGGTTCCAAATCCTGAAGATTTTTTTCATGCCAAAGTAGTTGTCGACTGGCCAATGGTAAAAGTGTATGTCGAAAATGCAAAAGTACCTTCGCTTGAAGTAAAAATGAAAAGTACCTTTAAAAAAGGAAAAATCGGATTCTGGGCAGGAAACGGCTCCGACGGAATGTATAAAAACCTGGTGGTAATAAAAAAGTGATCAGTGGCAGTTGGCAGTTACATCATCCCCATTTAAACTTTAAATAAAATATTAAACTCTTTATGAATCTACTTCAGTTAAAAGAAAAAGCGGAAGATAAAAAGCGAATTGAAAAACGAGTAACAAAGGCAGAATCAGAACTTAAAGCAGAGAAAGATAAGCTTTCTGATTTAACCAGATTACTAAAAAAAGAGTACGAAGATGTACAACGTTTGGAAGAAGGGGGCATAACCACCCTGTTTTACGGGTTGCTTGGCTCGAAAGAAAAAAAACTAGATAAAGAACGACAGGAATATCTTGCGGCAAAACTGAAATACGACACATGCAAAAAAGAAATTGAAGAACTTACACACGAAATTGAAAATCTAAAAAAACAGCTTTTAGCATGTGGTGTACCCGATGTGGAGTACAAAAAACAATTGGATGAAAAGAAACGGATTTTAAAGGAAAGTCAGGATGTGAAACTAATGAAATTTGAGGAGTTGCTGGGACTGTACTACAATCAGAAAAAAGAGGTTTATGAAGCGATAGCTGCCGGAGAAAAAGCCCTGAACGGATTGCAAAACGCCATTAAGTATTTACGAAAAGCACAAGGCTGGGGAGTAGCAGACATGGTGGGCGGCGGACTTCTGGCCACAGCAATAAAACATTCAAACATGGACGAGGCCAAAGGTTACATCCAGTACGTACAAATGTGGCTTCGGAAATTTAAGCGCGAACTGGCTGACATCAATATCAGCAGATTCGAAGAAATGAACATTCAATTGGATGGATTCACTTCGTTTGCAGACTACTTTTTCGACAACCTTATTTTCGACTGGGTGGTACAGAGTAAAATTAACCGTTCGCTGGATGGGTGCGAAAATGTTTATGCACAGGTTTCAAAAATTATTTCGCAACTAAAGTCCACTGATAAAAATCTGACAGAAAAATATCTAACCACAAAAGCAGAGTTCGTAAATTACATCGAAACTTCAAATTGATAACTAGAATTAGCAATGAGCCCGTACTTTAAACTTTTACCGAAGGCATTCCTACGTAAGAATCCTGAAACTCTAAACTCTAAACTTTGAACTAACCGTGTTACAATACGAATTAAAAATAACAGGCCGTGTGCAGGGCGTCGGATTCCGCTATTTTGCCCATAAAAAAGCCAACGAGTTCGGCTTAAAAGGATGGGTAAAAAACACTTTCGATGGCGGAGTCCTGGTAATGGTACAAGGTGATGAAGCTATTGTTGACACATTTATCGATTACCTCATAATTGGTCCAACCCGCTCGCGGGTCACAAATATCTCAAAAGTTAAAATGCAGGTCGTTGAAGAGTTTTCTGTTTTCGAAGTTAGATATTAACCTGAATAACTCTGTGTTTATTATCCCAAAAAACAGCAAAGAAAGTAGCAATGCAGCCCGGAGAATTTTGGTATATTTACACTTAATCAATTAAACTTATCATAAAATTGGCAAACAAAAACTACCACATGACCCCGGAGCAATTCAGGGAAGAAGGCAAAAAAATAATAGACTGGATTGCCGACTATTACGAAAACATTGAGAAATACCCGGTTCTTTCGCAGGTACAACCCGGCGAGGTTAAAAATACACTTCCTGATAATCCGCCGAAAAAAGGAGAATCGCTGGATGAGATGATGCGGGACATTGACGAAAAAATAATGCCGGGGATTACGCACTGGCAATCGCCAAATTTTTACGCTTATTTCCCGGCAAACACTTCTTTCCCTGCCATTCTGGGCGATTTGGTCTCTTCAGGATTGGGCGTTCAGGGAATGATTTGGGCAACCAGCCCGGCAGCTACAGAACTGGAAACCCGGGTTCTCGACTGGCTGGCAGATATGATGGGCATGCCCGATAAATTCAAATCTACATCAACAGGTGGAGGCGTAATTCAGGATACGGCTTCTACATCTGCTTTGACGGCTATAATCGCAGCCCGCGAACGGGCCACAAATTTCCTGTCGAACAAAAACGGAATAGAGCAAAAACTGGTGGCTTATGTTTCTGCCCAAACCCATTCATCAGTTGAAAAAGCAATAAAAATTGCCGGAATTGGGAAAACAAATCTGCGGCTTATCGATGTTGATGAGAAGTTTGCAATGAAACCCAGGTTATTGGAAAAACAAATTCAGCAGGATAAAAAAGAAGGATTTCTGCCGTTTTTTGTTTGTGCAACGGTTGGAACCACCTCGTCGAATGCAATAGATCCATTGAAAAAAATAGGAGAAATTTGCCAAAATGAAAAACTTTGGTTACATGTGGATGCTGCCATGTCGGGCTCGGCAATGGTTTGCCCTGAATTCAGGCATTTGCAGACCGGTGTTGAATTAGCCGACAGCTATTGTTTCAACCCGCACAAATGGATGTTTACCAATTTCGACTGCAATGTATTTTGGGTAGGCAACCGCGAGGAATTAATAAACACTTTCTCCATACAGCCTGAATACCTTAGAAATAAAGCTACCGAATCTGGTGAAGTGTTCGATTACCGCGACTGGCATATTCAACTTGGCCGTCGGTTTCGTTCGCTTAAACTCTGGTTTGTTATCAGACACTATGGTGTGGAAGGTCTTCAACATCATATTCGTAAACATGTTGAGATTGCACAACAATTTAAAGATTGGGTAAACCAATCGAAAGATTTTGAACTGTTTACAGAACCGCCATTAAACCTGGTTTGTTTTCGCCATAAAGCCGGCGACAATTTTAATATGAAACTAATGAATACCCTGAACGAAACCGGTAAAATATATTTCACGCATACCAAACTAAACGGGCAGGTAGTACTGCGAATGAGCATCGGGCAAACCAATACAGAAAAAAAGCATGTAAAAAAGGCCTGGAAATTGATTACGACAACAGCAAAAAACGTATCATCTCTACGCCCGTCAATCGATGAGTCAGATGATGTTTAATTCTTGACAAACAAATCGTTAACTCACTTTAAGTAAGAATACGACCAATATCATTTTCTGATATATCCTTTCTTGAATTTCGATGCTAAACTTTCATATTCAAACAGACCATTCCAGTACGGACCTTCGGTTTTTATCTCCTCCAGTAAGTTTATCATCTGTGGTTTCATCCTGTTTAAAACATCAGGATTTGTTTCTGCCAGATTGTTTTGTTGTGCAGGATCATCGATAATATTGTACAACTCATATTCCCTGATTTCGATATTTTTTATAAAGTCCATATCAAGGTCAGCCATTGGATGAGTTCGTGGAACTGAGTCGAGTGCATTACCAATCAAAATATAATCATCAATACGCATTGAAACTTCAGGATATGAGCGATAGAAAAACCACATCAACGGCGTTTGCCTGCTTAAAGGTTTATTATTAAAAAGCGGAGTAAGGTTTGCTCCATCAATTTTTCGGTTAGCAGGAATACTAAAATCACAAACTTCAGCCAGTGTTGGAAGAACATCAACCAGGCTTGCAGGAGTTTCATTTATTGTACCTCCTTCAATTTTGCCGGGCCAGTAAAAAATTGCAGGCACACGTATTCCGCCATCATAAACCTCACCTTTTAATCCACGCAGGTTGCCGGCCGAACCATTTTTATAGGGTCCGTTATCCGATGCAAAAATTACCAAAGTATTTTCCAAGAGTCCCCTGTTCTCTAGCTCCTCCAAAATCTTTCCTGCGGCATTATCCATATTTTCAATATTTGCCAGGTATTCAGCTTCCCTTTTTGTTTCATCCGGATAATTATCAATAAGATTTTTAGGCGAGGCAATTTTAGCATGCACCTCATGAAAAGCCACATACATAAAAAATGGTTTTTTCATTTTATAAAAATTCTGAAACCAGGTTTTAACCTCAGCAGCTACCAACTGACAGGAGTAACCATCGGTCTCTCCTACCCGTTCACTGTTACGGACAAAATTATTGGGATTAAGATGCGACGGGATAGCATTGTTTTCAGTTCCCAAAGAATAGTCAAATCCCTGATCGATGGGTTGAGGCTGGTTCAGGTTACTATCCTGTGGCAAACAGCTTAAATGCCACTTGCCAAAATGGGCAGTCTGGTAATTTTTTTCTTTAAGTAACTCAGCAATGGTAATTTCTGAACCGGGCAAGTGCATGGTATGGTGATCGCGCCGGTAACTGTACATGCCCACCCGCGATGGCATTCTTCCTGTTAAAAGCCCGGCTCGCGAAGGCGAGCAATTAGGTGCCGGGGCGTAAAAATGGGTAAACTTCATCCCATTCCCGGCACAGTTGTCAAGGTGTGGTGATTTTGCTTTCCCTCCATAACAACCCAAATCGGTAGAGCCTAAATCATCTGCTAAAAAAATCAGAATGTTGGGTTGTTTAACTTCTTCTTTTTCGGAACAGGAATATATAACTAAAAAAAACAAAAAGCTGATTACAAGAATTCGGTTCATGGTGTAAGTTTTTGTAAAAATAGCAATTTTAAACTCTTTATTTTAGATGTATTTATTACGTTTTTGTAATTATTTTTAATTTAGTTTGAAATTAAATCGAATAAAATGAAAAGCTTAAGCCAATTAGAGGTATGGTTTATTACCGGAAGCCAACACCTGTACGGGCCTGAAACCTTAAAGCAGGTCGATATCGATTCCTCATCAATTATAGATGGATTAAACGCCTCGGGGAAACTGCCTGTAAAAGTAGTTTTCAAACCCGTGGTAAAAACACCCGATGAAATTCATCAAATCTGTATTCAGGCGAGTTCAGATAAAAACTGTATTGGTTTAATTACATGGATGCACACTTTCTCACCTGCAAAAATGTGGATTGCAGGACTGAAAGCATTAAGTAAACCATACATGCACCTGCATACCCAGTTTAACCGCGATATTCCGTGGGGCGAGATAGATATGGATTACATGAACCTGCACCAGAGTGCACACGGTGGCCGCGAATATGGTTTTATAAATGCCCGTATGCGTATAAACCGAAAAGTGGTGGTTGGGCACTGGCAGGATGAATCCGTTCAGGATGAGATTGCAGTTTGGTGCCGCACTGCCATTGGCTGGGCCGATTCGCAGGGACTTAAAGTTGCACGTTTTGGCGATAATATGCGCGAAGTTGCTGTAACCGAAGGCGATAAAGTGGAAGCACAGATAAAATTTGGCTGGCAAATTTCGGCATTTGGGGTAGGCGATTTGGTTAATTATGTTGATAAAGTTACCGACGAAGAAGTTGCTGAACTTTACAGAGAATATGAAGCGACTTACGATGTGGCAGTAAACTGCAAACCGGGTAGCGAATACCACGAAAATGTCCTTGTTCAGGCACGATACGAAATTGCCATGAAACGGTTTATGGTAGATGGTGGATTTAAGGCATTTACCACCAACTTTGAGAACCTCACCGGATTGGATCAGTTGCCGGGACTGGCTTCGCAGCGGTTAATGGCCGCCGGCTATGGATTTGGCGCCGAAGGCGATTGGAAACAAGCTGCTTTGCTACGAATTATAAAAACAATGTCAATAGGGATGAAAGGCGGAAGTTCGTTTATGGAGGACTATACTTACCACCTCGACCCGGTAAACGAAGCGGTTCTCGGGGCACACATGCTGGAAATTTGTCCGTCGATTGCAGCAAAAAAACCACGGTTGGAGGTTTATTCGCTTGGGATTGGAGGTAAAGATGCACCTGCCCGGTTGGTATTCGAAAGTAAGGCAGGAGATGCAATGAACGTAACTTTAATCGATATGGGTAACCGATTCAGGTTAATTGTTAATACACTTGACGTTATTGAACCACTGGAGGATATGCCAAAACTGCCGGTTGCTTCAGCTTTCTGGAAAGTACATCCGAATCTTAAAGATGGTGCCGCTGCCTGGATTTATGCCGGAGGAACGCACCACTCGGCCTTTACCATGGCATTAACACCGGAATACATTGAAACACTGGCCGAATATGCTGATGTTGAGTTTGTGGTTATTGACAAAAATACCAACGTTACCGAATTCAAAAAAGAATTGCGCTGGAACGAAGTTTATTATATGCTGGCCAAAGGGTTGTAAATTCTGTTTAAGGTAAATCATTAAAATTAATTACCGGCGGTTCTCCCCCTCCTTCTCTTTTAAAGTGTGAATCTATGGTTGTGGTCTGGCTAAAAAATCCACAATTCTTTAAATAAAATTTATTGCTTTCCACTCCTCCTGCATAATCCATTCTCGATTCTTTCCGGGCAGTAGCATCGGCAGTAAATTTTATTTCTGTTAGTTCCACCCATTCATCCTTTGTTGTATAAACCCACTGGTTTGCAAAATCTCCCCGTCTGGTAATATTTCCGGTTTCGGTATAAAAATTTTCGAGGAATGAGTATAGGCGGGTCAGATAGATATTGGTTTTGGGACGCCTGAAGCTGGCGATCAGTTTCCACTCGTTTACTTCAGGTGCAAAAAACCAGGCCGTAAAATCGGTTTGCCCGGTCCCTGTTGGTTCTCCTTTTAACAGAAATTTATAAGCAGTACCGGCTTTCCACATAAATTTATAGTAACTCTGGCCACCGGCGCCTTCATTGCCAAATTCACCTGTGTGTACCCCTTCTCCTTTTTTCAACATTTTTATTTTCTGGTCGTCAGGGATTTCGCCCGGATTGTCTGTTTTATACGGACTCCACACCGAAAACAAAACCCGGCGCTCGGTTGGCGAATTTACCTGTATTCCGAAATACCCCTGACCAAAACCGTTCGCCATAAAATACGATCCCAAAACATCGTTGTTTTCAGGAACAGTTATTTCGTTATAGAAATAAACTACCTCTCCGGCATCTTCAGAAACCGGAAAATTAAGGTGAACCGACGGCCCTCGCCTTCCCCAATAAAAATCATCTTTTACAAACCATACTTTTCCTGATGTTGCTTCACCTCCGATTAACAGAACCGAAATCTCTGGAAAATAATCGCCCGTTTTTTCAATCCCCTGAATCTCGATAAAATGATATCCCGGTGTATCAATGTTGAAACGGCCTACCGGTATGGTATCAAAATCCGAAGTCTCAACTGTTATATTTTCAGATTTATCTCCAACGGTAATCTTAATATCTGCCGACCTGGATGATTTTGCAACTAATCCAACATCAATCGTTCCTGTAATATCAGTTTTAAAATAGATCCGGATTTTTACCTCCCTATCTGTCCAGTTTTGTATTCCACCTTTCCCAATTAACTCCTTATTTTTATTCAAATTATCAACTACCCAACTGTTTGCTTCGGCAGGAATTGAGGTTGAAAATTGAAGTTCATCGCTTTTTAATTCAGCACAACCTGTTAGTATTGCTAAAACAATGGCAAACACTCCAAAATACTTTCTCATAATTATTTTTCTGATTTTAATTTTTTATTTCCTTTTTATAAAACTTACAAACCTCTTTTAAGCCACATTTATCGCATTTGGGTTTGCGGGCAATACATGTGTAACGCCCATGAAGAATGAGCCAATGATGTGCTTTGGGAACCAATTCGTCAGGAATATATTTCATTAACTGCAGTTCGGTTGCCAGTGGAGTTTTGGCGTTGGTGCTCAGTCCAATGCGTGCTGCCACCCTGAAAACATGCGTGTCAACCGCCAGGGCGGGTTTGTTGTAAACCACCGAGGCAATTACATTGGCTGTTTTCCGTCCAACACCCGGTAATTTCTGTAAATCATCCACATCGCTCGGAACTTCACCATTAAACAGCTCAATCAGTTTTTGAGCCATTCCAACTAAGTGTTTGGCTTTATTGTTCGGATACGAACAGCTTTTAATATAGTCGAAAACCTCGGCAGCATCAACTTCAGCCATTTTCTGAGGTGTCGGAAACCGTTTCAGTAAATCTGGCGTAATCAGGTTTACACGTTTGTCGGTACATTGTGCCGATAGGATTACAGCCACAATCAACTCAAAAGGATTGCCATAATCCAGTTCAGTCTCTGCAATGGGCATCGCTTCCCCGAAATATCGAATAACATAGTCGAACAGTTCCCGTTTCTTCATAAAGATTCAATTTTTTCAGTAATAAAGTAATTTTCAACTCAAAAAGTGTAACAAAAATGCAAAAATCCAGTCATATTAAATGAATTGCTTAAGCATCATTTCTCCCCCTAGTAGAAATGGTTTTAAGTTAACAAATTAAACAGACGTTAAAAAAGCCGGTGTTGACCGGCTTTTTTCATTTCCCATACTAATTTATTAAATGTATATAGTGGATAAAAAGTGTAATATTAAATCGCCTGCAACAAGTTTAAATTCAGATTAATTTTATTTTTGTGACAAAATTCAGAAGAAGAGTTATTTAAAGATGAGGAAGAAGTATTACTTTGTAATTGTAATTGTGGCGTTGGCAGTTCTTGCATTAAAACTACAATCGTTTGTGAGACCACCTATATATAGTGAAGAAAAAGTAGAAACTGTACTTACAGAGCCCGAAGAATATAATCCGGTTTCAGAGATTGAGCATACTATAACGCATTTCGACAGTATTTTAGATGTTAACCTAAAACAGTCAGGAACTATTGGAGCTGCAGTTGTAATTACATACAAAGGAAAAGTAGCCTTAATGAAATGTTACGGAGTACGAAAAGCAGGCGAAAAAAGTCTGGTGGACAGAAATACCATTTTCAGGCTGGCTTCTGTATCGAAACCGGTTACCGGAGTTTTGGCAGGAATACTTGATGCAGAAAAAATTATCGACCTGGATGATAAGGTGATTGATTATTTACCGGAATTTGAATTAAAAAACCAGGAGAGCACCAATAACCTTACGGTACGTCATTTACTCAGCCACACTTCGGGATTAGTCCCTCATGCTTACGATTTAATGGTGGAAGACCATGTTCCACTTGAAAAAATTATTAAAAGACTTGACGAGGTAGATATAACAGCTCCGCCGGGAGAATTATATGGATATCAGAATGTTATGTACAGTATTTACGACCCGATTGCAGAAAGAAAAACCAACAAAAGTTTCCATGCGCTAATTAAAGAAAAAGTGTTTGAGCCGTTCGGTATGAAAGATGCATCAACCGGGTACGAAGCTTTTAAAAATAATCAGAATAAAGCTTATCCACATTACAACCGGGGACATAACAGGTTCAGCCCCATGAGGCTTAATAATAAATATTACAACACTACTCCGGCTGCCGGGGTAAATGCAAGTATTTCAGATTTAAGCAACTTTATGATTGCCCTTTCTGATGAGGATTCAGAATCAATTTCGCCAAAAGCACGGGAAACCGTTTTTACCCCACAAGTGAAATCGCCATTAAAAAGAAGCTACTTCCGAAGCTGGGGCAGAATCAGTTCAAAACAGTACTCAATCGGATGGAGAATTGTTAATTATAAAGGCCGCACAATCGCGTACCACGGAGGTTTTGTTTCGGGTTACAAAGCCGAAATTGCTTTTTGTGAAGAAGAAGAGGTTGGCATTGCTTATTTAACCAACTCACCAACAAATTCATCGGCCAAAAACATACCAGCCTTTTTGAATATGCTTTTTGAATACAAGGATAAATTGGCTTTGGAAAACAGTTCTGACGAACACGTTCAGGATAAATCATGATGAAAGGATAAATATTCCCATGAAACCATTTCTACAGGCCGAAAATCTTTCGAAACGATGGGGCGAACTGATGCTTTTCGAAAATATCTCTTTTACGGTTTTCGAAGGACAAAAAGTAGCTTTAATTGCTAAAAATGGTACAGGAAAATCTACGCTACTCGATTTACTGGCAGACAAAGATAGTCCTGATGGCGGAACGATTACAAAAACCAATGATATTGAAATCGGCTATTTTGAGCAGATACCAAAATTACATGCTGCCAATACTGTTATCGAAGAAATTTTTGAAACCGATAACGAAAAGCTAAAAACAGTTAAAGCATTCGAGCTTGCTGTTGCACACAATAACCAGGAAGAGATTGCTGAAATATCGGCAAAAATGGACGAGCTGAATGCGTGGGACATTGAAGTAGAGATAAAACAAATCCTGACACAGCTAAAAATCAATTTTCTGGAACATAAAGTTGCTGAACTTTCTGGAGGTCAGCAAAAGCGGCTGGCGCTGGCAAAAGTACTGATAAACAAACCTGATTTACTTATTTTAGACGAGCCCACCAACCACCTCGACCTTGAAATGATAGAGTGGCTGGAAGCCTACCTCGGCAAAACAAAATCGACGCTCCTGATGGTTACCCACGATCGCTATTTTCTCGACCGCGTTTGCAACGAAATAGTTGAAATGGAGGACAACCAGATTTACCGTTACAAAGGAAATTACACTTACTTCCTGCAAAAACGCGACGAACGCATTGAAATGCAACAGGCAACAGTTACCAAAGCAAAAAACCTTCTCCGCACCGAAATTGAGTGGATGCGACGGATGCCCAAAGCCCGCAGCCACAAAGCAAAATACCGAATCGAATCGTTTTACGAATTAAAAGATAAAGCATCGCAAAAATTCAGAGATGATAAAGTTCAACTAAACGTAAAGTCTTCACGGCTTGGGAAAAAAATTGTTGAACTCGACCACGTTTCAAAATCCTTTCCCGGGGTAAAACTTATCGAAAACTTCTCGTACAAATTTCAGCGGTTCGAAAAGGTTGGCATTATTGGCAAAAACGGAACCGGGAAATCAACCTTTTTAAACCTGATTACCCGAGCCCTCTCCCCCGACTCAGGAACCATCGACATTGGGCAAACCATAAAATTCGGGTATTACCGGCAGGAAGGAATTTCGTTCGATCCAAAAGAACGGGTTATTGATGCAGTAAATAAAATTGCTGAATACATTTACTTCGAGGATGGCACGAAAATGAGTGCATCTCAAATGCTTACTTTCTTTCTTTTTCCGCCCGACACCCAGTACAACTACATTGAAAAGCTTAGCGGTGGCGAACAAAGGCGCCTGTACCTCTGTACAGTGCTGATGCATAATCCCAATTTCTTAATACTGGATGAGCCTACCAACGACCTTGATATTATGACTTTAAATGTTTTGGAAGAGTACCTTCAGTCGTTTGCCGGTAGTGTAGTAGTGGTTTCTCACGACCGCTTTTTTATGGACAAAATTGTTGATCATTTGTTTGTTTTTGAGGGTGATGGTAAAATATCTGACTTCCCCGGAAATTATACCGTATACAGGAATAAGATCGAAGAAGAAAACCAGGTAAAGACAAAGACCGGTTTAAAGGCAAAGGCAAACGTTGAAAAAACGGGAAAGCCTGTTAAACAAAAGAAAAGAAAATTATCGTTTAACGAAAAACGGGAGTTTGAACAACTCGAGAAGGAAATTCCTGAGCTGGAAGAAAGGGTTTCTGATTTGGAGGAACTTTTAAATTCGGGAACCTTGCCCCACGATGAATTGTACGAAAAATCGCAGGAACTGGACAAAATAAAAACTCTTCTCGACGAGAAAGAGTTTCGATGGCTTGAGTTAAGCGAGCTGGGATAATCAGTTGGCAGTCGCAGTCACAGTCGCGGTTTGAATTTATAATATCTGAAAACTGAGACTGCGACTGAAAACTATATTAAATATCTTCAAACTCAACGTTGGTGTAGTCTTTTGCAGGTTCAGTTTTTTCATCAACAACATCATCATTCTCCTCATTAGGAACCTCATCAGTAACTTCCTCTGTAACTTCAGCAACCGGCTCTTCAGGTTGTTCCTGTCGGATGTAATCTACAACTTCCTGTAAGCTTTCAACAAACTTTCCGAAATCCTCTTTATACAAAAAAATCTTATGTTTTTCGTAACTGAATTTACCATTATCAGAATACTTTCTTTTACTTTCTGTAATGGTTAAATAATACTCGTCGCCACGCGTACTTTTTACATCAAAAAAATAAGTTCTTTTTCCTGCGCGAATAACTTTTGAATGAATTTCCTGTTTGAATCTGCTATCCGAATTTCTTACATCCTCCTTCTTTTCAGCACTTTCCATTCTTTTTCCTTTTTGGTTTTAATTAGATTAGTATCAAAAATAGAAAATTATTTTAATGTTGAAAATTTACTGCTGACAATTTGATGTATTTTATGGCTAACTGGAAAATACGTATGCTTTGAACTCTAAACTACCCTATTTGTAAATCTCCTTTTTAGCCGACAGCAAAGTATTATGAAGTAACGAAACCCTTGTCATTGGCCCTACCCCGCCGGGAACCGGTGTTATGTATGAGCATTTAGTAGCTACCTCATCGAACAAAACATCACCTTTCAGTTTCCAG
This sequence comes from Bacteroidota bacterium, assembly GCA_039714235.1. Classification (GTDB taxonomy): domain Bacteria; phylum Bacteroidota; class Bacteroidia; order Bacteroidales; family Prolixibacteraceae; genus Draconibacterium. Next base: position 33,031 of record JBDLJS010000017.1, on the reverse strand, counting down.
CCCGATTTGGTTTTGTCCGATTTTATGCGGGTCGTTCCCACATCAATTACAACTGCCCCTTCTTTTACCATATCGCCTTTTACAAACTCAGGAACCCCCATGGCAACAATCAGTATATCGGCATTACGGCAAACTTCTTTGAGATTTGCAGTACGGCTGTGCGCAACTGTTACCGTGGCATTAATGGATTTTTGCGACATTAAAACACTCATCGGGCGCCCAACAATATTACTTCGTCCAAGTACGACACAGTTTTTTCCGCTGGTTTCAATATTGTAGCGTCTCAGCAATTCTACTATTCCGTAAGGAGTAGCCGACACAAAAGAAGGAAGTCCAATAACCATACGCCCTACATTTGCAGGATGGAACCCGTCAACATCTTTCTTAGGGTCGATAGTTTCAATTACTTTTTGTTCCGAAATATGTTTTGGTAAAGGCAACTGAACTATAAAACCATCCACATCGGCATCTTCGTTCAATTCTTTAATTTTTCCCAACAACTCAGCTTCAGGAACATTGTCTTCGTAACGAATAAGCGACGATTTAAAACCAACTGCTTCGCAATCTTTTATTTTGTATGCCACATAAGTCTCGCTGCCGCCATCGTGTCCTACCAAAATGGCTGCCAGGTGAGGTTGCTTACTACCATTTTCAACAATTGTTTTTACCTCTTCAGCAATCTCTGCTTTAATATCTGCAGCTATCTTTTTTCCGTCGATTAATTCCATTTAGATATAATATTAGGTTTTTTAAAATACATTTTACATTGGTCATTAGCTATTGGTCACAAAAAACTTAAAACTGAGACTGAGACTGCGACTGTAAACTAAAACTTCCTCCCCTGCTGTTGCATATTGGCCATCATGTTCTGAACATTTTTACCCTGCGATACCATTCGCATCATCTTGCGGGTTTCTCCAAACTGTTTCAACAAACGGTTTACTTCCTGTATATTTGTGCCCGAACCATTGGCAATACGCTTACGACGGCTACCGTTAATCAGCGATGGGTTTTCACGCTCATCGGGTGTCATCGAAGAAATTATGGCTTCAATGTGTTTAAAGGCATCATCATCAATATCCATATTCTTCATAGCCTTGCCCATTCCAGGAATCATTCCAACCACATCCTTTAGGTTACCCATCTTTTTAATCTGGTTAATCTGTTTCAGGAAGTCGTTAAAGTTGAATGTATTTTTCGCTAGTTTTTTCTGAAGTTTACGGGCTTCCTCCTCATCGAATTGTTCCTGGGCTTTTTCAACCAGCGAAACAATATCGCCCATGCCGAGGATACGGTCGGCCATACGGTCTGGGTGGAAAACGTCCAGTGCATCAACCTTTTCGCCCGTACCCACAAACTTAATCGGTTTTTCAACCACAGCACGGATTGAAAGCGCCGCACCACCACGAGTATCACCATCGAGCTTGGTAAGCACAACACCGTCAAAGTCGAGGCGCTCGTTAAACTCTTTCGCAGTATTTACGGCATCTTGTCCGGTCATGGAGTCCACAACAAACAAAATCTCATCGGGATCGATAGCCTTTTTAATCGACGCTATTTCGTCCATCATCTGCTCATCAATAGCCAAACGTCCTGCTGTATCCACAATCACAACATCATGGCCTTTGCTTTTAGCCTCTTTAATTGCAGCTTTGGCAATTTTTACCGGGTCCATATTGCCCTCTTCGGTATAAACCGGAACACCAATTTGTTCGCCCAGAACCTTCAACTGGTCAATCGCTGCCGGACGGTAAACGTCGCCTGCAACTAACAGCGGATGACGTCCCTTTTTGCTTTTCAGCATGTTGGCCAGCTTACCCGAGAAAGTAGTTTTACCCGAACCTTGCAGGCCCGACATCAGGATTACCGATGGTTTGCTTTTTAACTCAATGTCGGTAAAAGTACCGCCCATTAAAGAAGCCAGCTCATCTTTGACGATTTTAACCATCAGTTGCCCCGGTTTAACAGCAGTTAAAACCTGCTGCCCCATCGCCTTCTCTTTTACGTCGTTGGTAAACTTTTTGGCAATCTTAAAGTTGACGTCGGCATCCAGTAATGCCCGACGGATATCTTTCAGCGTTTCCGCAACATTTATTTCGGTTATTTTCCCCTGTCCTTTCAGTAATTTAAAGGACTTCTCCAGCTTGTCGCTTAAATTCTCAAACATGCGTTTTTCTAGTTTTGAAAATGAGGTGCAAAAGTAGGAAAAAAAGTCGGAAGACAGAAGAAGGAAGACAGAAGAAAGTTGGCAGTGACAGTGTTCAGTTAGCAGACTTTAAACTCTTAACACTGAACACTAAACGCTCCCGGAGGGATTTCTGCTGCATAAACTACTTTTTCCTACCTTTGCATTCCAACAAAAACAGAACAATGCAAAATAAAATCATCAATATAATTTCCCAAAACCTGGGGTTAAAAACAGTTCAGGTTATAAATACAATAAACCTTTTTAACGAAGGGGCAACTGTGCCTTTTATCTCACGATACCGGAAAGAACGGACGGGAAGCCTGGATGAAGTACAAATATTGCAAATTAAAGAGCAGAGCGAAAAATTCACCGAACTCGAAAAACGCAAGGAAACCATTCTGAAAACCATTGAAGAACAGGAAAAACTGACTCCCGAATTAAAAGTGAGGATTGAAAACTGTTTTGATGCTGTTGAGCTTGAGGATATTTACCTTCCCTACAAACCCAAACGCCGCACCAAGGCAACCATTGCCCGCGAAAAAGGGCTGGAACCACTTGCCAAAATTATAATGAAGCAGATGGAACTAGATCCTGAATTTCGTGCCAACTCATTTTTAAGCGATGAAGTTACAAGTGTGGAAGAAGCTTTGGCAGGCGCCCGCGACATTATTGCCGAATGGGTAAGCGAAAACGAACGGGCAAGAAATATTGTCCGTGGTGGATTTGAACTGGGAGCAGAAATTACTTCAAAAGTGGTAAAAGGTAAAGAGGAAGTCGCTGCCAAGTACCGCGACTATTTCGACTGGAGCGAACCACTGAGAAAATGCCCGTCACACCGGTTGCTGGCAATGCGCCGTGGTGAAAACGAAGATTTTTTACGCGTTTCCATATCTCCTGACGAAGAACATATCATGGAAAAACTCGAACGCTTTTTTGTGAAAGGGAATAATAAAAGTTCGGAGCAGGTTTCACTGGCAGTTAAAGACAGTTTGAAGCGGTTAATACAACCTTCCATTGAAAATGAATTTGCAAACCTCTCGAAAGAGAAGGCTGACGATGAAGCCATTAAAGTTTTTGCCGAAAACCTGAAACAGTTGCTGCTTGCCCCGCCGCTGGGACAAAAACGAACATTAGCAATCGACCCCGGTTACCGAACCGGCTGCAAGGTGGTTTGCCTCGACGAGCAGGGCAACCTTTTGCATAACGAAAATATTTACCCGCACAAGCCACAGGAAGAGCGCAAAATGGCGGCTAAAAAAATTACGTCGATGGTGGAGATGTACCAGGTTGAAGCCATTGCAATTGGTAACGGTACTGCCAGCCGCGAAACTGAGGCTTTCATAAAAAAACTGCGTTTCGACCGCGAATTGCGGGTTTATGTTGTAAGCGAAGACGGGGCTTCTGTTTACTCGGCCTCGTCGGTAGCGCGGCAGGAGTTCCCACAATACGATGTTACGGTGCGCGGCGCTGTTTCAATTGGGCGGCGACTGATGGACCCGCTTGCCGAGCTGGTTAAGATTGATCCCAAAAGCATTGGTGTTGGGCAATACCAGCACGACGTTAACCAGAAAAACCTTAAAAACAGCCTGGATTCTGTTGTTGAATTGAGTGTGAACTCAGTGGGCGTAAACCTGAACACCGCCAGTAAACACCTGCTTACCTATATTTCAGGGCTGGGGCCACAACTGGCTGAAAACATTACCAGTTACCGCAAAGAGAGCGGGCTGTTTAAATCTCGCGAAGCATTGAAAAAGGTGCCACGGATGGGGCCCAAAGCTTTTGAGCAGGCGGCAGGGTTTTTACGTATCCCTGACGCAGAAAACCCGTTGGACAACTCGGGTGTGCACCCTGAATCGTATAAAATTGTAAAACAGATTGCCAAAGATTTAAAGAGCGGGGTAAACGACTTGGTGCGCAACGAAGAATTGGTTTCAAAAATCGATTTTCAGAAGTATGTAACCGCCGAAATTGGACTGCCCACATTAAACGACATTAAAAACGAACTACTGAAACCTGGACGCGACCCGAGGAAACCAATAAAAGTATTTGAATTTGCAAATATCTTCTCAATCAACGATTTACAGGAAGGAATGGTTATTCCCGGCATTGTTAACAACATTACCAAGTTTGGGGCTTTTGTAGATGTGGGAATCAAAGAATCGGGATTAATTCATATCTCTGAAATGGCCGACCGTTTTATCTCCGACCCAAATGAAATTGTAAAACTACACCAGCATGTTAAGGTTAGGGTGAAAGAGGTAGATACTCCGCGAAAAAGGATACAGTTGTCGTTAAAAGGGGTTGAGCAGTAATAAGGTGTGGCGAATTCCGATTCGCCATTTAATCAGCAAATCGGAATTCGCTGCACCCCTATTCCATTTCTATTGGCTTTTCGGGTGTTACAGCCCAAAAAATAATGTATATCAATAATCCGGGGAATCCGGCTGAAAAAAGCGATAACAATACATAAATAAGCCGTACCAGCATTTTATCCACATCAATATACTCAGCAAATCCGGCAAGTACACCGCCAAGAATCCGGTCACGCGAGCGATATAAACGTTTTGTCGACATAACTAATCTTCATCTTCTTCAGCCAGCAACTCTTCGTTTTCAAACTCTTTTTCCAGAAATTCTTCGGCTGCTTCCACCAATTCAGAGATTAATTCTTCATCTCCCGGCTCACCGTCAATCCAGTGAATTTCCTGGTTATCCCAGAAATCCTCTATGTCGGCTTCAACAATAAAACGGGGAGTTTTGGTGTGTACCACAAAAATGGTGTCTGGTGTTTCAAGTGAGTTGTCGGCCAGTAAAAATTTTGGTAACATGATATTATTTTTTTTGGTTAAAATGCAATTAAAAAGCTGTACTATTATTTAGGTAAAGTAATTATTGACTCCCAAATAACCTTTTTATCATATAAAAATTATTGTCGAAATCAAATATAGTCCATTTCAACCTAAAAAAGCGAAATAGTAATTTACTTTTACCGTAGATTTTCAACAAACTTTTATTAATAACCATACTTTCCTGTAAGATTTTAAAAGAGATTGTTATTTTTAGCCCGATTTCTGAAAAAACACTGCAATATATGAATAAAGTCAACGACATTCTCTCTTTAATAGATGGTTATATTGGCGGATCGCAATGGTTCGTTTTTTTATTGTTGGGAACCGGTATCTTTTTCACCATTTATCTGAAATTTCCTCAATTCCGGTATCTGAAACATTCACTCAGAATAGTTAGTGGAAAATTCGACAAAGAAGGAGATAAAGGAGACACTTCTCACTTTCAGGCATTAACAACTGCTCTTTCGGGAACTGTTGGAACCGGGAACATTGCAGGAGTAGCCCTAGCAATTCATCTGGGAGGCCCGGCTGCCTTGTTCTGGATGCTAGTAACTGCAGCAGTAGGTATGACCACCAAATTCGTTGAGGTTACTCTTTCGCATAAATATCGCGAAACAGCGACCGATGGATCTATTGCTGGTGGACCTATGTATTTTATGAAGAAAAGGTTGAACATACCTTTAAAGAACAATAAAATATTAAAAACCGGTAGTTTCCTTGGTGGACTGTTTGCTATTGCAACTATACTTTCTTCATTCGGAACGGGAAGTTTACCACAAATAAACAGTATATCGAACTCGCTTTTCGAAACATTCGGGATAAACCACATGCTGACAGGCGGTGTTCTGGCGGTGCTTCTTGGGCTGGTAATTATAGGCGGAATTAAACGTATTGCAAAAGTTACCTCGCGTTTGGTACCATTTATGGCTGCTGTTTACCTAATTGGGGCACTGGCAGTCATATTTTATAATTACGAAAATATAATTCCCTCAATTGCTGCTATAGTTGGTGATGTTTTTACAGGGACAGCTGCTGTTGGCGGGTTCCTTGGCGGGAGTATTGCATTTGCTTTTAACCGTGGTGTAAACAGAGGGCTTTTCTCAAATGAAGCAGGCCAAGGTTCGGCACCAATTGCACACGCCGCTGCACGTGCACACGAACCAGTTTCGGAAGGTCTGGTTGCTTTATTGGAACCATTTATCGATACCATAATAATTTGCACACTCACAGGATTAGTACTTCTCTCATCTGGTGTATGGACTGAAAAACACAATAACCAGTTCCAAGAGGCCGACCTTGTTGTATTAGCTGAATCCTATTCTGATACCAACGAGCAGGACAAAGAATCCCTTTTCAACTACCTGGCTGGGAAAGAAGATCTTGAACTGTTTACTGGAAGCCTGCAGGTTACAGAAGGAATTATTCAGAACCAACCTACTGTTTTCCACGCCCGTTCGGTTGCCGAAGAGGTAAAGGTCTGGATTAACAGCCAGCCATACAATGGTACAATAGAGTTCAATGAGGGAAAAATGGTGAACCACAACAAATTGACCATGACAGGTAAATCACTGATGCACAGCGCCCCGCTGACAACTATTGCATTTACCCACAGTTGGTTTGGTGAATATGGAAAATACATCGTTTCCATCGGGTTGTTGATGTTTGCTTTCTCAACTGCCATCAGTTGGTCGTACTACGGTGGGCGTGCTGTAACATACCTGTTTGGCATAAAAGGTGTAATTTGGTACCGTCTGGTTTACATTGTCGGGTTCTTCCTGGCTTCTTTTGTCGATACAACAATCGTATGGACACTTTCGGGAATTACAATCGCCCTGATGACCATTCCCAACCTGTTTGGAATCCTGGCGCTTTCTAAAGAGATGAAAAGTGAGGTGAAGCTATTTTGGAAAGAGTATGCAAAAAGGTTTCCGGGAGAAAAGGTACCGAGGGGGTAATTCAGTTCTGAGTTTAGAGTAGTTTAGCATTAGCTCTGAATTCCCAACATCTTTATTATTTTTGCTTACAATTCTAAAGTAGCAATGCAAAACATCTATCCAAATAACTTCGAGGCGAAAATTGGGTTCGACCGCATTCGGGAGATGCTGGACAACAAATGTATCAGCACAATGGGAAACGAATGGGTGGAAGAGATGCACTTTCAAACCTCGTACAAGGCTATTTCCAACCAACTGGGCGAAGTGGAGGAATTTTGCAGGATTGTAAAAGAACTAGACAATTTTCCGGCAAACCATTTTTACGATTTAAGGCAAGCCCTTCAAAAAATTAAAATTGAAGGACGTTTTTTGGAGGCTGGCGAGCTGTTCGATTTAAAACGTTCGCTGGAGGCTGTCCGTGCCATTGTAAACTTTTTCAACAAGCAGGATGAGGAGTTCTTTCCTCTTTTAAAAAAGAAAACGACAAACGTACAGGTGTTCCCATACATCTACGACCGTATTGATGCAATAATAAATAAACTGGGAAAAATCCGCGATAATGCCTCGCCTGAGTTGGCACAAATCCGAAAGAGTATTTTTTCCATGCAGTCGAACATGTCGAAACGGCTGCACACCATTTTGAAGCAGGCACAAAAGGATGGACTTGTTGAGGAGGATGCCTCGGTTTCAATTCGCGACGGGCGGGCGGTAATTCCTGTGCTGGCATCGAACAAACGTAAACTGAAAGGTATTGTTTACGACGAATCGGCTACCGGGAAAACTTCGTATATAGAGCCCAACGAAATTGTTGAGATGAACAATGAAATAAGGGAGTTAGAGTATGCCGAACGCCGGGAAGTTATTAAAATTCTGACCGGTTTCTCGAACGACATACGCCCCTACCTCGATGACCTTAATTACTCTTATGATTTTTTGGGCGAGATTGATTTTATTCGTGCCAAGGCTTTACTTGCTGTTGAATTTGATGCAAGTAAGCCTGAATTTACAGAAGAGCCGGTAATTGAATGGTATCAAGCCATTCACCCATTGCTATTTAAAACCCTTCGGAAAGAGAACAGAAAGATTGTTCCGCTCGACATAAAACTCACCGACGAAAAACATATTTTACTGATTTCGGGGCCTAACGCCGGGGGAAAATCGGTTTGCTTGAAAACAACAGGATTGCTGCAGTACATGTTGCAATGCGGATTACTTATCCCGTTAAACGAAGGGAGCAAAACCGGAATTTTCAACCAACTCTTTATCGACATTGGAGACGAGCAATCGCTGGAGAATGATCTGAGCACTTACAGCTCACACTTGATGAACATGAAGCACTTTGTGCGTAATTGCAATGAAAATACATTGGTACTTATTGATGAATTCGGAACAGGAACAGAACCTTTGCTGGGGGGTGCTATCTCAGAATCTATTCTCGATAAATTAAGTCAGCTACGCACGTTTGGGGTAATTACCACTCACTACACCAACCTGAAACATTTTGCTTCGTCGGCTGAAGGGATTGTGAATGGTGCAATGCTGTACGACTCACAGAACATGAACCCGCTGTTTAAACTGGAAATTGGCAAACCTGGCAGCTCGTTTGCTTTCGAGATTGCTCGTAAAATAGGGCTTCCGGAGGAGATACTCGATAAAGCCACCGAAAAAGTGGGGAAAGACCACATCGACTTCGACCGTAACCTGCGGCAGATAAACCGCGACAAACGGTATTGGGAAACCAAGCGGATGAAAATCAGAAAGGTTGAAAAAATACTTGACGACACTGCCGAAAATTATGAAGCTGAATTGCAGGATATTCAAAAGCAGCGCAAAGAAATACTGAAAAAGGCAAAAGAGAAAGCCGATGCATTGCTGAAAGGGGTCAACAAACGAATTGAAAACACCATTCAGGAGATAAAAATAGCGCAGGCTGATAAAGAAAAAACCAAACAGGTACGCGAAAAACTGGACGGACTAAAAAAAGAGGTAATCAAAAAATCGACAGCTGACGATGAGCGGATTACCCGGAAAATGGAGAAACTCCGCCAAAGGGAAGAAAACCGCAATAAACGCCGGCCTGAAGAATTTAAAAAAACCATCCCAAAAGTGGAGCTGGAAGAGCACATGGAAATCCGCCCCGGCGACAAGGTGCGCATTAAAGGGCAGGATACCATTGGCGACCTGATTGAATTAAACGAAAAAAATGCCGTGGTGGCTTTTGGGCAGTTAATGACTACCATGCCCCGGGAAAACATTGAACGCCTGAGCAACAACGAAGCAAAAAAACTGGATAAAAAACGAGGAACACAAGCCTCGGTGCTTACAGAAAACTTCTCGCAAAGACGGCTCACTTTTAAATCCGAAATCGATATCCGTGGGCAACGAGTGGAGGAAGCTATTTCAAACATTACAGAATTTATAGATGAAGCCATTATGTTCGAGGTAGGGCAACTGCGCATTTTACACGGCAAAGGTCACGGCATTTTAAAACAATCCATCCGCGACTACCTACGATCAGAGCCCATGGTGCGAAGCTATAAAGACGAGCATGTTGATTTTGGAGGCGCAGGAATTACAGTAGTAAATCTGGCTTTATAAACAAACATGAAAACAAATTTTAAAGTAATAGCATTCGATGCCGACGATACCCTCTGGGTAAACGAACCTTATTATCGAGATACAGAAGACCGGTTTTGCGAACTCCTTACCGAATTTCAGACTCATGAAGAGACGATGAAAGAATTGTTTGCCACCGAAATGAATAATCTCCAAAAATATGGCTATGGCACCAAGGGCTTTATGCTGTCGATGATTGAAACTGCTCTGAAAGTAAGCGGTAATAATGTACCACAATCAACCATTGAAAAAATTATCGATTTAGGGAAAGCCCAAATAAACAAACCGGTTGTTTTGCTCAACGGGGTGGTAGATATTCTGGAATATTTAACACAAAAAGGCTACAAATTAATTGTGGCTACCAAAGGCGACCTCCTCGACCAGGAACGGAAACTAAAAAAATCGAACCTGGAGAAATATTTTCACCACGTGGAAATAATGAGCAATAAAAAAGCCTCCGACTATCAAAAACTTATTATTCACTGCGATATCGCACCTGAAGATTTCCTGATGATTGGAAATTCGTACAAATCAGATATTGAACCCATACTGGAACTGGGGGGATATGCAATTCATATTCCTTATCGCATAACCTGGGAACATGAAAAAGCTATTGAGAAAGAGGAACATCCAAACTGGTTAAAAATGAAATCGGTTGCTGAAATAAAATCGCTTTTCGCTTAAAACAGAATCTTTTCACTATTTTTACCTTAACATCAACCAGCTAAAAAATGAGAAGATATTTTATACTTTTTATCCTTCCTTTTTTTCTTCTTTCCTGTTCTGAAAGTAAAAAATCAATCCCTCCCAATATTATTCTGATATTAACCGACGACCAGGGTTGGGGCGATTTAAGCACGAAAGGAAATGCTAACATAGAAACACCTAATATTGATAAACTGGCCGCAACCGGAATCACTTTTGACAAGTTCTATGTATGCCCGGTTTGCTCTCCAACCAGGGCTGAATTGTTAACCGGCAGATATCATGTTCGCGGAGGAGTATATTCGACCTCCACAGGTGGCGAAAGGCTCGATTTAGATGAGGAAACCATTGCTGAGGTTTTTAAAAATGCCGGGTATGCAACCGCCGCCTACGGCAAATGGCACAACGGTATGCAACCGCCATATCATCCAAATGCCAGAGGATTTAACGATTATTACGGATTCTGCTCCGGACACTGGGGAAACTACTTCTCTCCAATGTTGGAACACAATGGCAGAATTACAAAAGGGAATGGCTATTTAACCGATGATTTTACAAATCACGGGCTGGAATTTATCGAGGCAAATAAAGACAATCCGTTTTTTCTTTATTTACCATTTAATACTCCGCATAGTCCGAATCAGGTGCCCGACAAATGGTGGAATAAATACAAAGACAAAGAGCTTCAATTATCTCACAAGGATAGAGAAAAGGAGGATATTTTGCAAACCAAAGTTGCTTTGGCAATGTGCGAAAATTTAGATTGGAATGTCGGGCGAATAGTTGACAAAGTGGAAGAACTAGGCCTTTCAGAAAACACAATTCTTATTTATTTATCCGATAATGGGCCAAACACCTGGCGCTGGAATGATGGAATGAAAGGGAAAAAAGGATCGACTGACGAAGGTGGGGTAAGGTCACCTCTAATTATAAAATGGGCAGGTACTTTCAAACCGGGCAAAAAAATAACTCAAATTGCTGCCGTAATAGATCTGCTTCCAACTTTAACCGACCTGGCTCAAATTAAATATTCTCCAAAAAATACATTGGACGGTTTAAGCTTAAAATCTTTGCTGTTAAAAGAAAATACAGAGTGGAAAGACCGGTTCATTATTAACCATTGGAGAAGGACAAGCATTCGCAGTCAACAATACCGGTTGGATTACAATGGTGAATTATACGACATGGAAAACGACCCGGGACAGCTAAAAAATATTGCCTCAGATAATCCTGATATTGTTGAAAAACTTACCCAGACTCTTGAAGGGTGGAAAAAAAATGTGCTTTCCGAGCTGCTTAAAAAAGAAACCAGACCATTTACTATCGGAGATCCTGACTTTTCTTTCACCCAGATTCCAGCCCGTGACGGAACAGCAAGCGGAGAAATAAAACGCTCCGATAACTCACCGAATTGTACCTATTTTACCAATTGGATTAATACACAAGATAGCATTTCATGGCCGGCAGAAGTATTAAAAAGCGGTACTTACGAAGTTGAACTTTACTATACCTGCCCTGCCGAAGATGTGGGCTCAGTTTTTCAACTAAATTTTGGTAAAAATAAACTAACCGGAAAAATTATAGTAGCTCACGATCCGCCTCCTAAAGGAATGGAAAACGACAGGATACTTCGAACACAGTCGTATGTTAAAGATTTTAAACGTGTTTCCATTGGAAATATTCAGCTTGAAAAAGGCAAGGGGGTTTTAAGTATAAAAGCAATGGATATCCCCGGTTCGCAGGTAATGGATTTCAGGTTACTTATGTTTAAACGCGTTTCGTAAAAAAAATCTTATCATGAAAAACCATATTACTATGTTCCGATTATTCATCATTTTATTTTTAGTATTCACTTTTTTCTCTTGTACACACAAAAAAATACAAATCCCTCCCAATATTATTCTGATATTAACCGACGACCAGGGCTGGGGCGATTTAAGCAGCAACGGAAATACAAACATTAAAACCCCGAATATTGACCGGTTGGCCGAAACCGGGGTAACTTTCGACCGGTTTTACGTCTGCCCGGTATGTTCCCCTACCCGTGCCGAGTTGCTTACCGGAAGGTACCATGTGCGTGGAGGTGTTTATTCTACAAGCGCAGGGGGAGAGAGGCTCGATTTGGATGAAACTACCATTGCCGAAATTTTCAGGGATGCCGGATATGCCACGGCTGCATATGGTAAATGGCACAATGGAATGCAGGCGCCTTACCATCCCAACTCGCGCGGTTTTGAAGACTTTTACGGATTTTGCTCGGGGCACTGGGGAAATTATTACAGCCCCATGCTGGAACACAACGGAGAAATCGTTCAGGGCAATGGCTTTATAATTGACGACTTAACCCAGCACGGCCTCGATTTTATTGAGCAAAACAGAGAGAAACCATTTTTCCTCTACCTGCCGTTTAACACGCCGCACTCGCCCATGCAGGTGCCCGATAAATGGTGGAACAAATTCGAAAACAAAGAGCTCAAAATGTTTAACCGGAATAAGGGGAAAGAGGACATTAATTTTACCCGCGCTGCCCTGGCCATGTGCGAAAACATCGACTGGAATGTGGGCCGGATTACAGACAAAGTGGAAGAACTTGGCCTTTCGGATAATACAATAATTATTTACCTGTCGGACAATGGCCCCAACGGTGTTCGCTGGAACGACGACATGAAAGGCAAAAAAGGATCGACCGACGAAGGTGGTGTACGCTCGCCCATGATTATGAAATGGGACAAAAAAATCTCTGCCGGTAAAAAAATTAACGAAATAGCTGGCGCAATAGACTTTCTACCGACTTTGGCTAACCTTGCGGGAATTGAGTTACATCAGGAAAAACCTTTGGATGGCAAAAATATTAGTCCTTTACTTTTAGAGGAAAAACCGGATTGGAACGACCGTATGATTTTTAATTACTGGCGGGGCAAAACAAGCGTACGAAACCAGAAATTCCGGTTAGGCCACCAAAATAAACTGTTCGATATGGAGAATGATCCGGGACAGTACACCAATGTATCCGAAAAATTTCCTGAGGTTTATGTCGAAATGGTTCAGGCTAAAGAGAAATGGATAAAGGAGGTAGCTTCGGAACTGAATACTGAAGAGAAGCGGCCATTCACCATTGGCGATGCTGCTTTTAAAAACACACAGCTTCCGGCCCGCGACGGAATTGCCCACGGAAATATTAAGCGCTCGAACAGGCATCCAAACAGCACATATTTTACGAACTGGATAAGTACTGACGACAGCATTACTTTCGATGTTGAAGTTTTAACAACAGGCGAATACGAGGTGGAACTTTTCTACACCTGCCCGGCGGCAGATGTTGGTTCAACGGTTGAACTACGGTTTGGCAACTCGAAACTGGAATATAAAATTGCCGAGGCTTTCGACTCTCCGCTGTTGGATAAAAACGATATTCATCCCCGCATTGAAGGGTATGTTAAGCAGTTTAAAAATGTCAGTTTGGGCACAATTCATTTAAATAAAGGAGAAGGCACGCTAACACTAAAAGCCATTAACATTCCCGGTTCGCAGGTAATGGATTTCAGGTTATTAATGTTGAAACGTAAATAAGATTTAATTATCTTGCCAAAAACCTGTTGAATGAACAAAGTATTCACTTTAATATTCCTGATATCAGTTTTATGCTTTGGCTTTACAAAAACGGCGAGAGCGGGTTCGCACGGTAACTCTTCCGACACTACATACATTTTTTTAAAAGATTACGGACTTTACAAAACAAAAAAGAAAAACGCTGTAAAATTTACCAACAAAGTATACGAAGACTTAAAAGGCGATAATCCCAAAGTGCTGGTTTTTACTCCCGGCACCTACCATTTTTATTCTGAAGGATGTAAAACAAAAGAATATTTTGAGTCGAACACCACCGACATAAATCCGAAAGTTTGTGCCTTTCTTTTCGAGGGGATAAAAAACCTAACTATAGACGGGCGTGGCAGCACTCTTATTTTTCACGAGCAGATGCAGCCTTTTACTCTCGATAACTGCAGCAATATTACCCTGAAAAACGTTAACATAGACTGGGAACAACCGTTAATTGCGCAGGCAGAAGTTTTAAAAGTTACTGACCGCTACATTGACCTGGGAATTAACCTGAAAGAATCGCCCTACCGGATTGAAAACGGCAAACTAATGTTTACCACTGAGAAACATAAACATAACGAATGGAAAGGCACCATGGAATTTGACAGGGAAGGTAGGTTTATTGTTCCGCAAACCGGCGACTGGGGATGTTTTGGAAGAGGCTGGCAGGATTACAGAGCCGAAACAACTTTGCCGGGTATTGTACGTCTGTACCATAACTTTTTGCGAAAACCTGCTGTCGGCAATTTCCTTGTTTTACGGCATGCCGAACGAATTCATTCCGGCATCTTTATTCGCGAATCGAAAAATATTACCATTCAGAATTTAAACCTGTATCATGCAACCGGTCTGGGAATTCTTGCACAATTCAGCGAGGATTTAACCTTTGATGATTACAGGGCTATTCCCAACCCGGCTAAAAATCGTTATTTCGGAGGTGGCGACGACGGGCTCCAGGTTTCGAACTGCAAAGGACAAATTACGGTTACCAATTGCGAATTTGCCGGATTAATGGACGACCCTATAAACATTCATGGAACAAGTGTTCAGGTTCAGGAAATAATTTCCGATAAGGAACTGAAGTGCAAATTTATGCACGACCAGAGTATCGGATTAAACTGGGGGCATGCAGGAGATAAAATCAGTTTTATCGAGAATGAACGAATGAATTCAATCGGTACAGGCGAGATAACAGAATTTAAACCCATTGACACGGAAACTTTTGTAGTAACTTTAAAAAATAATGCTCCCGGGAATCTTGAAATTGGCGACGCTTTGGAAAACCTTACCTGGTCGCCCGATTTATATGTAAATAACTCGCATTTCAAAAACTGCCGGGCAAGAGGTCTCCTGGTTTCAACACCCGGTAAAGTTGTTATTGAAAATAATCGTTTCGAATCGAGCGGAAGCGCCATCCTAATTGCCGGCGATGCAAACGGCTGGTTCGAATCGGGGGCGGTTACCGATGTTCTGATTAAAAACAACGTATTTACCGACCTTTGCAATACAAGTTCTTATCAGTTTTGTGAAGGTGTAATTTCAATCTACCCTATCATTCCCAAACAGGATGAAAATACCCCAAAATTTCATAAAAACATAAGGATTGACGGGAACGAATTTCACCCATTTGACTACCCCATACTTTTTGCCCGGTCGGTGGATGGTATTTCATTCAATAATAATAAAGTTACCCGAAGTTACCGGTTCGAGCCATACCACAACCGGCAATACACGTTTACTTTCGAAATCTGTAAGAATGTGAATATCTCAGAAAATACATTTTCAGACGACCTGTTGGGGAAAAATATCTATTTAAAATGGACCAGTGTGGATGAACTGAACACCGATCTGAACGGTTCATTTTCAATTATTAAATTCTAACCTTTCTCCATAAAAACATATACAGCCTGGTGCGATACCGATTTCCCAAAAATCTCAATGGTTTTAAGCTCATTTATATGAAAATGCGGTTCAAAAAGTTCTTTCATCTCCTCTTCTGTAGAGAAATACAATGAATTTCCTCTTTTTGTTGTGCGGTATTTTCCTTTTCCTTCAAAAAAATCGTCCTCCACACTAAAACACACCGAAAGATATTTACCGCCTGCATTTAGTATCCTGTTTACATTTTTCACATAATTTTTTCTATCCCCGGGAAAAATATGGTGGAGTACTCCCCAGTCATATACAAAATCAAACGTCTCATTAATCTCATTAAAGTTTCCGGTGATATCAGCAGCAATAAACCGGACATTCACTCCCTTTTCAGCGGCATTCTCTCTGGCAATATTTATGGCGTAAACCGATTGGTCTACACCGGTAACTTCAAATCCTTGTTCAGCAATATAAACTGCATAATTACCTGCTCCACAACCCATATCGATTGCCTTGCAAGGTTTTATTGCTCCGGTCTCAATTAGTTCGACCAAGGCTTCAGGTGGTGTTTCCTTGTTCCATGGAATATCTTTAAGCGGCGTGGTTTTGTAAATGTCTTCGTGCTTATTTTTATCCATAAAGATTATGGTTTTGTTTTATTTGAGAATAAATATAATTAAAATATCTCGGGGAGAGTATTTGTTTAAGCGTAGTCGAAAACTATTAGTTTCAATAGCCCAAAACAATTGATTAACAATTCTATACATCCATCAAGTAATAAAAAGAGAGAACAGCAAAACTACTGCCCCCTCTTATAAAACTGCCCCACCTAAAGTAAAAAGGTTATATCTGGTTGATTGAATATACTCAAATATTGATATTAAAATATGTGTTATCCTGCAAGTTCACTTCTGGTTTCATCCAATGCCATAATTAGAGAAGGATTTAAACCATTTTTCATTTCAAGGGCCATATCATTTAATAACTCAAATGCTTCGGTATATGAGTTTATTTTTCTACTTACCTTAATGGTTGTAATATCCGGGTTGGGATTATCTACCATCTCGTTGTAAACAGGCGAACGGAATTTCATTTTTGGAACTAAAACTTGCTTCTCGTAATCGTAAATAAAATCGTTATGCACAGCAAAAACATACTCTAAATACGATCTGTCATATTTAATTTCGTATAAACGGGCATAAAAAAGATAAACTTTACCATCGGGCAAACCATAGTACTGAACAGAAAACCTGGTTGGCAAATAACTCATATAAGATTTGTGGATTAACTTGGCTAAAAATTTCATAGTCGCAAGTTAAATTATTGGTTTTGTGCATGTAAATTTATAAAAAAAATTAATAACTCAATCAATATGTTATTATGTAAAAGTTAAAAAATGTTATGTTTTATTTTAGAAACAAAGAGATAAATAAAGGTGGATAAATACCCACCTTTAAAACTAAAATATAAAGATATACTCTAAGCTATCTCTTTTCTTTTTCTAACTATTATGATTAATATAATAAATGCAATTACCAAAATTAATGGTAATACCGACATATTTCGCAAAGTAATATTTGCTCCGGCTGTTTCAATCGATTTTCCCATAATAGGCAAAACCATTGATGTAGCTACAAAACCGGCACCTCCAAGAATCGACATTCCCAGAGCGCCACTTTTGGGGATATATTCCGATGCCACGCCTATCATAGTTGGCCAGAAATAACAGACACCAACAGCAAATACTGCTGCTGAAATAACTGTCATTACAGGGCCGTTAGAAATACTTAACAATAATAAACCGGCAACTGAAAAAATTGCTGAGCCTAATAACACCCCCGGCGGATTTAGACGGTGAATCAATCCACCTGCAAAGTAACGACCAATTGCCATTATTCCGGTTACGACAGCCAGAATAATCATTGGGTGAATTCCGTTCTCGGCAAGTAAAGCATTAATCCACTGTGTTGTCCCCAGCTCCGTCGATGCGGTAAGTAACATGCAAAAGAAAATGAACGGGAACAACAAACTGATTTTATTAATTGCCTTTCCTTCAATAACAATTAAAACGGCAATTACACTAACAATAATTAATGGTAATGCATAATTGGCAGTAACGGTATTTGCAATATTTTGATTTGTTGCAACCAAAATCATAAAAATTACAGCAAGAGTAATGGTAATGGGAGCCCCTACATTTCGCATCATCTCTTTATAGCTGACTCCAGATGACACCCGTTCGGTTTCAGGAATATTCTGTCCAAAGAACAGGAATCCATAAATGGCCAGAGGAATAAATAACAAACTAACCAATACCTGCCACGGTAAATTCAATTTATCCATTACCAATGCAGCCAGCAAACTACCAATCACTATCCCACCTGGAAACCAAACATGAAAACGATTTAGCATTTTTGTTTTCTTATCGGGGAAAATGGTCGCAACCAGCGGATTACAGGCAGCCTCTACACTACCATTTCCCAGCCCGATAAAAACATTGGAAATAAAAAGCGAAGTATAGTCTTTTGCCAGAAGCAATAAAACAATTCCGATTAAATGCATACCGAAGGCCATCCAAATAATGGTTTTTGTTTTAACGATGTCGATAAAATAACCTCCGGCAAACATGGCTACGGCAAACCCCCAGAATGCAGGGCTAAAAGCGCGTCCCACCTGTTCTTTGGTTAATCCGTAGTCATCGGTAAAAACTCCCTCAATTCGTGCTCTTATGGCAAAAGTAACTGCTGTTACCAACAGCGCCAGACAGCTTGCCACAAAAAGCCTTTTTTTATTTACATTTTCCATAATATTAGGTTTAAAATGGTTATATCTTTTGGTAAACAGTTCCTTTTTAGAACTACAAGCAATTAATTTGTTTTTGCCAGGTATTTAATTGCCTGTAAAACCAGTTTCCGGTAATCTTCCGATTCATAGGTGCGGTAATCGTGCCCCGGTTGCAGATAGACTATTTTAGAGGAATTGTAACTGTTCTCCCAGGCAATGTAATCCATACTTTTCGGATGCTTTGTCCTGAGCAACGGAATAATATCATCAGAAATCCTTATGTTATCATACACCTCGTCGAAAAACCTCAATTCGCGAAATCCAGCTGTAACAGGCGTATATGTTTCAACTTTGCTGTACACCCAAACATCATGCTCGTAAGAAGATAACAACTCCTCTGGCACATCTTCTCCCGCCTGGAAATATTTACCACCTATAATCCTCTCAAATTCAGGCCATTCCTGGTACGAAGCAATGGAATGATGCAAAAACAGAAATGGTTTTCCCAGTTTTGTCATTTTTATGTAAGCAGCTATTTCCGAATCGGAAATGGTATTCCACATATCGTAAAAAACCAAAACATCATGTTCTTCAGCCAAATCTTTTGCGATTTCCCTGTTGGCAAATGGTTGCTCAAAGTGCTCGTACTCAACATCTTCCAATGCATCGAAAAGATGAAAGAACTGCACCGTATCGTAGGCATGCCCACCGGTAACCAACATTACTTTTACAGGTTGTGAAAAAACAGGAAAAACAAACAACAGAATAAATAAGAAAGATACTATTCGCTTCATAATATGGTTTAAGTTCAAGTCATTAAATTTAATAATTTCGAACAGATTAATTAAACTGTAACCTGTTTTTCTGAAATTAAAAAATATCTGTTTCGGTTCATCAAAGTTAGAAAGAGAAATCTTTATTCTTTTTTCACGTTAAAAATAATTTGAATTACATTTGATTAAAAATAAAACTGAAATTACCTGTTATGAGTATTAAAATATTTCGTTACACATTTTTATTTGTTCTCTTGGTTTCAACATTTACTTCGTGTGATATTTTCGACGATGTGGAAGTTCCAGAAACGGATACTTATCTGGTTAGTCACGATCAATATAAATCGTACCTTCCGGCTTTTATAGAATCGGCATTTGATATGTTTATTCCCGACTATCCGGAACTTGCCGCTATTAAAGACAAAGTTGATTATGGAATTATTATTTACAAAATAACATACAATACCACATTTAACGGAGAGCCAAAGCTGGCTTCGGGTTTGGTATGTGTCCCCATGGGTACCGAAACATTCCCGGTATTAAGTTATCAGAACGGGACCAACACTTTGCACAACCATGCTCCGTCGGTAGATCCTGACGACGAATTGTACTTGCTACTCGAATTCATGGCTTCAACTGGTTTTATCGTTGCCATTCCCGATTACCTTGGATTTGGCGTTGCCGATGACATGTTTCATCCTTACTTACACGGAGAATCAACCGTTCAGACAGTTACCGATATGCTCAGGGCAGTTGACGAACTGGTTAACCACCACCTCGATATTAACATGAGCAACGACTTGTACATTTCGGGGTACTCGCAGGGAGGATGGGCAACCATGAAGGTACAAAAAGCCATTGACACACAGTTTCCGGGTGAGTTTAATTTAAAAGCCAGTGCATGTGGAGCCGGGCCATACAATTTGAATACAATTAACGAATACGTAATTGCTCAACAGGAATACCCAATGCCCTATTTTGTTGGGTACATTTTTAACAGTTACATGAATCTTGAACTAACGACTCCAATTACCGACATTTTTCAGGAACCATATGCCGGAAGCATACCTAATTTATACGACGGTTCGAAATCGGGCGATGAAATAAATGAACAACTAACCACAACTGTTGCTGAACTTTTTACCGAAGATTACATTGCCAATCAGGCAACCGATAACAAATACGAACCTGTTCATGAAATGCTTAACGACAACAGCGTAAACGCGTATTCTACAACAACACCAACGCTAATTATTCATGGTACCGACGATACTTTTGTGCCGTATATTGTTTCAGACGATATTTATAATGAGTTTATGGCGGCGGGAGTAAGTGGCGGTGTTGTTAAACTGGTTCCTCTTCAGGGACACAACCACACTTCGGGAATTTTACCATCCGGATTAATATCAATTACCTGGTTTTTAGACATCAGGGACGGAACCAACATTTCTGAATTATTATAAAAACTCATTTCGTTCTCATTCAATCCCTATACCAGCAGATATCTCAATCGGTATCTGTTAAAAAATAATTTAAAGGATTAAATCATTATCTTTATACAAATAAGCTTAAACCAAATGAACCGTTATTCTGTAATCCTGTTTATCGCTATTCTAGTTTCAATTTACACAACCGGGCAGGAAAAAAAATATTCGGTGTTTCACTCAAATCAGGGGGAAGATGCCACCTGGCTGGCCTACAGCAATAACCAGGAGGCTTTGTATAAAACGATTTCAGAAGAAGCATATCGGTTGCTCGATAAACGCACAAATAAAATTGCCACAATTGAAGGAAAAGAGCAATGGCTGGCTTATCGGGAAAACCTGAGGGATAAAATGTTTTCTTCGTTGGACAAATTTGAGAAAACTCCCTTGAATGCAAGGATTACCGGGACCATTGAGAGAGAAAGCTATACGGTTGAAAAAATATTATTCGAATCGCATCCCGGTTTTTTTGTAACTGGTTGTCTGTTTATTCCGAAAGAAAGGCAGGAACCAGCACCAGCTGTCATCTATTGTTCGGGGCATACCGAGCTGGCATTTCGGAGTGAAACTTATCAGAATGTTATTTTAAACCTGGTTGCAAAAGGATTTATTGTTTTTGGCCTCGATCCCATCGGTCAGGGCGAAAGACTTCAATACCTGGATACTGAAACTGGGAAATCGAAAATTGGAGGACCAACCAAAGAGCACACTTTTGCAGGAGTGCAAACCCTTTTTACTGGTACATCGCTAACCGACTATTTTATCTGGGACGGGGTACGAACCGTAGATTATTTACTTACCAGAAAAGAAGCAGACCCGAAAAGAATAGGGATAACAGGCCGTTCGGGGGGCGGAACCCAATCGGCAATGATTGCAGCGTATGACCAGAGAATTTTTGCAGCTGCTCCGGAATGTTACATTACTAACTTTAAACGATTGCTTCAATCCATCGGCCCACAGGATGCTGAACAGAATCCGTTTAATGCCATTAAACTGGGCTTCGATCACCCCGATTTTTTTCATCTTAGGGCACCAAAACCATCGATAATAATTACCACAACCCACGATTTCTTCAGCCAGCAAGGCGCCCGTGAAACCTTTAAAGAAGTTCAAAAATCATACGAAGCATTTGGAAGTTTAGGCAACATTCAAATGGTAGAAAGTTTTGGCAAACACGAATCCACAAAACAAAACAGGGAAGCGCTCTATGCTTTTTTTCAGCACCATTTAAATAATCCGGGTAACAGTTCCGAAATAGAAACCAAACTCTTTCAACCCGAAGAACTTTGGGTGACTCAAACCGGACAAATTCAGTCATCTTTTAAAGGCAAAACCACATTTCAGCTAAATCAGAAATATTCAACCAAAACGAAACTTCCGCCGGAAAGAATGAAAGAAAAAATCAGAAAACTCTCAGGAATAAAGTTCGACATGAGATTAACTTCTGCAGTTTACACGGGAAAAATTGTTGCTGAAACCTTTGATATAGAAAAATACTTTCTTGAGAATGACAAGAACGAATATGCCCTCCCTGTTTTAATGCTGAAAAAACAGAATACTAATTCAGAAAAGTATCTTGTCTGGCTAAATTCTGAAGGGAAAAAATATATTTTGAACAGTGGCCTTGCCAAAGAATTTATTAAAGAGGGATATACGATTATAACGGCTGATTTGCCAGGTATGGGTGAGTTATACGACAAAGAGTTCAGTGGCGACGGATATATAAGGGGAGTACCGTTTAACTACACATTTGGGGCCCATCTGGCTGGGAAAAGTATTCCGGGAATAACGGCCGAAGCTTTAGACCTTCTTATGCAGTTTGTTACAAAAATAAATAAGCAAAATAACAACACATTTGCTTTGGTTGATAATGAAATGGCTTCACCGTTTTTGCATTTTACAACCTTTAAAAATCCTTTTTTCAAAATTCAGCTGGTAAACCCGCCGGAATTGAATGCCAAATTTCTGGAAACCGAATATTACAATCCGAAACTCGCATACTGGATTGTTCCCGGTAGCTTAAATTATTACGATTTAGAAAGCTTAATCTCATTTTTACCTGACGAAACAGTAAACATTTCACATACAAATGATTCTGAAATTAAACCAATTAACAGCACTGTTTTAAAATTTTTTAAAGAATCGCTTCCTGAATAGCAGAAATCCCATTTAACAATTTCTGTACATTTTTGTTATTTGTGTAAATCTTTACCAAGATACGACAGAACATAATTGTCTGATTTTGAATAGTTACAACATTTTGCTAAATTGTTTGACAAACTAATCTAACTAAGATGAAGCAACTTAAAATCCGTATAAAAGAATTTACTATTCTAACCTTGTCTTTCTTTTTTCTGTTTACCTATGGCATTGCCCAGGACAACAATGCTGTACAGACAGAGGAACCAGCCAGCCAGGTTGAAACAATTGAAGTTAATGATATTCCTGCCGAAACAGAGAAGCTGCAACAACTTGTACGACAATATCGTGATTTACTTCAACCGCGTGTAAAAACCAGTGAGGTTGATTCTATTCTGAATATTACTTACGAAGATATAGCACATAAAAAAGAAGCTCTGTTGACTGAGATAAACAATTTATCGCAACGCGAATTAAAAGTACGGACAGTTGAATGGAAAAATTATCATTACGAATTAAAGGATTACCAGAACAGTGTTAAAACAAGATTGGAAGATATTACCGGGCTAAACGAAGAGGTTACAGAAGAGATTAACACATGGCAGGCAACCAAAGAAAATATTGGTGAGAGCAGTGAGCTGACCGAAGCAATTGCAAGTATCGACACCAGTTTAGTGAAATTAAACATTATAAAACAAAATGCTCAGAACCGGTTAGATACCATTTTTATTATTCAAAAACGGTTGACAGAGGTGGTGCTGATTATCGATGAAGTAATTGCAGAAATTAACCGTATTGAGCTTGAGTTACAAAAAGAATACTTTGCATTCGACAACCCTCCCATCTGGAACTTATCGGGAATAAAAAGTGTTGCAACCGATACGTCAACTGCAGAACAAGCTACTGCCAAACAAGAAGTTAGCTCTGGAATAAGTAACGATCTGGCACAATTGGGAGAATTCTTTAGAAAAAACCTGAAAACAGCAATTCTCCAGGTAATTTTTATTTTACTTCTGTTGGCATTAATGCTTTTTGTAAAAAAGAAATGGGAAAAAGGAGCAGAAGAACTTACCAATCCGTTGGAGAAAGAGGCAAAAACAGTTATTGCCAATTCCGTTGCGGCATCGGTAACGGTAGGCCTGCTGATTTCTGCATTCTTCTACAAATCGGTTATTCCTATTTATAACGAGATGTTAATCCTCATAATATTAGCCGGAACTGTATATTTACTTCCAAAACTTACGCATAAAAAAATTACGATTTCACTGGGAATTATTCTGCTCGTGTTTATCAACCAGTTGATAGAGGCTTATATCGATCCGAGATCATTCCTGTCGAGATTATTCTTGTTTTTTAACGCAACTATTCTAATCTATGCGCTGGCAGAAGGACGAAAAGTATTAAATAGGTGGCCGGAAAAATTTAAAAAAATCCGGATTTTTCGCAGATATATTATTCCAATCTTTGTATTTCTGTTATTGGCTTCGGTAGTAACCAATATAATCGGGATGGTTAACCTGTCCCGGTTTTTAACCTCTGCTGTATTAACTTCCGTTGGCCTGGGAGCAGTTGTTTATCTCTCGGTCAAAGTATTTACCAGTATTATTATCCTGATTTTTAAACTCCGTAGCCACTTAACCCTGCGTACACTTACCAATATGGTTGAAGTTATCCAGAAAAGGGTCCGCCCTGCGTTAATGCTGGTGGGAATAATAGTTTGGATAATTTTTACGCTGATGGGATTCGAGTTATTCGAGTACCTGCAGTCGTGGGTGAATGGAGTACTTGAAACAGATTGGGAAATTAATGAAAACCTTATTATCTCTGTTGGTGGCATTCTTGCCTTTATTGTAATTTTTATTGTAACCATGTTGCTGGCACGATTTGCGGCTACCATTTTCCAGGACGAATGGCTAGTAAGTGTCCTTCCACGCGGTATTGCACCGGCTATTTCATTGCTTGCACGAATAATCCTGATAACTATCGGGTTTTACATGGGGCTTTCTGCTGCCGGAATCAATTTAACAAATATTGGAATTATTTTCGGAGCATTAAGTGTGGGTATTGGTTTTGGTTTACAAAGTATTGTTTTAAATTTTATTTCAGGCTTAATCCTTGCTTTCGAACGGCCTGTAAATCTTGGAGATACCATAGAGATTGACCAGGAAATGGGAGTTATTACGAGCATTGGAGTAAGGGCAAGCAATATTAAAACCTATTCCGGATCTGAGGTAATTATTCCCAACGGCGACTTGGTTTCGAAGAAAGTGGTAAACTGGACTTTAACCAACCGCGACAGGCGAAGCCGGATACTGATGAAAACTTCATCGGATGCTGATCCGGATAAAGTAATTGAACTATTTACAAAAATTGCATCTGCCCATCCGGGCGTGTATGAGGAACCGGCTCCGTTTACCCATTTTTACGGCTATAACCAGGAAGGTAATTTAGATTTTGCCCTCATTTACTGGACATCTTTCTCCGATACGCTCAATACCGACAGCGACATTGCACTGAAAATATACAGGGCACTTAAAGAAGAAGGTATTCAGGCTCCGATACCAAGGTGGAAGATTGTCGGCAACGACGAAAAAAAGAGTTGAATTCAGGAATAAACTATTTTAAGTTCAGCAAACCCAGAATCAAGACCAACGAGTTTACCCTACTTTTGATCTTCTCTCCGTCAGCACATGTGAAGTACTAATTCACACCTTCCGGATTTGGGAAATCCCGCATTTTACTGTACCTGATGTAACTATCGAATACTTCCGGGTCAGGCCCTGTAACTCTCGGGTCTTCCGATTTTTTAAGTTCATCAAATAATGCCTGTTTCAATTCATTTTTAATATTAGAATAATCATTGTTCCCGATTAAACTGTTTAAACAAAACGGGTCTTCTTTTACATTGAACAGTTCAAACTCAGGACGCTTGGAATGAGCCATGTCGAAGAAAGGTTTAATCTTTTTGTCATTCATATTTTCTATTATAAATGATTTTGAAGGAGCAGCATCGATATCGGTAAATGCCCATTCCGAATGATGTTTCCCCTCTTCATCGATTCCATACATTGGCCACAGTTCGTCGGTATTTCCAGCTACAATTCGTTGTGGTGCACCAGCCGGCCAACGTTCGGGGTTCATATTCCAGATTAATAAAAAATCCTGGCTTCTAATCATTCTTTGTGGGTATCCCCGGTTCAAATACCGCGAACTGGAATGTCGCTCACGCCCTGCAAAAACATATTTTTTATCCGATTCAACAATTCCCTTTTTTTTCGATTTTAAGGTGTTTAAAAAACTTCTTCCTGAAATGGGCAGCATCCCCTCAGAGCTTGTACCTGTAATCTCTAGTATTGTTGGGGCAATGTCAGCAAAACTGGTTGGATCGTCCACAATTCTGCCTCCCGGAAAAAATTTTGGAAAGCGGACGGCAAACGGAACATGAATGCCATATTCATAACCATTGGCTTTGGCCCTTGGGAAGGCCATGCCGTTATCGGAAGTAACAATAACTATTGTATTTTCCAACTCACCTTTCTCTTCAAGGTAGTTCAGCATTCTTTGCAGGTGCAAATCGAACCACTCAATTTCCACCGCATAATCGAGAATATCTCCCCTGACAACTTCATGACCTGGCAAAAAGCCTGGAACATTTACGTTTTTTGTTTTTTTATCGGTCCGTTTCCAGGAATCCTGCTCGAAGCTCCTGTGAGGTTCTTTTGCCCCGTACCAAAAGAAAAATGGTTTATCGCCACGTATACTGTCGATAAAATATTTAAAATTTGCAAAATAATTTGTGTTATTGATACCTCCTGCAGTTCGTTCATCTTCAGGAGTGCCTTTAATATAATATATCCTACTGTGTTCAATTCCACCGGCATCGGTTTCGCGCCATAATGAATCAGCCTCGCTGCGCGCATAACGAAACGGGGAAACACCTTTACCGGTTCGGCCTGTTGCATATCCATTTTCTTCAAGCAAATCGATAAAGGGTATATATTTTTTCATCCATGAAGAGGCATGCTGCCCGGATTGTTCGTTTTGCCAGTGATATCTTCCGGTTACTATCGAACTACGCGATGGAGCACATCCGGGAGAACCAGCCATACAATTTGTAAAATAAATCCCTTCTGATGCAATCCTGTCGAATGCAGGTGTTTTTATAAAATTACAACCAGCAAAACTTGTGTGAGCAAACGATTGATCGTCGGAAATTGCGAACAAAATATGTGGTGGTTTGGAGTCTTCATGTTCAGAATTACATGAGCTATAAATTATTAAACACAGAAGAAAAATAATGAAGTAATATTTGTTTTGGTACATAACTTAAGGTTTAGTTTTCTCAAAATTAGGAATAAAAACTTCTTCAGGAAAGAGACAAAAGAAATAAAAAAGGGATTCCGATTGGAATCCCTCATAAGTAACCTTTTACTTAACTATTCAAATACTTCTTCAGCCTTTTGATATCCTTCTGAGATTACAGTCAATTTAAGGTTTTCGCGGTTTACAACCATAGCATCATGCAAAACCGCAGGTACCAGAACCGCGCCATTACTCACCGTCTGATACGTTTTTTCACATGTTTGGCCTGTAGCCAGCCTTACAGCCAAATCAGCTGTTGTGGCGGCCAGTTTTCTATACGGTTTATAAATTGTACAGGTTTGATTTCCCGCGACAATTTCCTGCAGATTTAATAAATCAGCATCCTGACCTGCTACCAATACCTCTCTCTCCTTTCCTGCTTCGGTTAATGCTTTTAATACCCCACGGGCAATAGCATCGTTACCGGCAATTATTGCATCTACATTACCATTTCCGGAAAGTATTTTTTGGGTATGTTCGTACCCTTCTTCTTCTTCCCAGTTCTCTGTAAATTCTTTATAAACAATTTTTATGTCACCCTTTTCAACCAGAGGCTGAAGCACATTCATTTGTCCCAAATACAGAAACTGACTGTTATTATCGCTAAGTGCGCCACCAATTAAGGCATAGTTTCCGGTTGGTTTAACGGTTGTCAGATACTGCGCCTGCAACGAACCAATTTCTACATTATCGGTAGAAACATAATAATCGAGCTTACAGTTCTTAATCAATCTGTCGTATGAAATTACTTTTACCTCATGTTCATGAGCTTTTTCAACAATTTCGGCAGCCGCATACTGATCTACAGGTATAACTACCAATACGTCAATACCGCTGGCGAGCAGTTCAATTGCCTGAGCTAATTGTTTATCAGCCTTGTTATCGGCAATTTTAATTTCAATATTTCCTCCAAGGTTCTTAACTTCTTCTACAAGAAAGTCCCGGTCGTTTTCCCACCTTTCGTAATCAAGAGCATGAATTAATAAACCAACATCAGCGGTTTTATCTTTTAATGTGCAACCTGTAATTAAAAAAATGGAGAGGAAAACCCAAATGAATAGTTTTATTTGATGATTCATATTTATTGAATTTAATTATGTTATTATTTAATTCAATTAAAATTACGAATTATCATGAATATTGTTAACCATAAATTTCTTTTTAATATGTTGTTGTATAACACATCAAAAAATGAAACCTTTTTTTGGGGTACTTAAAACTTTTGAATCTCTTCGTATAATTTTTGAATTGGAAGCCCCATTACATTATAAAAAGAGCCCTCGATATGTGTAATTCCAATGGTACCTATCCATTCCTGTATTCCGTAAGCACCGGCTTTGTCGAATGGTTTACAGGTTGAAATATAATATTCAATCTCTGCTTTTGTCAGATTCTTAAACTTTACGTAAGATATTGAATAAAACGATTTCGATTTATTTTTTGAAGTAAGACTCACACCTGTTATCACCTGATGCTCTTTTCCACTTAAACAACTAAGCATTTTAAAAGCATCTTTATCGTTAACCGGTTTACCCAACACCTCATTTTCAAGAAAAACCATGGTGTCAGCAGTAATCAGCAAATCGTTTTCTGAAAGTTCGTTTAAAAATGGTTTCGATTTTAGCTCTGCCAAAAAAACCGGAATCCCCTCCATTTTTAATCCCTGGGGATAATCCTCTTTCACTTCTTTGGTTAAAACACTGAAGTCTATTCGCAACGATTTGAGCAATTGTTGTCTCCGGGGAGATTTCGATGCTAGAATGAAATTATAATCGGGAAACCAGTCCATTTAAAAAGCGTTTGAGTTTAACAAATCTTTTGTGAACCATTTATTTTGAGCTTTTAAGGTTTGTTCAATTACATCCCGAACACAACCATCACCTCCCTTTTTGTCTGAAATATATTTTGAAATTCGTTTAATTTCATTAACTGCATCCTGCGGGCAGGTTGGTACACCTACCTCTTTCATTACCAAAAAATCAACCAAATCGTCACCCATAAAAAGTATATCTTTCGAATCAACTCCTGTTTTTTCAAGAAAATCATTCAAACATTCAACCTTGTCGCGCACACTATCGTAATAATATTTTACTCCAAGTTTTTCATATCTTAATCGAAGTCGCTCGATATATCCACCTGTAATGATGGCAACCGGATATCCCAGTTTAATAGCTATGCGCATGGAAAAACCATCCTTTACATTTGCAGTTCTTACAGGATCTCCATTTTCGTTAAGGGGCGATGTATCTTTCGATAACACTCCGTCAACATCGAAAACAAACGCTTTTACATTTTTTAGTTCTTCTTTAAAGAAAGACATTATTCAATTCTTTTTAATGATGTTCAAAAATACTTTTTGAAATTGAATTGTACAATTCCTGGTATTCAGGAAATTCATTCAGTTTACTCAAATGATCGTTAATTATTTTTTCGTCGAATCTGACCGCCGGTCCTGTTTGGGCCGAAAAAGGATCAAGCTGTTGAACTTTTTCAGCAGTTTCCAGTATTAATGGCCTCAAAACATCGAATGAAATATTATCTGATTTCAAAATTTGTGATGCAATAAAATAGAAATGATTTACAAAATTACAGGCAAAGACTGCTGAAATATGCAAACTTTTTCTTCGCCCGGAATCCAGAGCTGATGTCGTTTCGGAAATCTTTCCCGCTATTTCGAACAGGATTTGTTCATTTTCTTTTGTATTTGCTTCTACAAATACCGGAATCTTATGAAAATCCAAATCACGGTTTTTTGAGAAAGTCTGCAAAGGATACAAAACACCTATATTATCAGAATATTCGTCTAGTACAGTAATTGGCAGGCTACCTGAACAATGAACAACCAATTTATTTTGAAAATCAATTTGCGATAAAACCTCTTTAACTGCCGAATCTTTTAAGGCTACAAAAAAAACATCTGCACTTGAATCAATCCCGGCAACCGAGGTTGTAAAGCTTGTGTTCAGTTTTTCGCCAAGCTCTTTTGCAGAGGCAACCGAGCGGCTGTAAACCTGCGAAATCTTATATCCATTCCGTTGAAGTTCTTTCGAAAGGTGTGTTGCAAGGTTACCCGCACCGATAAAACAAATGTTGTGGTTCATTATCTTTTATGAATTAGATTTTAAAAATAATTAAAATCCGCTACTTAGAAATTATACCTTTGCTTCACAGACCGACAATAATGAAAATTTCTGCAATAATTGTTACATACAACAAACCTGATACACTTGAAGTTATTCTTGCAAGCATTTTAAACCAAAAATTAATCCCCGATGAAGTAATTATTGCTAACGATGGATCAGGGCAGGAAACGGCGGACCTTATTTCCAGATTTAAGAAAAATTTCCCTGTAAAATTAAAACATGTCTGGCAGGAAGATAAAGGATTTAGGGCTGCAACCATCCGCAATAAAGCCATCAATGAGAGTACAGGCGATTGCCTCATATTTTCGGACGGTGACCTTATTTTTCATCCATGCTTTTTTTACGACTTTAAAAAAAATCTACAGGAAGGTGTTGCCTTAATCGGTTCAAGAGTATTTCTAAATAATAATTATTCTGAAAAAATTTTAACTAATAAGAAAAATCAAGGAAGAATTTCATTTCTCTCTTCAGGAATTGAAAAAAACCGGCTCAACTCTATCAGGCTACCAATGTTTAGCAAGCTTTTCCGTCAAAAAGACTTTTCAAGAAAACTGAGAGGCGGTTTGCTGGCCGTGTGGAAACAAGACATAATTAAGATAAATGGCTGGAACGAAGATTTTACAGGATGGGGTATGGAAGACACTGAACTGCTTGCCAGGCTTTTTCATAGTGGAATTAAATTCAGAAAAATGAAGGTTGCCGGCATTACTTACCATTTGTGGCATCCGATTCTGAACCGATCGAAAGTAAAAATAAACGATGCAATGCTAACAGATTGTATTAACAAACGTTTGGATTGGTGTAACAATGGACTTGTTAAAGGCGAAAAGTTTTAATTTTTTCTGGGGTATGCCATAAAAAGAGACAATAAAAGAAACAGATAAACGAAAGTCCCATATGGGTTTCCAAATTGGAGTCGCCAAAATTTACAATACCGATAGCCACAATAAAGAGCCAGAAAAGTAAATTGTACCTGTGATTTTCTCTGAAAACCGGAATAAGCAACACAGAAAAAATATAGATAAATCCAATGATACCAAACTTAACCATATAATTCAGGTATTGATTGTGCGACGGTCCCTGGTTCTCACGTATCAATTTTGAATTCATCTCATCATAAATTTCAGCATATTTAATCTTCCAGTTACCAGTTCCTATTCCAAACCATGGATTTTTCTTTATTAGGAGTAACGAGGCTTTAACAAATTCAATCCGCTGCGAAAATGATTGATAGTTCGGATCTCCGGTAGTTCTGTACCTGTCTATCTCCCAAATTGTTTCATAAATACGTGGGTAAATGGAAATACCTTTATCCCAATAAATATAATTTGCAATTCCATTTTCGATTGCGCGAATGTCATCTTTTGTAAGGCTGTTTATTCCTATACTGTCTTTGCGTAAACCTTTGCTCGTTAAGTACCTGATTAAAGTTGAACTGTATGAATAACCTTTTGCATCGAGTGAGTCATATTTCATCCTGCTTTTTTTGTTCCACTCATTGCGTAATTCTCGCTCACAGAGATACAACCTCACCCAATTCCCGTTTTCCTTTTCCTGCGATGAAAAATCAAAATAATAAGGATTTCCTGATGCTGTAAATTTATCTACTTCTTCCGTATTTACTTCTTCCGTATTATAAAAGTCTTTCCATACCTTGGCAACATAAAAAACCGGGGCAGAGATAATAAATACCAAGAAAAATATTACAGCCACCATTATTCTTTTATTTTGTATCCTGATAATAAATAAAAACAACAATACTACTGCTGTTCCAATAAAAGCAATAATCCCGGTAATTGATTTTAAAACAATTAGAAAACCAACCATCCAAATCATAAAAATCAATAATAATATGTTACTGTGTTTAAATGAAAAGATTTTTGACCCGGATATCAGAAAATAAGTGGCAATTATTATTGAAAGTAACACCTGGAACGAAAACCGAATGTGTGAAATTAATGTGATATCGCGGAATCCATTAATTTGAAAATATTCTTTAAACAAAATTCTGATTATTGCCACAATGGTAGCGGTAAAAACAGCAAGACCAAAAACAATAAGTACATTATAAAATCTTTTCGGTATTAAAGTTGGGGAAATATAAAAAGCTAATGGCAAAACCACCCAGAATACTACTTTTTTAAGTTCGTATAAAGCAAATGGTACGTCTTCGGTTATTGTCATTCCTAAAAGGTAAACAGTAAAAACCGAGGTGACCATAAACAATGAAACTTTATTCTTAAATTTTACTAAAGGGTGTTTCCATGAAGTTAAAACAATGGCCTGTGCAAGTAAAATTCCTGCAGCGATACTTACAAATGCCTCAGAAAGAGGGAGAAACGAGACATAAAGAAGAAGAGAATAATAAAAAACATTCTCTCTTAAAGAGTTTAGATTAATGTTAGGCATCTTTTGTAAGCAATTGCTGTTTTAAATATAAACGAAAAATGATAAATAAATTATTTAAATGATAGAAGAAATTTATTAACAACAAAAAAAGCCTGTGCTCAATTGAGCACAGGCTTTGTTAAAATTGGCAGCGACCTACTCTCCCACTGTTACGCAGTACCATCGGCGCTGGC
>JBDLJS010000016.1:0-46933 GCA_039714235.1 Bacteroidota bacterium | reverse complement strand
CTACACCGGCAGGAGTTCCGGTATAAATCAGGTCGCCAATTTTAAGTGTCACATATTTCGATATATGGCATATCAATTCTTCGAAACCAAAAATCATGAGCCCTGAATTCCCTTCCTGAACAGTTTTATTGTTGATGTCGAGTTTAAATTTAATGGCTTTGGCGTCGGGAAAAATTGATTTCGAAAAGAACGTACCGCTTAACACGGCAGCGTTATCGAAAGCTTTTGCTTTTTCCCAGGGAAGGCCTTTTTCTTTCAATTTCTTTTGGATATCGCGGGCAGTAAAGTCAACTCCAAGGCCAATTTCATCGAAATAACGGTGTGCAAACTGCTTCTCAATATTCTTCCCAATCCGGTTAATTTTTATTACCAGCTCAATTTCGTGATGTACTTCATTTGTCCAGTCGGGAATATAAAACGGATCGTTATTACGAAGCAGCGACGAGTCGGGTTTCATAAAAAAGATGGGCTCCTCCGGCACTTCGTTGTTTAGTTCTATGGCATGCGCCACATAGTTTCGTCCAATACAAATTATCTTCATGATTTTAGCTTTGGGCTGTGAGCCAGGCGCTGTGCGCTTACTTGTTCATCATTTTTAACTTCAACTGGGTTAAAACCTTTTTTGTATAAAGCGGAAATTCACTGTTTAAGATCCAGCCAAAATACCCGGGTTGTTCCTGTAACACCTGCTCAACCGGAACGCCTTTATTTTTGCCAAAATTAAATACTTCAACACCATTTTCATCGTAAACAATCCGTCCAACAAAATCCACATTCCGGTCGTACGACGAAAACTCACTCAGCTTCTCCACGTCGTTTACAATTGGCATACTTTTTTTACCTTTTCCGTCCTCATATTCAACACCGTCATACCTGTTTAGCTGAGCTTTTAACACTTCGTAGGTTGCTTTGGTATCGGCTAATGCGCTATGTGCATCCACCAAATTCTGGTTGCAATAAAATTTATAGGCTGCTGTAAGTGTACGTTTTTCCATTTTGTGAAAAATGGCCTGCACATCGATAAATTTGTTCTTTTTCAGGTCGATATCAATATCGACCCTTAAAAACTCTTCAGCCAAAAGAGGAATATCGAACCGGTTTGAATTGAAACCGCCCAAATCGCAGCCTTCAATAAACTTTACCAACGATTTAGCCACTTCTTTAAAAGCAGGTTCATCCTTCACATCTTCATCATAAATACCATGAATCAAAGAGGCCTCCTCTGGAATAGGCATCTCAGGATTTATTCTTAACTGCTTTTCCTCTTCGGTTCCATCGGGATTAACTTTTATTAGTGCAATCTCCACAATCCGGTCGGTAACAATGTTGATACCTGTAGTTTCCAGGTCGAGAAAAACAATGGGCTTTTTTAATTGAAGTTGCATGGCTGGTATTTATAAAAAAAGGTATCCTAAAACCATTCTCTTTTAATTTTCAGGATACCTTTCAAGTTATCTGTTAATTTATTTAAGCATTTATCATCATTGGCATCAACAACATCAGCATATCTTCGTCTTCATCCTCTGTTTCTGCCGGCAGCAGCAGTCCTGCCCGGGTCGGATCGCTTAATTCAACTTTAACATCACCTGTAGAGATATTTGTTAAAATCTCCTGAAGGAAAATTGATTTAAAACCAATTTCAATCTCCTCGCCTTCGTATTCGCAGTTCAGTCGTTCAACTGCCGAAATCGAAAAATCGATATCCTGGGCTGAAACAACCAATTGGTTATCGTTAATATTCAGTTTAACCAGATTGCTGGCCTGGTTCGAGAATACAGAAACCCTTTTAACGGTATTAAAAAAGTTCAGGCGGTCGATTACCATTTTATTAGGATTATTGGTAGGAATAACCGAATTATAACTCGGATAGTTTCCTTCAACCAAACGGCAAATAAGTTTATAATTGCTTAAGGTAAAGAATGCATTTTTATCGTCGAACTCCAGTTTTACATCAAACTCCTCTTTTGGAAGTAGATTTTTTAACAAACCCGCAGGTTTTTTCGGAAGAATAAAAGAAGATTCGAATTCGGCCTTTGCATCTGTTCTTCTGTACCGAACCAGTTTATGGGCATCGGAAGCAACAAAGCTCATAAAATCGGGAGTCAATTCAACGTAGATACCGTTCATAACCGGTCTGAGTTCATCATCGGCAGTGGCAAACAAAGTTTTTTCTATTCCTTTTTGAAGTACCACATGACTTACGTTTATCGAAGAAGCACCCTCTGCATCCACCTGTGGCTGCTCTGGAAAATCTCCGGCATCTTGCCCCATAATGCTGAATTTACCATTGTCGGAAAAAATTTCAACATTAAACGAGTCTTTGTCAATTTGAAATGTAAGCGGTTGTTCCGGAAACTCCTTTAGAGTATCGGTAATTAATTTTGCAGGAACTGCAACTGCTCCATCTCCTTCAATATTATCCAGTTCCATACTGGTAATCAGTGTCGATTCCAAATCGGAGGCTGTAATGGTTAATTCTGTTTCTGATAACTGAAACAAAAAGTTATCGAGAATTGGCATGGTGCTCTTACTGCTGATAACCTTGCTGATTGCAGAAAGGTGACTCAGTAATTCGGTGCTTGATACTACAAACTTCATATAACTATATTTTTCTTTTTTTATGATTTAGCCAGTGGATTTTCGTTCTAATCCAAGTACACGAATATACAAACTTTCATGAAATATCCCTATCCCGAATTCTTTGATTTTACCCTTCATTTATGAACGGGCATACCTGTATTTACGAACAATATTATAAAGTACCCCAAAAACAGCTGTTAATAGTAGGGGTAGAACCAGATTCAACCATTGCCAGAATGCCTTTTCTTCCCTTAGTTTTACCTTATCGAGCAACCGCATTTTTATTGTCCGGTTACGAAGTTGCATAATTCCATGGTCATCATTCAGATAAGAAACTACATTTAAAAGAAATTCTTTGTTTCCCCATGTCCGGTTTGAAACCCTGTCGAATCCAAGCTCCTGAATTTGAGGTGATTTGCCTGAATAATTTACTTTGTTCGCTACCAGGCCGGCATCCGCAATTACCACCATTTTGGTTGGTTTACTTTCGTTTAAAACTGTTGCAGAAGAAAATCCCAGATGCTCGACCATGCGATTTTTATACAGCGATGTAAACTGTCCTTCAATTAATACCCCAACAGGGATAAATGGAACATTAAACAACTCCCGCGCAGGTGGATTATTTATATTTTGCAGACTTACCGACGAGGGTGATTTTACCTTCCGTGCGTTGGGCGATGTTGATAAGATTACCGACTTTACAAGGTTTTTATTCCCTGAAACAGTATCGACCGACGAAACATATTCAGAAAAAACGCGGTTCAGGTTTCTGCTTAGCGGATGATTATCGTTGGGAACAAGCAGTGGTGAATAATACCACGGATGCAAAGTAAATTTTGGCTGGTTACCTGTCGTGGCTGTGTTCACAGGTATTTGGGCACAATCAACATCCTGCAGCAACTCGTAATTTAATCGTACTCCGTATTTAAACAACTGGTCGCCCAGTTTAATATCATGAGGGAAACCATAGGTCTGAAATCCACGAGACAAGCTATCCTTATTCACGCGAACCGGGTCGATTAGCCACATCACTTTTCCACCGTTCATAATATATTGGTCGATAACGAATTTATCTGTTTCGTTAAACTCTTCGGTGGGGCCTGCTACAATAAGGATATCAAAATTGTCAGCAAATTGTCCGAGTGTTGCGGTTGAAATACGTTTTACATTAAAATCGCCCGACAGTGCATTGGCAAAATCGAGCACTTCGTATTGGTTAAACTCACCATGGCCTTCCAGGAATGCCACGGTTGATTTTTTTGTCCTGTCCAGTTTGCGGAATGCGTTTACCAGTTCAAATTCAACACTTTCAGCCGAATGATTAAAATTATATTCGTGTGTAAAATCCTGGTTGTATTTCAAAAAATTAACCGCAACCTCTCTGTTCCCCATCCTGATTACAGCTCCAGGGAATATGAGTTTTGTGCTAACTCCCATGTCTGTTTTGTGCCTGAAACTGGTAGGTTTAATTCCCTTTTCAAACAATTTTTCCATCAGTTCGTTGCGTTTATCAGGATCTGCAACGGAATAAGGATCGGTAACTTTTATCCTGATTGGTTTTTCGGAGTAAGCATTTAATACGGCAATCTTTTCAAAAACTTCGCGCTGTAGTTTTTTTAGCCCGGGTTCGAGTTCTCCT
Source organism: Bacteroidota bacterium (assembly GCA_039714235.1). Lineage (GTDB taxonomy): Bacteria > Bacteroidota > Bacteroidia > Bacteroidales > Prolixibacteraceae > Draconibacterium. The sequence goes on along the minus strand of JBDLJS010000016.1, from coordinate 42,714 downwards.
TCCAGGTAAAACTCAATAAAAACCGGCTCGTTCAAACTGACCGCAATCTCTTTGCTTACTTCTGAAAGCGAATATCTTTTATCGACTGTTAAATCAATCCTATACAGGAAATTGGTAGAAACAAAAAACACACCCAACAGAATTACTCCAAAAACAGCAGCATTTCTTTTAACACGTTTGCTCCTCAATTTTCCTTTTCGCAACAGCAAACTGGTTGCATAAAGGAATAACAGAGTCATACCTGCAAAATAGATGAGATCCTGCAAATCTATCACTCCTCGCGAAGCAGATAAATAGTGTTCGTTTATACTTAACCACCTAAGTAACTGCTCTAAAATGTAAGGAACGCCTGACGATGCCACAAACTCGAATCCCAGGTAAAACATAAACGATACGGCCATTGCCAGTATGAAGGAAACAATCTGGTTGTCGGTTAACGAGGAGGCAAACACACCGATTGCCACATAAATTGTTGCCAGAAAAAACAGGCCAAAAAACGAACCCCAGGTTGCACCGGCATCGATGCTGCCAACCGGGTTGCCGAGGAAAAATACCGACAAAAAATAGAGCAATGTGGGCAACAATGAAAAAACAACCAACACCAGACCTGCCATAAATTTTGCTAACACAAGCTTAAAATCAGATACCGGTCGTGTTAAAAGAATTTCAACTGTTCCCGAACGTTTTTCGTCGGCAAAAAAACGCATGGTTATTGCCGGAACAAGGAACAGGTACAACCACGGAGCCAACGAAAACAGCCCGTCGAGCGTGGCATAACCATTGTCGGGGATGTTATAACTACCCGGGAAAACCCATAAAAACAAACAGGTTACCAACAGAAAAACAAATACCGCCAGGTATCCAATCAGCGAACCAAGGAAAGTTTTTATCTCTTTTTTGAATAAGCTATACACAGTTCTAATTATTTAAGTATTCAGTGATCAGTCGCAGTGATCAGTTCAAAAAGCCCTGCTACTCCCAAATTTCTCTGGGTTTAAAATCATATAATTAATCAATTTACCAATTTCCTGAGTTTGGAATTCAAGTTTCTCAAAAATTTCAGTTTCAATATATTCACAAGCCAAGACAAACTCGAGCCATACAAGTGTTTCACTGTTTTCCCCATCTGCATCTGTTAATTTGCTTGCAAAGTGTTTGGGATAATTTCTTTTACGATAAGATTCTCCTAAATTGCTGCAAACGGAATGTGAAGATCTTCTAATTTGATCGGTTAAAGAATACTTTTCTTCTTTTGGAAAAGATTTTGAAATTATATAAATCTCCATAGCCAATTCAAAAGCTTTTTTATAAACCAATAAATCCCTAAAATCCATTTTACTACTTATTTAATACAATTTCTATTTGAGCTGCCTACTGCGACTGCCTACTGATCACTGAAGCAACTCCACCATTTTTTGTGCAGTGCGTTTCGAACAGCCTGGCCCTCCCATAAGTTGGGTTAACTTTTGATAATCATTTAAAATATTCTTCCTGTAATCATGGTCCTTCAACAGTTTGTGCAATTCAGCACTCACATTTTTTACCGTCATATCTTTTTGAATCAGCTCAACCACTGTACTTTTTTGCAAGATAATATTGGGTAGCGAAACCCACTGCGTTTTTAGCACAAAATTTCTCATTATCACATCGAGCAAAAGCCCACCTTCCATTTTATACATAACCACCTGTGGAATATTAAACAATGCTGTTTCCAAAGCTGCAGTACCCGATGCTACCATTGCTGTGTGCGCATGGGTTAAAACATTGTAGGTTGCGTTAAACACAAGCTTAATATTGCTTCCTGTCAGAATTTTGTCGTACACCTTTTTATCTACCGACGATACTCCGGTAACTACAACCTGATAATCAGAATACCCGGCCACAGCTTTTTTCATAACTGGTAAGGTATTTTTAATTTCCTGAATCCGGCTACCCGAAAGTAAAGCGATTATTGGTCTTTCATCGAGATTATACTTTTCCCTGAATTCCTCTTTGGTTATCGCCCTGCTCTTAAATTCTTTAATTGAATCGAGAATGGGATTTCCCACATAATTTACGTCAATGCCGTGTTTTTGGTAGAATTCAGTTTCGAAAGGCAAAATGGTAAACATTTCATCTACAAAACTGCGAACATGTTTAACACGATACTCCTTCCACGCCCATAATTTTGGTGAGATATAATAAAATACTTTTATGCCATTGTTTTTAGCAAACTCCGCAATCCTGAAATTAAAGCTGGGATAGTCGATTAAAATTACCGCATCGGGTTGATAAGCCAGCAAATCGTGTTTGCATAAATCGAGGTTTCTTTTTATGGTTTTTATATTTAGCAAAACATTCAGAATACCCATGAAAGCCATTTCGCGGTAATGTTTCACCAGTTCGCCGCCAACTTCTTTCATAAGGTCGCCACCAAAAAAGCGGAACTCTGCATTATTGTCAGCAATTTTCAGTTCTTTCATCAGGTTGGAACCATGCAAATCGCCCGATGCTTCGCCGGCAACAATGTAATATCTCATCTAAAAAGTCCTTGAAATTAATACCACAAATGCATAAAGAATGGTAGCTCCCAGCACACCACGCGCCGCTTTTTCATACTTCAGCTGAAGAAAGATCCAGAATACGGCCACGTTGGCAAACACACATAAACTCCCAAGTTTAATTAATGCCTGCAAACGCCAGAGACCGTTAACGTATTCGAAAAACGAAACCTCTTTATCTCCCATTAAATAGACAATAAAAAATATGGCCACCGGCAAGGCAAACCCGGCCAGCAATCCTATTCCAATATTGTCCAGTTTATTTTTTTTACGTCGCTGCATTAAAATTTCCAGTTTTGGAGATGATCGAGTGTTTTATAGCAAGTCATATCTACCGTAACGGGAACCACCGATACAAAATTGTTTTTTAATGCATGAATATCGGTTTCAACCGCATCTTCCTCAAAATTTTTAAAATAGCCTGACAGCCAGTGGTACTCCCGGCCATGCGGATCGGTACGTTTTTCAAACTCCTCAACCCATTTCCCGTGCGCCTGTCTGCAAATTTTAATTCCTTTTGGTTTTCCTTTGGGTATATTTACATTTAAACACGAAAACTCGGGAATCCCGTTTTCCACAACACTCTGAAAAACCTTGGCAACAATTAATTTGGCTTTAGAGAAATCAGCATCGGCGCTAAAATCGTCTAACGAAAAACCGATTGAAGGAACACCGTGTAAACCACCCTCGATGGCTGCACCCATTGTCCCGCTGTAAATAACACTTATCGACGAATTTGCACCATGATTTATCCCTGAAACAACATAATCGGGAGTACGATCGAACAAAGTGTTAAACGAAAGTTTTACACTATCGACAGGAGTACCATTACATTTGAATGTAGGCACATCATGAATCTTTTCGACCGGTATGGCACGCAGCGGTTGGTCGACTGTTATTCCACACCCTTTACCCGACATTGACACTTCTGATGAGATAACTACGACCTCGCCAAAAAACTGCATCACCTCAACCAGTTCACGCAATCCTTTTGCATGAATTCCATCGTCGTTGGTAACTAATATTAATGGTTTTTCGGACATAATTTTTGAAATAGAAAGCAAAGCTAATTAAAAAATAATACACTTATATGGTTCTGACAATTTAGTCCGGGCTATTTTCGGTACATCCGAAATAACCTGAATTCAGGAAAAGGAAAGACTAAAAGAAGGAATTACAGACAAAATTCTCAGGCTATCGGTTGGGATTGAAAATACGGAGGATTTGATTAATGACCTTAGAAGTTGGTTCAATTAAAATAGGAATTTCGAGGCTTATAATCTGTAATTAATATTTCCGAAGTACGATTTTGAAGCAAAAAGCATTGACGTTGAACCTCTGAGGTACTAATTCAAAGCAAAAAGCATCGACGTTGAACCTTTTAGGTACGAACCCGGAGCAAAAAGCATCGACGTTGAACCTTTTAGGTACGAACTCGGAGCAAAAAGCATCGGCGTTGAACCTTTTAGGTACGAGCCCGAAGCAAAAAGCATCGACGTTGAACCTTTTAGGTACCCCGGGGTACCTCCGAGGTGGGGAGGGGTACCTCCGAGGTACCCCTTATGCGTTTTAAAGTCCAATAAACCGTATAAAACCAACAGCTCATACTAACAGCTTGAAGTTTATTAGAATGTTAACTACTTTTAGGCTTCTGTTCAATACTATTTAATTAGAAATTTAATAAACCATAAACTTTTAATAATGAAAAAAATTATTGCACTATCGATTGTATTAATAATCGCCCTGGGAATAGTTAAAGCCCAGGTAGACCTTACCTATCAGAAACCACCTAAGGAGATTTTGGAATTGGCAGATGCTCCACGCACTCCGGCTTATATGCTCGACGATAAAAATGAAAATATTGTTCTACGGCACCGTAGCAACTACAAAAGCATTGTTGAACTTTCGGAAACGGAGTTACGACTTGCCGGCCTAAGGATTAACCCGGTTACCAATATTGGCAGCCGTACAACCTACTACAATAATATTACTTTAATGAAGGTTGGCGACAACAATGAGATACAGGTAACAGAACTCCCTGCGGAACCACGTTTGGCAAACTTTTCTTGGTCGCCCGACCAGACGAAACTGGCCTTTACACAAACCACACCTTCCGGGGTAGAGCTGTGGGTGCTCGACCTTAAAACAGCAAGTTGTAAAAAACTAACCGATGCTACGCTTAATGCCAATATGGGGCGTCCATACTCGTGGTTTACTGATGGACAAAAGCTTTTGGTAAAATTCCTTCCTGAAGATAAAAAACCCTTAATTGACAAATCGACTGCAGTACCAACAGGGCCAAAAGTTTCGGTTAGCGATGGTAAAAAAGCACAAAACCGAACCTACCAGGATTTATTACAGGATAAAGCCGATGAATTTAATTTTGAACAACTGGTTCGGTCGGCAATCTTTACAGTCGATTTAGACGGGAACAAAGAATTATGGAAAGAAACTGCCATGTATTCGGGCCTGAATTTTTCTTCTGATGGTGAGTATGTGATGGTTTCAACACTTCATAAACCATTTTCATACATAGTAACCTATGGCCGTTTTCCTCAAAAAACTATTATTTACGATAAAAACGGGAAAGAAATTAAAGTTATTCGCGATGTTCCGCTTGAAGAAGTTCGCCCGAAAGGATTTATGTCGACAACAAAAGAAATTCGCAGTGTAAACTGGCGCGCCGATAAACCTGCCACAGTTTATTATGCAAAAGCTTTAGATGAAGGCGACCCGGCAATTGAAGCCGAATTCCGCGATGAAGTCTTTACCCTTGAAGCCCCGTTTAACAGCAAGCCGAAGTCGATATTAAAAACCAAACAACGCTACGCAGGAATTGTCTGGGGTAACGACGATATTGCTATCGGCTACGACTCGTGGTGGAACACACGAAACAGAAAAATATATCTTTTTAATCCATCCGATGCTTCTGTTCAACCCGATATTATTTATGATTTGAATTACCAGGACCGCTATGCAGACCCGGGCTCATTTGAAACAGCAAAAAATGTATTTGGTAAGTATTCTCTCATCATCATCAAAAACAAACTGTACCTCACTGGAACTGGTTATTCTCCAGAAGGAATCAGGCCGTTTTTCGACGAATTCAATTTAAAAACAAAAGAAACCACCCGCTTGTGGCGTGCCAGCGGTGAAGAAAATCTGGAACGTATTGTAAAAGTAATGGATGCCAGACAAGGCGTTCTCTTAACCAGTGTTCAGTCGAGCACAAAATTTCCAAACTTATTTATAAGAAATACAAAAAAACGTATTGCACCTCAACAGATTACATTCTTCGAAAATCCTTTCAAAAGCATCGGGAATATTCACAAAGAGGTAATTAAATACAATCGTGAAGACGGGCTGGAACTTTCCGGCACACTTTATCTGCCTGCTGGTTACGACATGGATAAAAAAGAGAAACTACCGATGATACTTTGGGCATACCCTCGCGAATTTAAAGACAAATCAACTGCCGGCCAGGTAACCTCGTCGCCACACACATTTACATATCCGCATTACGGATCGATGATTTACTGGGTTACCCGGGGTTATGTTGTTCTCGATGGTGCTGCATTCCCAATTGTTGGAGAAGGCGAAGAAGAGCCCAACGACTCGTTCCGCGATCAATTGGTTGCCAATGGAAAAGCAGCTATCGATGCAGTAGACAAACTTGGTTATATCGACCGCAACCGTGTAGCTGTAGGCGGACATTCGTACGGAGCATTTATGACAGCCAACCTTCTCTCCCACTCCGACCTTTTTGCTGCAGGAATTGCACGAAGCGGAGCTTATAACCGTACATTAACACCGTTTGGATTCCAGAGCGAAGAACGCAGTTACTGGGAAGCACCTGAGGTATATTACACCATGAGCCCGTTTATGCATGCCGATAAAATGAAAACCCCGTTACTGCTTATCCATGGGGTTGCAGATAACAACTCGGGGACCTACCCATTGCAAAGCGAGCGCTATTTTAATGCACTAAAAGGATTGGGAGCTCCCGTTCGTTTGGTAATGCTTCCAAAAGAGAGCCATGGATATGCTGCCCGGGAATCAATTCTGCACATGCTCTGGGAACAAGACCAGTGGTTAGAAAAATTTGTAAAGAATAAAGAATAAATTTCTTATCGAATATTTTAAGCGTCATCGAAAAAGGTGGCGCTTTTTTATTAATTTAAGGCTGAATTTTACGACTTAAACCAACAATAATGAAACGAAGAAAATTTATTAAACAAACGGTGGCAGGAGCTGCTGCATTCACCATTATCCCCGCATCAGTACTTGGGAAGAACGGGGCAATTGCTGCTAACAGCAGAATTAACCTTGCCTACATTGGCACCGGGAAACAGGGCCGGATTCTCCAGAATTTTTTCAAAACAAAGACCAAAGAAACAGTAACGGTTGCTGCATGTGATGTTGACTCTGAAAAACTCGATCTTTTTGTTGACCTGGCAAACAAGGCAAATAAAAAACAGGGGACCAACGCAGAAATTTTTGCCACCAAACATTACCGCAAAATCCTTGAAAGAAAGGATATTGATGGTGTAGTTGTGGCGACACCCGACCACTGGCATGCACAGGTTTCGGTTGATGCAGCCAAATCAGGAAAGGATATCTATTGCGAAAAACCAATGGCCTACACTGTTGCTGAAGGACGTGCCATGGTAAACGCTGCCCGGAAATACGACCGGGTTTTCCAAACCGGGAACATGCAACGGTCGAGTTATAATTTCAGGCAGGCATGCGAACTGGTGGTAAAAGGTTACATTGGCGAGTTAAAAGCAATTAATGCCGGACTGGGCGGACCGGTTATTGCATGCGATTTACCATCGATGGAAGCCCCGGACAACCTTGACTGGAACCTCTGGGTAGGCCCGTCGCCGTACCGCGCTTTCCATCCCGTACTTTCGCCCCCGGTAGAAGAAGACATCTATCCACGCTGGCGAAATTATCGCAATTTTGGTGGCGGAATGATAACCGATTGGGGAGCTCACATGTTCGACATCGGGCAGTGGGGATTACAAATGGATCATTCAGGGCCAATTGAGTTTATTCCTCCGAAACATGGTGAAACACACGGGCTGAAAATGATTTACAAAAACGGTGTTGTTATGAATCATGTTGAATTGCCCGAAGGCCCGGGAGTTGAATTTATCGGGACAGAAGGCAAAATTGAAGTTAGCCGCGGATACCTCCGTACCTTCCCAAATAAAAAACTGGCTAAATATGAATTTAAGGAAGAAGAACGCAAACTCTATTTCAGTGACAACCATTACCAGGACTGGCTCGATGCAATGAAAAGCCGTACCAGGCCCATTTCCGATGTAGAGATTGGCCATAGAACCAGTTCGTTGTGTAATATTGCCAATATCGCTTATGAACTGGAAAGGCCACTTCAGTGGAATCCGGAAAAAGAACAGTTTTTTGGAGATAGCTCGGCAAATATGATGCTGTCACGTCCTTACAGGGGCCAGTGGGATTTTATGGATTACTAAATCACTGTTTTTAATTATTAAAGTCCGGTTAATAAAAGTCCCACAACATTTGTATTGTGCTTGGTATTATTTAAAATAGTTCTACTTTTGAACCATGCTTTATCATAAAACATTTTTGCATAAAAGTTCTAAAGTCTGGGTAGTGTTCATACATGGCGCAGGTGGAAGTAACGTTGTTTGGTTCAGGCAGTTGCGCGAATTCAAGAAACACTTTAATGTGCTTCTTGTTGATTTGCGCGGGCATGGGAAATCGAAAAAAGAGTATTCTCAGGAAGAAATCTATAAGTTTGATGAAATTGCAATGGATGTTATCCATACCATGGACCATCTGAAAATTCAAAAAGCACATTTTGTAGGAATCTCTTTGGGGAGTATAATAATCAGGGCAATAGATAAACTGGCTCCCGGAAGAGCTGAATCGATAATCCTGGGCGGAGCAATTATGCAGTTTAACGGCAGGATAAAAGCGCTTGTTTCAGCTGCTAAGCTTTTACATTCTATTCTTCCTTACATGTGGCTGTATAAATTAAATGCCTGGATTCTTATTCCGTACAAAAAAGATATAGAATCGAGAAAAATATTTATTAAAGAAGCTATCAGGTTAGGTGAAAGAGAGTTTAAAAAGTGGCTGCGGATGTCAACTGAAATTAAGGATAACCTGCAGGAATTTTTAATTAAAGAAGCATCGGCACCTGTGCTATACCTTATGGGCGATAGGGATCATATGTTTTTGCCCATGGTAACAAACCTGGTTGAACGACACTTTAATTCAAAACTGGAGGTGATTAATAACAGCGGTCACGTTTGCAATATCGATCAGCCGGATGCTTTTAACGAACGTTGTATACAGTTTATCAAAAGCATTTCGAAATAAAAACGGATATATAATAAAAAGAAATCCTTTCATCAATTGATGAAAGGATTTCTTTTTATGGCGACGATTATTTAAGCTGATTTTGCTTCATTTTCAGCACCTTCCAGAAACTCGGCAATAATCTTTTTCACTTCGCTTGGTGCAACCCGGCCAAAAACTTTCTCGCCAACAGTTACCACAGGAGCCAAACCACAGGCGCCTACACAACGTAAACAGTTTATCGAGAACTTACCATCTTCGGTGGATTCGCCAACTTCCACTTTCAGCTGGCGTTTAAATTCGCTGAGGACCTGCTCTGCACCACGCACATAACAAGCGGTTCCCATACAAATTGAGATGGGAAATTCGCCCTGCGGAATCATGGTAAAAAAGCTGTAAAAAGTAACAACTCCGTATACTTTTGCTACTGAAGCTTTTAACTCTTTGGCAATTACCTCCTGTACTTCAGCAGGCAGATAACCCAGTTTCCCCTGAACTTTATGAAGTACATTTATCAGTTCACTCTCGTTATTGTCAAATTCAATACAAATGTCTTTTATAAGTTGTACTGTATTTTCTGCAAGTTTTATTTTAGGCATTTTGTCTTATTTATAACGTGTTATTCAATAAAATTCAAAATAGTAGTCTTTTTAAACTGTCACTGGTCATTAGTCATTGGTCATTAGGTTGATTAGGAGAACCGATTGATTTTATAAATACATTATGCATCTTTCCAAGTTTATCAAGTTTCCCGATTAATGAGTTATATGTTTCTTCATCAATATGCTTTCGATTTTTAGCCTTTGTTAGCCATGTTTTGGTCTCAATTTGAGATCCTCTTGAATAAAACTGAAACTGACGGTTTTCTTTGTAGAAATACCTGCCATACCCTTCGCTGATATTTGCAGCAATTGAATCGGCAGCTTCCACTAATTGTTTGCCAGTTGTCCATTTATGAAAATTGTCCCATTTCTCAACAAGAAAATAAATTTCATCTCCAATTTCCATTGCCAATTGATAAACAACCAAATTTTCCAGTTTCATTTCATTCAATTTTTAGATACTTACTTAATTTTCCTACTTTTTCCAGCAACCAATGTCTATTCTTCTTTTTCTTCCTAATGACCATTGACCAATGACAATTATTCTTTTCTTCCTAATGTCTATTGACCAATGTCCAATGACTTTCTTTAAGTGCGATCGAAATACTCGGTATGCAATAAATGATGCGCTTTTTCGCTCATCGGTTTTCCGAGGAAGTTTTTATACAGTTCAATGATATACGGATTTTCGTGAGATTTACGTATCGTCTTGTTTTTGTCTTCCTGGTAAATAGCTATCTGTCGTTTTTTCAGGATTTCAGCATCGCCGTGATGATATGGCTGGCCACCGCCACCGATACAACCACCCGGACAACTCATAATTTCAATGGCATGGAACTCGCTTTTGCCTGCCTGAATATCTTCCAGCAATTTACGGGCGTTACCCAGGCCATGGGCGATACCGATTTTTACAGGAAGACCGTTGAAATCGATTGTTGCCTCACGAATGCCTTCCATTCCCCGTAATTCTTCAAAATCTAAACGGGGTAATTCTTTTTTTGTATGAACTTCGTAAGCAGTACGAACTGCTGCTTCAATTACACCACCCGTAGTTCCGAAAATTACACCTGCTCCGGTTGACTCTCCGAGTGGGTTGTCAAACTCTTCGTTTGGCAGCGATTTAAAGTCGATGTTCGATAACTTAATTAATGCAGCCAACTCACGCGTTGTTAGTGCATGATCGACATCAGGATTATCATTTACTTTAAATTCGTCGCGGCCACATTCATATTTTTTGGCCACACAAGGCATAATTGATACAACCACCAGGTTTTCACGTTTTACACCCAGTTTATCGGCGAAATAAGTTTTAGCAATTGATCCGAACATTTGCTGTGGTGAACGTGCGGTAGATGGAATATCTTTCATCTCCGGGAAATAATGCTCGAAGAATTTCACCCATGCCGGACAACATGAAGTCAGAATAGGAAGTTTCACATCTTTATCTCCTGCAAGATGCTTGCTTAACCGGTCTAATAACTCAGTTCCTTCCTCCATAATGGTGAGGTCGGCTGCAAAATCAGTATCAAACACCTGGTCGAAACCTAATCTCTTCAGAGCTGAAACCAATTTGCCCGTTACCAGTGTTCCGGCCTCCATATCGAACTCCTCTCCCAAAGCTGCACGTACTGCCGGAGCAGTTTGTACAATTACAGTTTTTGTTGGGTCTGATAAAGCACGAATTACTTTTCCGGTTTCGTCGACTTCGGTTAATGCACCGGTTGGGCAAACTGCCACACACTGGCCACAATATGTACAAACCGAGTGGTCGAGATTCATCTCAAACGCAGGAGAAACCACAGAATCAAATCCACGGTTAATTGCTGAAAGAACGCCAACAGTCTGAACATCGTTACACATGGTTTCGCAGCGGCGGCACATGATGCATTTGTCTATTTCGCGGATAATTGCAGGCGAAGTATCCTCGCGGTAGGTCGATTGTTCGCCTTTATAGCGTACCTCCCTTATACCTAAATCCTGTGCCATATCCTGCAGGTCGCAGTCGCCTGATTTTGCACAAACCAAACAATCAAAAGGATGGTCAGAAAGAATTAATTCCATAACCGTTCTGCGGGCATTAATAACCCTCATAGAATGGGTATTAACTTCCATTCCCTCATTAACATCGGTGCAGCAAGCTGGTGCAAGATTCCGCCTTCCGTTTACTTCTACAACACAAATCCGGCATCCGCCAGGTTTATTTTCAATATTTAAGTCGTCGAGCTTCATGTGGCACAGTGTTGGAATATCGACACCAATACCCGAAGCTGCCTCTAAAATTGTGGTTCCTTTTTTAACCACAACTGGTTTATTATCTATTGTAAGATTTATTGTATCCATAATTATCCTGATTAAGTTAGGGTGATTGCATTAAATTTACATTTCTCGAAACAGACACCACATTTAATGCACAACGACTGGTCGATGAAATGCGGCTGGCGGCGCTCGCCTGTAATTGCTCCAACGGGGCAATTGCGGAAACAGAGCGTACAACCTGTACACAGGTCTTCCACAATATCGTACCGCAGCAACGATTTACACTGGCCGGCCGGACATTTACCATCAACAACGTGTGCTTTGTATTCGTTTTCGAAGTTGGCAATGGTTGAAAGAACCGGATTTGGCGACGATTGTCCCAGTCCACAAAGCGATGTATCTTTAATAACATGGCTTAATTCTTTCAGTTTTTCAATATCCTCTTCGGTTCCCTTGCCTTCGGTTATTGTATTAAGAGTTTCGAATAAACGTTTATTTCCGATACGGCACGGAGTACATTTCCCGCACGATTCTTCCAGCGTAAATTCGAGATAAAATCTGGCAATTGACACCATACAATCGTCTTCGTCCATTACAATCATACCACCTGAACCCATCATCGAACCGGCAGCAATCAGGTTATCGTAGTCTATTGGTGTATCCAGAAAATCTTTGGTAAGGCATCCACCTGATGGTCCACCGGTTTGTACTGACTTAAACTCTTTCCCGTCTTTTATTCCGCCGCCGATATCGTAAATCACTTCACGAAGGGTTGTTCCCATCGGAACCTCAATCAACCCAACATTATTAATCTTTCCTGCCAAAGCAAAAACCTTGGTCCCTTTCGATTTTTCTGTTCCTATTTTACTGAACCAGGCTGCACCTTTATTAATAATTACAGGGATATTTGCAAAGGTTTCAACATTGTTCACATTGGTTGGCTTGCCCATGTAACCAGAAACAGAGGGGAATGGTGGTTTAAAAGTTGGCTCGCCGCGTAATCCCTCCATTGAATGGATAAGGGCGGTTTCTTCGCCGCAAACAAACGCACCTGCACCATAACGCATTTCAATTTTAAAATTGAAATCTGTTCCGAGAATATTATCTCCTATTAATCCATATTCTTCGGCCTGTTTAATAGCTATTTTTAACCTTTCAATGGCCAACGGATACTCAGCGCGAATATAAATCAAGCCGGTATCGGCGCCAATGCAGTAGCCACAAATGGCCATGGCTTCCAACACTGAATGCGGATCGCCTTCCAAAATGGAACGGTCCATAAAAGCACCGGGGTCGCCTTCGTCGGCATTACACACTACGTACTTCTGGTCGTTTTCAACATTTTTGGTTATTTCCCATTTTAAACCGGTTGGGAAACCACCTCCCCCGCGGCCACGTAATCCGGAATCTTTAATTTCTTTAATTACATAATCGGGGGTTAATTCTGTCAGGCATTCCCCCATGGCCTGGTAACCATCGCGGGCAATGTATTCGTCAACATTTTCAGGATTAATAAAACCGCAATTCCGAAGGGCAATACGAATTTGTTTTTTGTAAAAATCCATTCCTTTCGAGTCGCTGATTTTCTCTTCGGAGTGCGGATCTTTATAAAGCAATCGTTCAACCGGACGCCCTTTTACCACATGTTCTTTAATAATTTCCTCGGCATCGCCGGGCGTAACCTGTACATAAAAGGTATTGTCGGGCAATACTTTCAGAATTGGCCCTTTTTCGCAAAACCCGAAGCACCCGGTAAGAACTACCTGTACTTCGTCTTCTAAACCAAATTCTTCTATAAACTGGTTTAACTTGTTTTTAATTTCGTCGCTTTCCGACGCTTTGCACCCGGTACCACCACAGATAAGCAGGTGCATTTTATAATCGGTCATAGTAAAAAAAGTTGTAGTTTTTAATCGTCAATAGTTTTAAAACTCAATGGAATTATTCCGTCAACCAGTTCACCCCTTTTGATATAAACATCGATAATCTCGCGAACCTTGTTTTTATTCACATAACCATAAACAACTGGTTCTTTGTTGGGCAGGACAACTTCCACGGTTGGTTCGGCGTAACAATACCCCATACAACCTGTTTGGGTAACAACTGCATCTATCGCTTCCTGTTCAAGAACTTCAACAAAACATTTCATAGTTTCTTTGGCTCCGGAAGCAATTCCACAGGTTGCCATTCCTACTTTAATTTGTACAACCTGTTCGGGATTATCACTGTTTTCCCTGAGTTTAATTTTTGACTGGACCTCGTCTTTTATTCGTTGAAGGTCGGCCAGTGATTTAATTTTCGTCATAGTAGTAGTTGAATTGTAGTTATTTTAAGTTAATGCTTCAATATCTTTTAGGTTATTTTTGATTAATTCTATTATGGCCTTTTTTATCTCTTTTTGCTGCAGCGGAACATTTCCCAATATTGCTTTCAGTTCTGCTGAATGGATTCTGAAACTGCCTTTTTCTGTTGTGTGATGGTACTCAATCTCACCTTCTATAAAACTTAACAAAGTAAGATAATATGTATCCCAAATATCGCCCAACGGCGGTTTATCTACATTCGACAACTGAAAAACGGCCTCCACTTTAGTCCCTTTTCCGGGTTCCGATGTAAGGCTGAAGCTTCCGTTTGCACGCTCGGCATTCTGCTTTAAAAGAGATAACCCAAGCCCCACTTTTCGTGTCTCCCTCGAAGTAAAGAACGGATTGATTGCGAGTTTTACGTTTTCCTCGTTCATACCGCAACCATTATCACTAATAGTTATGTGACAAAGGTCACTTAATTTATTTTCCTCAACCATGATTTCAATCAACTTGGCCTTTGCCCGAATGGAATTCTGGACAATATCTAAAATATGTTCCGAAAGCGACCTCATATTACCTCAATAAATCGTCTATCGAGTTGATTAAGAGCCATTTTTATCTCAAAGAAACCAGCACTCTCAATATTAAGAAATGAATAATTTTTACCCATCTGGTCTAAAAAATGAGCATCTGAATTATATATAAACGAAATTTCATCTTTTAGGTTATACTGTTTTCGAACATGAGACGCCGGAATTCCGCGTGTAATGCCAAGTGCATCGAATTTTAAATTCACTGGAATAAAGCCAAGTTGACTAAAAATTCCGTTTATAGAGCGGGTGATATGTGCAGGGATAAAAATTCCATTCAAACTGTAAACAAACTCCTGAATTTCTGTTATTCCTTTTTTTAATGCTACCGATAAAAGATAAGGCACCAACTCCAAAATATTATCATTTTCATCTACAACGGGTTGGTACCCGAAATGGCCATCAGGATTAGGAATTCTTTCAATATTCTTTTCCAGGTACTCCTGAAACTCTGCCAATTGGTATTCGTGCTCGAAAAAAGCCAGGCAATGTACCTCTTCTTTGGTTGTAACCTCGGCACCGGTTAAAACAAAAATTCCTTCTTTTACAGCCAATCGTTTAACCAGCAACGCATTTTTTGTTGAATTATGATCGGTAATCCCGATAATATTTAAACCTTCTTCTTTTGCTTTTTTTACGATGTTTGCAGGTGTCATTTCCAAATCGGCACATGGCGAAAGGACGGTGTGAATATGCAAATCGGCCTTAAGTCTTTGCAACCGGGTTGAAGAAACCTGATATTTATCCTGAAACCTTTCTGCCATCACCCATTAATCAACTCATTCTTACTGCATTGTAGAGTTTTCCTGTCACCTCAAAAGTTTCCAAATCGGTTCCCAACACCGGAATGCCTTCCTCGTTGCTATGTGCGATAGTATCATCTTCGGGTTCGAATCCTTTAACAAGAATTACTGCTGCCAAATCTTTTAACGAAGCTATTGCCATTACATTCTGGTGGGTTTGTAAGGTTATCCACACTTCACCCTCAGCGGCGTTGCCCATTACATCGCTTAATAAATCGGATACATATCCGCCGGTTACCTCGTGTTCAAGCCCTGCTTCGCCCGAAAATACTTTTAAATTAAATTGCTTAACCAAATCAGAAACCTTCATTTCGTCCTCCTTTTTTATTGCAGTCGGCTTCGAACCTGTTTTTACCCCAGGTCTTTTCAAGGTTTTTGCACGACCGCTCAATTGTTACTTTTTTTTCTTTTAAATACCTCTGCTGAAGAAAAATACAATCTGTCATTTTTGCCTTGCCCAACACCATATCTTCGGCAAGTGCATGACAGTTTGGGGCACCACAACCTCCACAGTCTATCGCCGGGAGCTGACACAAGATCTTTTCTATTTTTTGTAATTTTTCGAGGGCCAGGGTACGGTTGCTATCCAACGAATAAACATTATTTGGTTGAATAGATTCTGCCTTTAATTTATCCTTCAAATCCGTACCCCCGGGTTCCAGAATACCATTCTTTACGGCATACGGATAACGTTTCGATCTTTTTTGTAACCTCTCCACCGTTAAAAATCGGTTTCCGGTCAATAAAATTCCGCCGGCACACCCCTGATCGCACGATTTCAAATCTAAAAATTCAAGCTCAGGAACTTCCTCGTTTTCCATTCTTTCCAGAAACTTTACAACATTGTGAATACCGTCGATGGCCATTGCCTTACTTTGAAAGTGCCGGGCCTCCCCCCTTGGCAAACTCCACACTATTCCATCGCGTGTAAGGTTTTTTCGTAACCCTGCTGTGTCAGTTTCTTTATCCTTAGAAACAACCTTCATGATTCGGTTATACAAATCGTTCATGTTTATTAAACCATCGACAATAGATTCGTTTTCACCCAAAGGACGTTTTACCGCAGCCATTTTTGCCGAACAGGGCGAAACATAAAAAATTCCTGTTTCTTCCCTTTTAATTCCCTGTTTCGCCAACGATTTAATCGCATAATATGCAGCCAGATCGTGTGGTGCTTTTACCTGTACAATATTTTCTGCCAACGAAGGGTATTTTGATTGAATTAACCGGACAATTGCCGGACAAAATGATGAGATTAACGGCTTCTTTTTTAAAGTATCTGCATTCTCTTTTATAGATTGAATTAAATATTTTATTGGCTGTTCAACCTCAAAAATGTGTGTAAAACCTAATTTTAACAATGCATCGTAAATATTGCCTTCGGTATATATTTCGGGAAATTGACCTATCATTACCGATGGAAACAACGCAACCTTATACTTGTAATTGCCGAGTTGTTCCAGACTGTCCTGTTCAACATAAAACGCATCGACCGGGCATGCCCGAAGGCAGTTTCCACAATCGACACAACGTTTACTGTTTATAACAGCAACACCATTAATTATACGAATTGCTTCTGTTGGGCACGATTTCATGCAATGCGTACATCCGATACATTTTTGTGTGTCTACTTTTATGGCATGATAATTTTCTACTGCCTTCATTAGAATTTATTAAAAATAGTTCCTGAATTTAACTGTTGTTCCAACTCCAACCTTACTTTCAATATTCAATTCGTCGGTATTTTTTTTAATATTTGGCAATCCCATTCCAGCTCCAAATCCCATTTCCCGGACTTCCTTCGATGCCGTCGAGTATCCTGTTTCCATTGCCTTCCCCACATTTTCTATTCCCGGACCATTATCTGTCAATATTACCTTAATGCTATTCTCTTCAATATTTGCATTTAACTTACCGCCCAACGAGTGAGCAACTACATTCACTTCAGCCTCGTAAATGGCAACCACAATTCGTTTTATGACTTTAGGCGAAATATTTAATCGCTTCAAAACTTTTTTAATTTCGCTCGAAGCCTTTCCGGCACTGCTAAAATCGCCGCTCGCTATTTCATAGTTAAAATCCATGAAATTAATATACAGGGTTTAACCCATTGGAAAAAAGGATACCACTGGTTTTAAAAACAGAATAAGGCGTTTCCAGCAAAACCAGATCATTGTCAATGGCAAGCTGAATCATATCGTCAGAAGCTTTTTTATCGCGGGCAATTAATACTACATCTACCTCAGCCATTTCAGCCGTTCGAATAAGCTGAATATTGGATAATCCTGTAATGAGCAAAATATTCTCTTCGTCGAGCGTTAATACATCACTCATCAGGTCGGAACTAAAGGCCTTTTGAACATCCTTGTTCTCTATTGCATCTCCGACAACCAACTTCGCGTTGGTGAGCCTGATAATTTCGGTTAGTCTCACTTTTTTGGTATTTAAAAATAAAATCGTTGTCACAAAGATAGTTTTACCCGATTTCATTTCAGCGATATTCCGGTATGTTCTTTAATATTTAAAATCATTTTAAGATAGAGACACTGTATAAAAACTATCTTTTAATGTCAAAGCTTTTTAATTCCGTTTATAATTCCTTAATTTTCCGTTCTGAATTACTTCAACAAAAAACCGAAAAATGATTTATGATAAAGATTCCATCCTAACAGGCAATATTGAAGATCCCGGGGTTCACCAAAAAATAATTGATGCACTTCCGATACCAATTTTTTACCGCGATTTAAACAGTATTTACCAGATGTGCAATGCTGCACATGAAAAATTTATTGGCAGACAAAAAGAACAAATAATTGGCAAATCGGTATATGATGTTCATACCAAAGAGATGGCCGACATGTATTCGAGCCAGGATAAAGAGTTGGTTAACAATCCTGATGTTCAGGTTTATAATACACAGGTTCGTCATGGCGACGGCACATCGCACAATGTTATTTTGAATAAAGCTGTTATAAGGGATAACGAAGGTAAAATTGTAGGCATTGTTGGCTCGATTAATGATATAACCGAGCTAAAAAAGACCGAAAAAAGGCTTGAAAAGGCACAGGAAACCATGGAGGTCTCATCGCAAATGCTTCATAAAATTTCTTCCGGTATAATTATGATGGACAGCGATTTCAAAGTAGTAGATTCTAATGAAAGCTTTGCAAAGTTTATGGGTGAAGAAACAGAAGAACTTTATGAAACAATACCAGGATTAAAAGGAGCCGATGTTAAAGTTCTGGTTCCGGATGTAATTCTTAAAATGCTCTCCAATATTCTCTCTTCGGGAGAAGATATTTTGGAACGCGACCTGAAATTTCAGAATAAGTTGCTACATGTTTCGGTACTAACCCTTTATAAAAACAGGGTTGTTGCTGCTGTTTTCCGCGACATGTCGGCGCCAATGCTTGTACAGGACGAGATTATAAACCGGGCACGAAAAATTAACCGGCAAAATATTGACACCGTTCAAAAAATTGCTTACCTACTGGGAGAAAATGCAGCCGAAACAGAAGAATTGCTTAATTCAATAATAGAAACCTACAGATATGGTGACGAAGAATAATCCGGGTTTTCATGTTGAAATTGACGTGCAGCAAAAGCGCCCGAAAGGTGAGATTGCATGTGGTGATGTTTTTCAGTCGAATATTATTCGACAGGAAGGACGTACCATACTGGTTTTAAGCGATGGAATCGGGCATGGAATAAAAGCCAGTGTTTTAGCCACGCTTACAGCAACTATGGCACTAAAATATACCTCGATGCACACAAAACCCGATGTTGCGGCCCGGATAATTATGAATGCTTTACCTAAAAGCAGCGACGGAAAAGAGAATTATGCCACCTTCACCATTATCGAGTTGGAAGACGATGGCCTGGTGCGGATTATTAATTACGATAATCCTCCGTCTATCATTATCAGGAACAATAAAGACTATCAGCCAAAAGAATATGAATTAAATATCAGGGGCGAAGAAAACCTTGGAAAATTATTGCGTTGCCGCGAGTTTACTGCCCGCAAAGAAGACCGTATTATTTTTATGACCGACGGTGTGGCTCAGTCAGGCCTTGGCAATGGCCGTTACCCGATGGGTTGGGGTACAGAAAAGATTGAAGATTTTTCGCTGAACCAGGTACAGCGTATGCCAGATATTTCGGCCACGAAACTGGCGAGAAAAATTATAAACCAAGCAGCAATGAACGATGGATTCTCGGTAAAAGACGATACTACCTGCGGGGTAATCTATTTCAGGGAACCCCGTAAATTTATGCTGATAACCGGGCCGCCGTTTTATAAAATCAAGGATTTCGATTTTGTTGGCCGCATAAAGGATTTTGACGGGAAAAAAATTATTTGTGGTGGAACAACTGCCGAGATTATCGCCCGCGAATTAGATATTGAAGTTGAAATTCAGCACGGAAATAAACACCTCGACGACCTTCCGCCCAGCGCAAAAATGGAAGGTTTTGAAATGGTTACCGAGGGAATTTTGACCCTGGGGAAAGTAGAAGAAATACTGGAAAATTACGACAGTGACACAAGGCTCCTGGACAGTCCGCCAGAAGAAATTGTAAAACTGTTTTTACAACACGACAGCATCGATATAATTGTTGGAACACGAATAAACTGGGCACATCAGGACCCGGAACAGCCACTTGAACTGGAACTCCGTAAATTTGTGGTGAAACGGATTGTAAATATTCTTGAACACAATTTTTTTAAAGAGGTTAAGGTTGAGTATGTATAAGTTGGGAGCCACATTATTTATTGAGAAGGAGTAGAGATGTACGGCCGTACATCTCTACTCCTTTTAATCTGCTTATCTACGTAAATATTCTCTTAACATTGTTTAGCGTTTTTTTATCGCTTTTAAGAGTGATAATCCCGAACTTTGTAAATATAATTCATACCCATGAAACTGCTGCTAACTATATTACTGCTATTAACCGGATTGATTTCTTTTTCTCAACAGGAAAAATTCTTACTCGAAGCAAAAGTGGTTGACCAGACAGACCAGCCGGTTTCTGATGTTTATATTGTGAACCTGGTTAGCCAGGAAAAAGATATCAGCAGGGCTAACGGTGTATTCTCTATCTGGGTTTTACCTTCCGACTCCGTTGTTCTGTCGCATATTTCCTATTTCAGAAAAATGGTTTCGGTTTATTCGCTGCTGATAAATCCTGTTGTTACCCTGGTTGCAGAGAATGTAAATATTTCGGAAGTTAAGGTGTCGCCCGACCAAAAAACCGATTACGACCGGGCAATGGAAAATATATCGTTTCTAACCACTTTCGATGTGCCTGACTTTGCTAAAATTAAAGAAGAGAACCAACCTGCCCTTCAACTTATGACCGAACACAATGAATTAATGCGATCGGATGCTGCCTCAGTTTCTTTAGTACGGTTATCGCCGGCGGAACAATTCGGGAAGTTTTTTAAAAAGCTGAAGAAGAAAGAGAGGTCTAAACAATATTACTCAACAAAGAAGAAAAAGAAAGAATGATTCAAACTTTATTATAAAAGAGCTATTTAAAAATGCCGAAGGGCTGCTGGATGAAAACGGGGGATTAATTGCTGATAAGTGGTATGAGGCGCTGGATTACTAATCCTATTAATTATCTCTCTTCCAAATTAATACTATAAACTATACCCACATCAATAAAAAAGCCATCCTTAAAATTTGTGTTTTTTGCAATCCTGTCATCTCCAAATCCTACCAACGGAAGACTGAAATCCACTTTCTGATCACAATCATATTGTGTATAACCCCGCCCAAATGTTCTACCCACTTTCCCTTCCAGGTAGAAATTACTTGCAAGTTTAAGCCTTGCAAACAATGCCGGATCGATACTTTGCCGTTCAATATAATCTCCATCGTATTGTGGATCTCCAAGATAATACGAGGTAATAAGGCCAAAATGACTAAATCCTATCGTTAAATTTTCACTTGCTTTGTAGTTTACCTTCAGTGTAACGGGGAACAGTCCTTTTATAATCCACTTATCAGAAAGCTGCCAGTACAAATTTACAATAGGAACAACATAAGGCCCGAAGAGCTCCTGGTTATACATTGCACCAAAACTCATGGTAAGATTCTTATGAAATACATTTTCATACATAAAAACTCCTCCCAGCTGAATGCTGTTACCATCTACATTTTTAAAATCGGACATTAACCTTGGCGCAATGAGTAATTGTATTCCTTTTCCATCTCCAAATTTCTGGTAAAGCCCGGTGCGAAGTATAAAACCATGAAGATTAATTGGATTAATTTCCCCTTCAGGAATGGCAGGATCGCCATCAACATTAAAATAGAAGTGATTGAGGCTGTTATACCAAATTGTATTTTCTGTAATTGGTACAGGAATGGTAAGATTCATAAAAGTGCCAAGTTCCGATGCTGTCCCGCTGTATGTATCTTCATAGGATTGCGGGAAACCGTACCGGCCTGATAAATTAAAAATATCGAGATTATTCTGGGCTATTCCTGGTAAAGCCTGGCTCAATAAAATAAAAATGAATGCAATTTGTCGAGTTTTCATATCTATAATTTTTGGTTTAATAATAAGTTTAAGTCCTTAATGTGTATGCGTACCATTTTCGTGAACTACTTTCCATTGGTCGTTAATTTGTTTAAATACAAAAGTCCAGCAGCCATTATGTATAATTGTATCGCCGGTTGTTGCTAATAACTTTCCTTCAAATTCGCAGGTACACGAAGCTGCATCTTTTGCCAGAACATAAACATATTTTTTTGTGGGTTTCATCTCAAGGAACCTATCAATTCCCTTAAATGCTTCTTTTAGGCTACTTGCATACTCACCATAGCTTTCGGCAATAATCGCTCCGTCGCTACCCATTACATAGCCTTCAACATTTGCCCGTAAATTGGTATGCGAATCGTAATTAATTTCGGGGGTGAGAAAATTATCCACTATTGTGGTTATTTCTCTGGTAATCCTGATTTTGTCTTTCTCTGTCAACGAATCGGAACATGAGGTAACGAATAAAAACAGGACGATAAAACAGAAAATGTAATTAAAAGATTTCATGACAGTAAGTTTTTGGTTTCTTTATTCAAGTTACAAAATAACTGACTGAAAAACAATACGCAACCAATCACTAAATTGACGCCGAGGTGGCAGATAATTTGGAAAGAAAGGTACAAAAGGAAATAAAAAAGGCCGACAAATGTCGACCTCATCGTGGGGAGTACTGGATTCGAACCAGTGACCCCCTGGGTGTAAACCAGGTGCTCTGAACCAACTGAGCTAACCCCCCGGTTTTTGGAAGTAAAACAACTCCCAAAAATATAATTGTTGTTTCTGAACGTGCCTCACTTTTCAGAAAGGCGCTGCAAATATAAAACCTATTTTCAGTTCTGCAAAAAAATATTTAAAAATTTGGCTACAAAATCTCTGCTACCACAAATGTACTCCCTCCAACAAATATAAAATCATTCTTCCCAGCATTAGCCTTTGCGTTTTCTAATGCCTCATCTACAGAATCATAGCTCTTCCCCAGCAATCCAAATCCAACTGCCCTTTCTGCTAATTTTTCTGCATCCATTGCTCTCGGAATATTAGCTTTTGCAAAATAATACCAGGCATTTTTAGGTAATAAATTCAGTACTTTATCAGGATTTTTATCACCAACAGTTCCAAAAACAATATGTAAATTTTTAAACGCGGTATTCTCAATTTGTTGTACAACTGCTTTTATTCCGTCTTCGTTATGACCGATATCGCAAACCACCAGCGGATTATTTCCGATTACCTGCCACCGGCCAAGTAATCCGGTAATATCAGCAACATTAGCCAGTCCGTTAAAAAGACTTTTATCAGAAATATTAAATCTCTTTTGTTTTAACAGCTCAACCGATTTTAATACAGCCGGAATATTTTTTTGCTGGTAAACACCCAGTAAATCAAGCTTCAATTCAGGAAATAAAACTTTCCCGTCTTTTTCAACATTCAGGGCCTGCCTGCCATCCAATCCCAACATGGCATAATTGACTTTATATTCATGGTCGGCAAAAAAGATGTCAGCATTTTTATTCCTAGCCGTTTCAATAAACACCTCTTTTGTTTCTTTCTGGGTAGCTCCAATAACAACCGGAACTCCTTTTTTAATAATTCCTGCCTTTTCAGCTGCAATCTTCTCCATGGTATCGCCCAGCAGGTTGGTGTGGTCTAATCCAATGTTGGTAATTACACTAATCTCCGGGGTAACTATATTTGTCGAATCTAACCTGCCACCAAGTCCCACCTCAACTACTGCAACATCGATTTCCTGTTGTGCAAAATAGTCGAATGCCATTGCCACCGTTAGTTCAAAGAAGGAAGGAGTAATTTTCCACAATTCATTGTTAGTTCGGAATTTATCCACCCATTTCACTACTTTGTCTTCAGACATCATTTTTCCGTTAATCCGAATCCGTTCCCTAAAGTCTTTCAGGTGCGGAGAAGTGTACAATCCGGTTTTATATCCGGCCGACTGAAGAACAGCTGCCAGCATATGAGCAACAGACCCCTTACCATTAGTCCCTGCTATGTGTACAGCCTTAAATTTCCTGTGCGGATGACCATACAATTCATCCATTTTCAGCGTATTATCGAGGCTGTTTTTGTAAGCTGCCGGCCCTGTTCGCTGAAACATCGGCAACCGGGTAAAAAGATAGTCTATTGTCTCTTTGTAATTCAACGCTTAAATTATTTATTAACGATTGCAAGTTTATTAAATTTTGAAATGCTCCCCTTAAATTCTTGTCAATTTCTCTACATTTAAAAAATTCATTTTTTGAATATGCTAAGTAAAACTAAAAAAAGTAAAATATTCGTTCTGGACACAAACGTTATTTTACACGACCACACATGCATTTACCAGTTCCAGGATAACGACATTATCCTTCCAATAACAGTACTCGAGGAACTGGATAAATTTAAGCGGGGAAATGACCTTATCAACTTCCAGGCACGAGAATTTACAAGATTGCTAGACGACATTGTGGGTGATGAGCTTTTTAACGGCGGTAAACCATTGGGGAAAGGAATGGGTAAACTCAGAATCGAAACCGGAAAACCTTTTTCCGACGAGATGAAAGATTCGTTCAGGGAAGATATTCCTGACCACCGGATTTTGTCCATAGCCGATTATACATCGAAACTCTACGACAAACGAAAAACCATCCTGATTAGTAAGGACATTAACCTCAGGATGAAAGCCAAATCGTTGAGAATTCAGGCGGAAGATTATAAAACCGACCAGGTTACCGATGAAAATGTACTGGATAAAACTGTTTCGACTTTCGAAAATTTCGATGATACACTAATCGATACTTTATACAACCAGGGCTCGTTTGCTGTTTCTGATGTAAAAGAAGGTTTTGCACCTGAAGCCAATGAATGTTTTATTTTCAGGGGAAACTCATCAAGTGCCCTTGCTCGTTTCGATGCCAAATCAGAACGTGTGTACCGGGTTGAAAAAAAATCGGCGTATGGTATAAAACCACGCAATGCAGAACAAACATTCAGCTTAAATATGTTAATGGATCCGGAAGTTAAACTGATGGCATTAACAGGGAAAGCTGGAACGGGTAAAACGTTGTTGGCACTTGCCGCTGCCATTGAGCAACACCGCCAGTACGAACAGATTTTACTGGCACGGCCGATTGTGGCGCTGAGTAACCGAGATATAGGCTACCTTCCGGGCGATGCCTCGGAAAAAATCAGTCCTTACATGCAACCACTTTTCGATAATCTTGCGGTAATTAAACACACCTTTAATCCGCGAAGTAATGAATACCAGATGATTGAGGAAATGATAAAAGAAGAACAATTAAACATTACACCGTTAGCATATATTCGGGGCCGAAGTTTATCCAATGCATTTTTTATAATCGACGAAGCTCAAAACCTTACTCCGCACGAAATAAAAACAATTATTACACGTGCAGGCGAAGGAACAAAAATGGTATTTACTGGCGATTTGTGGCAAATCGATTCTCCGTACCTGGATATGAAATCGAACGGACTGGCTTATATGACCGACAAAATGCGTAACCAGGATTTATTTGCTCACATTAATTTAGTGAAAGGTGAACGCAGTTTCCTTGCAGAACTGGCCAGTAATTTACTTTAACTTATCAATTATTCCCCCGGTGACCATTCGTAATAACATAGTCACCGGGTGAATTTTACTAATGCAACAGCTTTTTCTACCTTTACAGCCAATTTAGATTTCGTCAAAATAAAAAAAATGAATTACACCGGGAAAAAAGCTGCTTTTTATACACTGGGCTGTAAACTTAACTTTTCTGAAACCTCATCAATTGCAGCCTCTTTTAAAGAAGTTGGATTTGAACGCGTTAATTTTGACGAAAAAGCTGATGTGTATGTGATAAATACCTGTTCGGTAACCAACCAGGGTGATAAAGCCAGCCGGAATATTATCCGCAAAGCAATAAAACAAAACCCTGATGCATTGGTAATTGCTGTGGGATGCTACTCGCAGTTAAAACCAGCTGAAGTAAGCCATATTGAAGGTGTTGATTTGGTTTTGGGAACACAGGAAAAATTTCATATTCCTTCGTTGTTGGACGACCTGCAAAAGAAAAAACCAACCGAAGTAAAAACCACGAGGTTAGCCGATATAAAAAGCTATCACACGGCGTTCTCGTATGGAGATCGAACCCGAAGTTTCCTGAAAGTACAGGACGGCTGCGATTATTATTGTTCGTTTTGTACCATTCCGTATGCACGAGGAAGAAGCAGAAACGACAATATACCGAATACTGTGGCAGAAGCTAAAAAAGCAGTAAAAAAAGGATTCAAAGAGATAGTTCTTACCGGTGTTAATATTGGTGATTTCGGAAAATCGACAGGAGAAAACTTTCTCGATTTATTAATTGCATTGGAGCAGGTTGAGGGGCTAAAACGACTTCGCCTGGGATCAATTGAACCAAACCTGCTAAAAGATGAAATTATACAACTGGTTTCCGACTCGAAAGTAATTATGCCCCATTTTCATATTCCGCTTCAGGCCGGCTCCGACGATGTTCTTAAACTGATGAAACGAAAATATTCAACCTGTTTATTTGCACAAAGAATAGAACGTATCCGCGAAATTGTTCCCCACGCTTTTATTGGTGTTGATGTTATTGCAGGAACAAATGGCGAAACGGAAAAACTGTTCCAGGAGTCGTACGATTTTATTAATGACCAGGAGATTTCACAACTCCATGCTTTTACATATTCAGAAAGAAGCGGCACACAGGCACTAAAAATTCCCGGGAAAGTAGATGTGGAGGAAAGGAAACTCAGAACACAGAAATACATCAACCTTTCGGAAAAGAAACTGAGGGCCTTTTATGAAAAGAACCTGGGAACAGAACAAACGGTTCTGTTTGAATTCCAAAGAACCAAAGACAAAATGGCCGGATTCACTGATAATTATATAAAAGTAGAGATGCCGTATAACGAAAAACTGGTAAATGAACTTTCTAGGGTAAAATTAACATCAATGCTACCTGACGGGAATGTTACTGCAAAGCTTATCTATTAGGATTTTCATTAGATTTACTTAAAACTTAAACGAATGGACTACAAAAACCTTTGTTTTCATGTTCAGGATATTGCCCGCAAGGCCGGGAATTTTATTCGCGACGAACGTAAAAAACTGTCATCAAACGATATCGAAATTAAAAGTGTCGCAAGCCTGGTCACTTATGTTGACAAAACAGCCGAACAGCAAATTGTGAACGCTTTAAAAAAGTTAATTCCTGAATCTGGTTTTGTTGCCGAAGAGGGCACCGCCAGTTCAAAAAACGAAAAATATACCTGGTTTGTCGATCCATTGGATGGGACAACCAATTACCTGCACGGGTTAGCACCTCATTCGGTAAGCATTGGTCTGATGGAAGATACAGAACTGATACTTGGCGTTGTTTATGAAATTGGTGCCGACGAAATGTTTTATGCATGGAAAGGGAGCCCTGCCTATTGTAACGAAAATGAAATACGTGTTTCACCTACTTCAAAGCCCGAAGATACACTTATTGCAACCGGGTTCCCGTATTATGCATTCGATAAAGTTGACGAATACAACGCATCCATGAAACACCTGATGAAAATGACACGTGGTATACGCCGTTTTGGATCGGCAGCTGTCGATCTTTCGTACGTGGCTGCAGGCCGTTTTAATGCTTTTTACGAACATGCCCTGCATGCCTGGGATGTGGCAGCCGGGGTATTCATTTTACAACAGGCAGGGGGAAAAGTTTCTGATTTTAATGGTGGCAACAATTGGTTGTATGGAGGAGAAATTGTTGCAGCTGCTGAAAATTTCTTCGATGAGTTTTATGGGGTAATCCATCAATACCTTGGAGATTAATTCATAATCAATTTAAATAACTCCTTAATTGCACACTTTTTCAACAACTTACAACTTAGGATTACTAATAATCCTGCCTTGCCGCAAACTTTTTACGAAACCATTTAAATGCACAATTGTTTAGTACTTACATTGAAACCATTTGTTTAAAATAGAAGTTGTTTAAAGTAAAAGGGGAATTTCGAGAGGGACATATTGGTTTTAGTGGCGAAGCTCCATTTTTATTGCATAGCCAAAGCTACGGAAGAAAAATTAGCTGAAGTCCAATGAAATTAAGATGTTACTCGCAGTTTTTCGATTTTACTTTAAACAACTTCATAACGTACAAAATCAATTTAGTTAAACAAAATCAACTTATTATGAAAAAAATCTTTTTTTATTCAGTAAGTCTGACCTTAATTTTTATGGTTAGCTGCACCGGCAAAAAAAGTTCGAAAAACGAGACAAAACTGAGTGCTGAAGAGTTAGCAAATTACAGACAGGCGGCAGCAATGTTTGCTGTTCTTCCTGCTGAAGCGCCTAATCCGGAAAATCAGCTCACTCCTGAAAAAGTTGCTTTGGGAAAGGCACTTTATTACGACAACCGTTTATCGAAAGACCAGACACAAAGTTGCAATACCTGCCATAACCTTGAAACTTACGGCGTTGACAATGAGCCTACTTCAGAAGGTGACAACGGTAGTTTGGGGACACGAAATTCACCAACCACTTTAAATTCGGCCTTTCATAGTGCACAGTTTTGGGATGGCAGAAACAAAGACGTTGAAGAGCAGGCAGGTGGACCAATCCTTAATCCGGTTGAAATGGCTATTCCCGATGAAGAATTTGTTGTTAATCGCTTAAAGGGGGTTGAAGAATATCAGAGAATGTTTGCAGCGGCGTATCCCGAAGAGGAAGACCCTGTCACTTATAAAAATCTTACCTGGGCAATTGGAGCTTTTGAGCGGACTTTGATTACACCATCGAAGTTTGATAAATATTTGGCGGGCGACGATAATGCACTCACAAAAGAAGAATTGAAAGGAATGAAGACTTATGTTGATGTGGGTTGTGCAACCTGTCATTCGGGTGCATTGCTGGGAGGTACACTCTTTATGAAATTCGGGTTAACTGTTAATTACTGGGATTATACACACAGCGCGGTAATCGATAGCGGAAAATATGTCGAAACCCGAAATCCGGCCGATATGTTTGTATTTAAATCGATGCCTTTGAGAAATATCGAAAAAACTCACCCATATTTTCACGACGGAAGTGTTGCCGGTTTGGAAGATGCAGTTCAGATTATGGCACAAACTGAGCTAAATAAAGAATTAACAGAGGGACAGGTAAACGAAATTACTGTTTTCCTGAAAACGCTAACAGGTGAAGTTCCTGAAAGTGCACTACTTACACAGGCTCCGTAAATTAAATTCAGATCTATAAATTACAATCTTAATCCTGATGTTAAAAAATCCAATCTGACATCAGGATTATTTTTTTACAAAATTTAAATGCACACTCCCTTTTATCTATTTTTGAAATCAGATATACTCTATTAATTTGTAAATTGCAAAAAACAACTTGCCATGGCAGAAAAAGAGATTGCACTATTGAAAGGACAACTTGCGCGGCTCGACGAAAAAAAATTCGATCTGGAAGCGTGGAAAAACCATACACTTATTTTTCTGGAGCGCATTTTTGGAAAAGACAATTCAAAACTGAATCTCATTAAAGAACTTCATTACGATTATTCGAGCTGGAGTTTGCGCGATACCGCTGCTGCCGGTAAAACAAAGGATAAAGATCCGGTAAAAATGCAGGCCAGAGAAATCCTTGGGGCTACAATTACCGAACTGGAATACCTTGGATTGCCACAGGACAAAGATGATGGACGAAAAATATGGGAACTGCTCGGCGATGAATTAACCGGGAAACAGGTAAAAGAGATAGAGTCAATTCTTAAATCGAAAACAAAAGATAAGTCAAATAAAATAAGCGATATTCTGGAAAATATGGACAAAGAAAACCTCGCCACCATTATCGCTAAACTTCTGATGAAATAATACTTATGACGCAAAAAGCAAAAATTGCTATCGTTATTTTAAATTGGAACGGCGAAAAGCTGTTTCCCGATTTTCTGCCATCTATAATTAAAAATTCGCCAGGCGAACAAGTAGAAATAATTGTTGCCGACAATGGTTCATCCGACAATTCACTTCAGTTTTTAACAGACAATTTCCCAACTGTAACCATACTCGATTTAGAGACCAATTATGGTTTTGCGAAAGGGTACAATGTGGCACTTGCAAAAATTGAGGCTGATTATTTTGTTTTGGTAAATTCCGATGTAAAGGTTACAAAAAACTGGCTGGAACCTTGTATTAAACGTTTCGAAGAAGACGATAAAACAGTTGCCATTCAGCCAAAAATATTGAGTTACAACGAGCCCGAATTGTTTGAATATGCCGGGGCAGCAGGTGGATTTATCGATAAATTTGGCTATCCGTTTTGCAGGGGCAGAATACTTAACCAGGTTGAAACAGATGAAAACCAGTACGACCAGTCATCAGAAATATTCTGGGCCTCGGGAGCCTGTATGTTTATTAGAGCCGATGCCTTCAAAAATACTGGAGGCTTCGATGCTGATTTTTGGGCACACATGGAAGAAATAGATTTGTGCTGGCGGTTAAAAAACCAGGGATACAAAATTGTATACGAACCCAAAAGCGTGGTTTATCATTTGGGAGGCGGTACTTTATCGTACGGAAGTCCTCGCAAGATTTACCTTAATTTCAGGAATAACCTGTTTATGATGTATAAAAACCTGCCAAAGAACCAGTTTAAAAGAACATTCACAGTGCGAATGATACTCGATGGCGTTGCTGCTGTTAAATTTATTGCGGGATTCGATTTCAGGGAATTCTGGGCAGTGGTAAAAGCTCACTGGGCATTTTACAGAAATTTCACGTCACTACGGAAAAAGAGACGAGACATTCAAAAACAGGTAATAAAAAAAGAGCATACCGAAGTATATTCAAAAAGTATAATGTGGAAATTTTTCCTTCAGAAAAAAAGAAAATTTTCGGAACTCAATTATAATCCTGACTAAAATGCAGAAACTAACATTTAATGAGAGAATTTATACTTACCACATCGATTTTGTCGGGCATGTTAATAACATAATTTATGTGCAGTGGCTCGAAAATGCCAGGGTACGGTTACTGGAAGCCATGGAGATCTCGATTAACGAGCTCGCCGATAATGACGGCATACTCCCAATAATCACCGAAACAATTATAAAGTACAAAAAACCATATTACCTCGAAGACACGGTTCATGTCGAAGTTTGGGTATCGAAGATGATGAATGCCTCGGGTATTTTCGAATTCCGGTTTCTAAACCAAAATGGTGAATTATGCTCAACCGGGCAGCAAAAAATTCTTTTTATCGATAAAACCACCATGCGGCCTTCCAGAAAAATGGCCAAATACAAGGAAGCGTTTGAGAAGTTTTTCGTTGAAGACTGATCAGCATATTTTGTCAATTCAAAAAACCCTTATAACTTTACATCAATATTTTGCAATGGGGTGTCCCGAGTACTCGGGACTGAGATTACACTCAAAGAACCTGATCCGGCTAGTACCGGCGGAGGGAGAGCACAAGGATTTTCCTGCCTCATTGGTTAGTTTATTAACCAATCTTTCAAAAAAATGAGAACATTTAATTTATTGCTGTTATTGCAACTAATAGCGATTGTTGCTTTCGGGCAGATTAACCTGAAAGGAGTTGTTAAAGGCGATGGCGAACCATTGGCAGGAGCCAGTGTGATAATTACCAATACGTTTTATGGTGTATCGACATCGACCGACGGAAGTTTCGAGTTAAAAAACCTGAAACCGGGCGATTATACCCTTAAGGTTTCGTTTATTGGTTTCGAAACGGCAGAGCTGATATTGAGCCTGAATAATGATCAGAAAATTGAAGTAAACCTTGAATCCAATGTTGTACTAACAGATGAAATTCTGATATCGGCAACCCGGGCTAAAGACAAAACACCTGTAGCTTACAACAATGTTACCGGCAACGAGATTGCAAACCGTAACATGGGACAGGATATTCCTTACCTTCTTCAGCTAACTCCTTCGTTTGTTGCCACATCCGATGCCGGAGCAGGTGTTGGGTACACTAATTTCCGAATTCGCGGTACCGACCTGAACCGTATTAATGTAAGTGTAAATGGTGTTCCCATGAACGATGCCGAATCGCACGGCACCTGGTTTGTCGATATTCCCGACCTGGCTTCGTCGCTCGAAAATGTACAGGTTCAGCGTGGAGTTGGAACTTCTACAAACGGAGCTGCAGCTTTTGGGGCAAGCATAAACCTTCAAACCAATGGATTAAAAAAGGATGCCTACGCTGAATATAAAACTGCTTTTGGCACGTTCAATACCTTTAAAAATACTGTTTCGGCAGGCACAGGCCTGATAAACGATAAATTTGCGGTGGATGCCCGGTTATCGAAAGTTACTTCCAATGGTTTTATCGACAGGGCCAGTTCTGACCTTAAATCGTTTTTTGTTTCCGGGGGGTATTATACTGAAAACACTGTAATTAAAGTTAACGTGTTCTCGGGTTTTGAAGAAACTTACCAGGCATGGTGGGGAGTGCCGTCGGTAAGATTGAATGACGATATGGAAGGTATGCAACGCTACGAAGACCACTGGTTATACACGCCAGAACAAACTCAGCACATGATCAGTTCCAACAGCCGCACTTATAATTATTACACATACGAAAACCAGGTTGACCACTATCAGCAAGATTATTATCAGATGCATTTTTCACACAAGTTCAATCAATATTTTAATATGAATACTTCGATACATTATACTTACGGGCGTGGGTATTACGAGAATTATAAAGAAGATGAAGATCTGGCTGATTATGCACTTGACAATATTGAAGTTGGTGGCGAAACAATTGAAACTACTGATTTGATTAACCGCAAATGGCTCGACAACGACTTCTACGGATTTACGTGGTCGTTTAACTACCTGAAAAACAAAAGCGACTTTACCTTTGGAGGCAGTTACAACATTTACGATGGCGACCACTTTGGAAATGTGATTTGGGCACAATACTTGGGTGATGCTGTGTATAACCACGAATGGTACCGTGGCACCGGACTAAAAAAAGACTTTAATGTTTTTGCAAAATACAATTTTCAGATGTCAGAAAAAGTCAGTCTTTTTGCCGATCTGCAATACCGGAATATCGATTACTCAATTGATGGTATTGACGATGATTTACGTGATTTAACACAGGAGCACACATTTTATTTCTTTAATCCTAAACTGGGAATATTCTATCAACTTGCAAACAACCAGGATTTATATGCATCGTTTGCCGTTGCCAGCCGCGAGCCTAACCGCGCTGCTTTTATCGATTACCCTGCCGGTTACCAGCCTCCGGTTCATGAAACTTTACGCGACCTGGAAATGGGCTACAATTACTCATCATCAACTTTCTTGTTTGCTGCCAACATTTATTACATGGACTACAAAAACCAGTTGGTACTTACCGGCGAGATTAATGATGTTGGTTCGCCAATTATGGTAAACGTTGACAATAGCTATCGGGCAGGACTGGAATTGCAGGCAGGCGTAAAAATTACTAAAAACCTTCAATGGGATGGCAATGCGACCTTCAGCAAAAACAAAATAAATGATTTTACCGAATATGTCGACAACTGGGACACCTGGGGACAGGAGCCGTACGATTTGGGAACAACCGACCTTGCATTTTCGCCCAATATTGTTACCAACAGCCAGTTGGTTTTTTCGCCGGTTAAAAATATGAGTCTTGGCTTTATTTCATCGTACGTGAGAAAACAATACATCGACAACACTTCCAACGAAGATCGTATTCTGGAAGCCTATTTTGTAAATAATATTAAAGCCGACTATTCATTCACAACAGGTTTATTCAAGGAAATTAAACTACACCTGATGGTAAACAATATTTTTAACGAAATATATGAGACAAACGCCTGGGTGTATTCTTATATTCTCGGTGGCGAACGATTTAAAATGGATGGCTATTATCCACAGGCCGGAGCGCATTTTATGTTTGGGATAGATTTTAGGTTTTAATAATTCAATTGAGCAGGTGATCTTAAAGTCATCTGCTCAATTGATTCTACTCCAAAATCACTTTCCCTTCAATTTCAACCAGTAAATCGTTACGGCAAACATCGGCAATAATGTAAACTACCGGTAGATTTCCGTAATACAGTTCGAAAGTTTTTTTAATTACTTTAAAATCCTTCCGGTTTTTTACATAAACCCTGGCATGGCCATATTTAGGGCGAAGTTTATCTTCTGACAAATTTTGTATTACTTCAGGCGAATAGAGCCTTTGAATATTCTGAATGGTAGTTTTTGTTTGCTCTACCGGATTACCAACCCCTATAGTTCTTTCCCCGGTAATGGAAGCCGTACCCGAAATAAAAATTAGTTTTTTATCGAATAATCCGAAGTATCGTGCCCTTTCAAATTTAGGTGTGGTTTTTAAGATACACTCTTCGCCAACCAAAACATTCTTGCTGTAGGTGTGTGCTGAAATTTGGCTCGGATTGTCAACCGGTGAAGTTATTATCTCAGTAGATTTTACGGCAACAAACTCAATAATTACCCCGCCCCTGTTCATTCCAATTCCTGTTGCAGCCGGATACCCGCTTTCTTCAAAAGAATCTCCATAAACTTCTGAGCGTACATTATTAAATTCCTGGTAGCGTTGCATGTCTCCATCGAAACCGAGGATATTTTCAATGTAATTCCATTGTCTGACTATGGAATTTAATGAAAAGTTTACCTGGTTAAACACATTTGTCAATCCTTTAAAAGCATTCTCAGAATCACGTTTACACTCCGAAGAAGAATTTGCCTGAACACTTCCAACCAGAATATCAGTTTCTCCGCTACTAAAAAGAACGGCTGATTTATCTTCTCCTGAAACAATCGTTTTTTGCCAGATAGAAGGATCGTAATAAAATGCTTCAACAATAATTTTACAGGTAAGTGGTGGTTGTGCAATAAAACCCTGAATGATATCCTCCGGTATCAAAATCCTAATTTTATTTCTTACATCATCCTGTAATTTCAGATAATTCTTTTCAGAAGAAGTATCGACAAAATAATTCAGTTTAAAAATTCGTTTTCCTGAATTAATCCGTTTTAATTGCAATAAACAACTCTCAACTTGTTTATTTAACGATGCACTTGCATTCTCTGGTTTTATATATATCCTGTCTCCGTTTAAAAAGTACATTTATTCCTTTTCCAAAAGAACCACAAATATGGTTGTTTTTTGGAGTAAAAAAAATGAATTAGATAAAAATTTGGTTAATAGTCGCCTTTTGCTTCACCACTATTAAGAATTGCTTCGGTTGAACCAATTCCAAGCCGATCGGCACCTTGTTCGAGATAGGCCACTGCAGTTTCCCAGTCGCGAATACCACCTGATGGTTTTATCTTCATTTTATGGCCAACGGTTTTAACCATTACATCAATGTATTCAGGCTTTGCCCCACCCGGTCCAAACCCGGTCGATGTTTTTACAAAGTTAGCACCTGCTTCGTACGAAAGCTCACAAGCTTTGGCAATCTGTTCCAGGGTTAAATAGCCACTTTCCTGAATAACTTTTACCAAAATGTTGCTTTTATGCGCCACTTCAACCACGGCTTTAATATCGTTAACAACATATTCGTAATCTCCCGACAAAAATTTGCCAATATTCATTACCATGTCAATCTCGTCAACGCCGTCCTCAATGGCCTGTTTTGCCTGAAAAGCCTTAACCGGAGTTGCATCGGCACCATGAGGAAAACTCAGTACACATGAAACCTTAACTTCGCTGTCTGCCAAAAAGTTTTTGGCAGCTTTTATATCGCAGGGTTTTACACACATGCTGAACACATTGTTTTCAATACACATTTCGGCATTGGTCTTTAAATCCGTATCGGTTTGATCGGGCTTTAGCACCGCGTGGTCTATCGTTTTGGCAACCTCTTCTTTCGTGTACATATCCTGAATATTATTCGATTATTGCTTTAATAATTCCTTTTGCCTTTTCATAATCAGCATCAGTAACAAAAATATCAATCGCCGATGGTACTCCACCGACAAAACCGGATTGAAGGCCTTGCTTAAATCCATCTTTTACAATAGAACTAATTCCCTGAAGCTCGAGTTCTGTTTTAATCCGGTTGATTATTACATCGCCACCGGTATATAACTTTGTCAGTTTATCGTTTTCGTTCATTTTTAGTCCTCCATCTCTTTCAAAATTTGTTCAACCTGTTCGTTGGTTTTTATCAGTTTATCTTTACAGGTTTTTAATAAAACTGAAATCCGTTTTACTTTTTCAGCCAAATCGTCGACATCAAGTTCTTCGTTTTCTATTTTTTCGAGTATTTCCTCTATTTCGGCCATTGCCTCACTATACGATTTTTTTTTAGCTGCCATGGTTATTGTTTTTTTGTGATTTTACTTGTTACTTTTCCATCGGCAAATTTTGTTTCAATTTCTTCATTCAGTTTCAACTGTTTTGCCGATTTTATAATTTTACCTTCCTTCAAAGTTAATGTATATCCGCGTTTTAACACATTGTCAGGATTCAGCAGCCGTATCGCACTTAAATTCAGCCGAATACGTTCCTGTTCTTTAAAAATCAGTTTTTTTGATTTATTCTCTACCAGATTTTTTAGATGAACAAGCTGCGATTCTTCTTTTAACAGTGCTTCTCCAGCCACACGTTTAAGGATTCTGCGTTTTCTGCCTAAATTGTTTTTCGATTCAACAAACCAAACCGTAAGGGCTGAGCTGAAGTTATATTTAATATTATTTAATTCGTGTTGCTTTTTAAATGAATACCGGTTTACATTTTGCTGAAATTCGTTTCCTTTTCTGATTATCTCGTTTTGTTTCTCGTTGATAAACTCCGATACCGAGTAATTTAGTCCATTGGCAATATTTTCAAGTTTTTCCAACCGAAACTCAATGGTCTCGCGAACCAGTTGAACAATTGTGTTTTCCAGGTCTGTCAAATGCTCATAAAACCGTACCACTCCGTTTATTAGAAACTCTGCAACTGCGGTTGGTGTTTTTAGCCTTGTGTGAGCTATCAAATCAATAATTGTATCGTCTTTCTCGTGGCCAATACCGGTAATTACAGGCAAAGGAAACTGCGTAATATTTAAAGCCAAATCGTAATTATCGAAACTGCTTAAATCGGCAGTAGCTCCCCCACCCCTTATAATCACCACTGCATCGAAAAAGTCTTCACGCTGAAAAATCCTCTCCAATGCATTAACGATCGAAGGAACAGCTTCGGCACCCTGCATGTAGGCTTCAAATAATTTGGTGTAAAACTTAAAACCATATTCATTGGTTTCGATCTGGTTCATAAAATCCTGGTAGCCTGCTGCTGTTGCTGACGAAATAATTGCAATCTTTTGGGGAACCAAAGGCAATTCCAGTTCTTTGTTCATATCGAACACACCTTCGGCCTGTAACCGGTTTATTATTTCTTTGCGTTGCAGGGCCATGTCTCCAACTGTGTAAGTTGGATCAATATCTTTAAGATTCAGGCTCAGTCCATAAGCCGGGTGGAACTCAACTGATGCCTGTACAAGAATCTTAATTCCGTGGGTAAAAAGCTGACCGGTAGTAGTCTCGAAATATGGTTTTAACATCCGGTATGTGTACGACCAGATAGTTGCCCGGGTACGCGCTATAATTTCGTTTCCCTCTTTCTCAATTAGTTCGAGGTAACAATGCCCGCTTCGGTTTTCCTTTAATTCGCTTATTTCAGCCACCACCCAAACAGTTGTCGGAAATGCATCGAGTAATGCATCTTTAATCAATTCGTTCAACTCTGCCAGGGTAAGTTTCTGAACCATTTCTACCTGTTTTTGCTCAATTTAACCGTTTCGAAATAATTCTCTGTACTAATACGCAACAAAAACAAACCGGGAGCTGTGTCCGGCAAGTCTTTCAAAATAATTCTTGAAGAACCGTGTTTAATCCAGTTTTTTATCAATTGCCCCTCTGCTGAGAATAATTCGATATATATTTTATTCTGATTTTGTAATTCATTGTTTTGTAATATCAGGAAATCATTAACAGGATTTGGGTAAACCAACCATTTTGTTGAAATTCCTGTGTCCGGTACTGATTGGTTCGACAACAGAATTGCAGCCCACCTCATATCAGGAATTCCATAACCCAATAAAGAACTGGGGGTGTTATAAATGTGTCCGCTCAGTTCAATTGCTTCTTTAACTTCCAAAGCTGTTCTGGCTGGATTCATTTGCCACAAACAGGCTGCCATACCGGCCAAAATTGGCGAAGAGAACGAAGTACCTGCTATATAACCTACACCACCATCCGATTTTTGTGCAATAGCTTTTAATCCTACTGCAGAAACATTGGGTTTAACATCTCCGTCAGATGCCGGTCCATACGATGTAAATCCTGCCGGATTTCCATCCCAGTCTACAGCGCCAACGCCAATTACATTATCACCGTCAGACGGCGCGATAATATACTTCCAGTCTTTGTTCCCTTCGTTTCCGGCACTGGAAAAAACCAGCATACCCCTCGATGCAGCAATATTTGCAGCCATAGTCACCCGGGTTGTTTTACCATCCATGTCGGTGTATGTGTGATTGGCTGAGGCATCATCGAACTGATAATATCCCAACGAAGAATTAATAATATCTGCCCCGACACTGTCGGCAAACTCGGCAGCCACCACCCAGTTATCCTCTTCAATTATGTATTCCGAATTTGTGTCTTCCGAGCGAATAAGCCAGTACGATGCTTTTGGTGCAGTTCCGATAAGTTGTCCGGGAATATTTCCGCCCATGCACGATAAAACACTCATTCCATGGTAATGGGTGCTATAAAAGTCAACATCAGAATTAACAAAATCTTTAATACCCAGAATCTGATTGTTTGCCCATAAACTGTCGAATGCCGAATTTATATTAGCATCTAAAAATCCACCGTCGAGAACAGCAATGTGCATTCCCTGTCCCTTGAAATCCTGGTTATGAAAATACTGCCCGTTTAACATTCCAACCTGGTGAACCGATTCGCCGTAAACCGAAGTGTCGATAGGTTCCTGGTCTGTAACCGATAATTCAATGAATTTATTAATAGTGCTCTTTGTTTTTCGGTTGGGTTTGGTTAACTGAACTTCTTTAATAAAAGTCCACTCGGGGAAGGCTATTTCCACGCTGTCGACTATACTTTTTACTGTAATTCCGTTTAGCCATTTCGACGAATGAACCAGTTCAACATCCAGGGTTAGGACAGAATCGATGTAAACTGAATTTACAGGTAAATCAAGCGAATCAATGGGGATACTCTGTTTTTCTCTTCTTTGAATGGCCCTTACTGAAAGATAGTCGCCGGGAGAAGAGATCGAAAATTCAGTATCACTTTTATCAGTAAACTCTACCCAGTAGTAATTCTGGGC
Source organism: Bacteroidota bacterium (assembly GCA_039714235.1). GTDB lineage: Bacteria > Bacteroidota > Bacteroidia > Bacteroidales > Prolixibacteraceae > Draconibacterium. The sequence goes on along the minus strand of JBDLJS010000016.1, from coordinate 3,346 downwards.
ATTTGAATGAAAGATTGTTGTTAATAACAGCAGTAAAAAAACAGTGGCGTTTCTCATTTTCCCTTCTAAAATTTAAAACGCCAAATTAATGAAATATGGGCAAAAATTACCTATAGATTTTCTTTTTGATCATATATTCGGTAGGGTTTTGCATAAATTTTTCAGGATCGAGAATTGCCCCTTTGTTTTTTTCGAGGTTTTGCATCACCAGATTTTCAACACTGTCGCGCACTGCCGGATTAAGAATCTGCCCTTCGTTGTAATGTAAAGAGTAACGGTATTCACCTTCTTTGTTAAAATATTTCCATTCGCCGTGACGCAGGTTATTTTTGTATTCTGCCACCATTTCCTGCCTGCCGTTTTCGAAAGAAACAATAAATAATCCATTTCTCTGGTTATCTTTCATTTTACACTGCATGTAGGGTTTGCCGGTTTTAAAAAACACCTGGTAATTGCCATCCTGTTTGCGGTTTTCCCAGTTCGACTCCTCCATTACCTCTCCGGTATCGTAATATTTGTGTGCAACACCATTCTTTTCGCCGTTCACAAATTGTTCGTCAGAAACCATACGGTTATTCTTAAAATAGCTCCAGGTACCTTCCTTTTTCTGATTTACGTAATTTCCCCCGGCAATCTTTTTTCCCCAAACATCGAACAATTGGGTTTGTGCAGTATCTCCTTTATAAACTATTAGCGCCTTAACCTGACCACCGGGGTGATAGCGTTTCCACTCGCCTATCGGCTTTCCGTTTTTAAAATGGCCTTCATAAATTAACCTGCCGTTGGATTGCTTTTTTTGCCATAATCCTTGTCGATGGCCATTAGCATCGGTTTGGTTTATTTGTGAGAAAACCAATATTGGGAGAAATAAAAATATAAACAGAATGATTCGCATAATATCGTTTTTTATAAAACGCAAAATTATAAATTTATTTTTGTTGAATGTTGTAACAAAGAGATACAACTTTAAATCAACAACATTCAAAATCGATGTTTTGAGGTATTCGTTTGAACCTCTGAGCATCAAACACGAAGCAAAAAGGTTCAGGCTTGAACCTCAGAGCCTCAACTTTGAAGCAAAAAGGTACTAATTTGAACCTTTAAGGTTCGACGTTGAAGGAAAAAGGTTCGGTCTTGAACCTTTTAGGTTCGGATTTGAAGCAAAAAGCTCCGCGTTTGAAGCTTTTAGGTTCTAACTTGATGCTTTTAGGTACCAGTGGGTACCTCGGAGGTACCCACCCCACCTTGGAAGTACCCTTTAACGTAAAAAAAAGCCCTCCGTCAAAAGACGAAAGGCTTTAGTAATATTTCTTTATTCACCCTGACTTGAAGTCAACGGGTGAAAATGGTATTTGAAATTATTTGACTTCTTCAAAATCAACGTCGGTTACTTCGCCGTCGTCTTTAGGCTGTCCTTCTGCCTGGTCACCTTGTGGGCCTGCATCAGGTCCGGGCTGTTGTGCACCGCCTTCAGCCTGAGAAGCATTATACATTTCCTGCGAAGCAGCCTGGAAAACAGTGTTAAGTTCTTCCATTGCAGTATCTATTGCAGCTAGGTCTTTGCTCGCGTGCGCTTCTTTCAGCTTTTTCAGTGCATCCTCTATTGGTTGCTTTTTGTCAGCCGGAATTTTATCGCCATACTCTTTCAACTGCTTTTCAGTCTGGAAAATCAAACTGTCAGCCTGGTTAATTTTATCAGCAGTTTCTTTGGCTTGCTTGTCAGCTTCGGCATTAGCTTCAGCTTCAGCTCTCATTTTGTTGATTTCTTCATCAGACAAGCCAGAAGAAGCTTCAATACGTATGGACTGTGATTTACCTGTAGCTTTATCTTTAGCATGAACATGCAAAATACCATTGGCATCAATATCGAATGCTACTTCAATTTGTGGTACGCCACGTGGTGACGGCGGAATTCCATCTAAATGGAAACGGCCAATTGTTTTGTTGCCCTGTGCTATTGGACGCTCGCCCTGAAGAACATGAATTTCTACAGATGGCTGATTGTCGGCTGCAGTGGTAAATGTTTCCGCTTTTTTAGTCGGGATGGTAGTGTTTGCTTCAATCAATTTGGTCATAACACCACCCATGGTTTCAATACCTAAAGAAAGTGGAGTAACATCCAACAGCAATACATCTTTTACTTCGCCGGTTAAAACACCGCCCTGAATAGCTGCACCAACTGCAACAACTTCGTCAGGGTTTACACCTTTTGAAGCTTCTTTCCCGAAAAATCCTTTTACTTTTTCCTGAATTGCAGGAATACGGGTTGAACCACCAACCAAAATTACTTCGTCGATATCGTTTGCTGTAAGACTTGCATTTTTCAATGCTTTTCTACAAGGTTCTACAATTGCATTAATATATGAATCTGCCAGTTGTTCAAACTTTGCACGGGTTAATGTTTTTACCAGGTGTTTTGGAATACCGTTTACCGGCATAATATATGGCAGGTTAATCTCGGTTTGAGTTGCACTTGACAATTCAATTTTCGCTTTTTCGGCAGCTTCTTTCAAACGTTGCAATGCCATTGGGTCCTTACGCAAATCAATACCTTCTTCGCTTTTAAACTCATCAGCCAGCCAGTCAATAATTGTCTGGTCAAAGTCATCACCACCTAGATGGGTATCACCATCGGTTGATTTCACTTCGAAAACACCATCGCCTAATTCAAGGATTGAAATATCGAATGTACCACCACCAAGGTCGAACACTGCAATTTTCATGTCTTTGTCCATTTTATCTAAACCGTAAGCCAACGATGCAGCAGTAGGTTCGTTAATAATCCTGCGAACCTGCAACCCTGCAACTTCACCGGCTTCTTTTGTAGCCTGGCGCTGCGAATCACTAAAATATGCAGGAACTGTAATTACAGCTTCAGTTACTTCTTGTCCAAGGTAATCTTCAGCAGTCTTTTTCATTTTCTGAAGCACCATTGCCGAAATCTCCTGTGGAGAATATTTGCGGTCGTCAATTTGTACACGCGGAGTGTTGTTGTCGCCTTTTACTACTTTGTAAGGTACACGGGCAATCTCTTTTGCTACCCTGTCATGGGTCTCGCCCATAAACCTTTTTATAGAATAAATAGTTTTTGTTGGATTGGTAATTGCCTGACGTTTTGCAGGGTCACCAACTTTGCGCTCGCCGTTTTCAACGAAAGCTACAATAGAAGGAGTTGTACGTTTTCCCTCGCTGTTGGGGATAACTACAGGTTCGTTACCTTCCATTACAGAAACACACGAGTTTGTGGTTCCTAAATCGATTCCGATAATTTTTCCCATTATTATATTTTTTAATTTGTTTTTCTTAAAATTTTACGATTGGCATAAATCAATGATTGTGCCATGGG
>JBDLJS010000015.1:0-48652 GCA_039714235.1 Bacteroidota bacterium | reverse complement strand
TAAAATGCCCACTTAATCCTCCCGTAAATTGCTTTACCGTAGTCGCCGTATTCTGTTCCTTCGTCGCCGAAGAAGAGTTGCCCATTAATCATGAGTTCCCAGTTGTCGGCCAGTGAGTAAGTAAATGCAGGGCCAATAAACGATGAACCATCGCAGGGATTTATCATTGCTGAAAAACTGCCTGAGAACAGAGGGGTAAAAGGATATGATGCCTGTGCAAAAAGGTTGTATTTGCCCAACGAAAGCATTTTAGCAGAAATGTCGGGAACAAAGAAGCTGCGCCCCCCGGCCTTGCCAGTTGTTCCATGGCTGTTAAATAGAAATCCGGTATGAAGGTATAAACTGTTTTTAAATGTGTAGTCGCCCGATACAGAAGCTACAAACGCCTCAAAATTTTCTGCATCGTTTTTATCGCGGGGAACAAACCAAGATGCTTCGCCACGGAAACCACCGCCTTTAATGTCGCCCGACCAGCCACCGCCAACAACAAAATCTTTACCTACCCAGCCTCCCATGAATTGCCAGTCGTAATTGAATTTTGAGAACCGATACATTCCGGCAATGGCAGTTTCGTTATTGTTATGACCGATTTTGTAAACCAACTCGGCCGAAGAGGTTACGCTTGTATAATATTGAATTTTAACGCCATCGGTTCCAGGCCTTTCCTCGTAGTCGAAATCGAAATAAGAGAAAGTATTAAAAATATCGTTTGGATTCCATACCAGGTTAATGCCCCAGTTAATTCTTTGCCGGCCAACCCGAAACTGCCACTTGCCTTTGGTGTAATCAATCCAGGCACGGTCGAGCATGGTGTGCAGGAACCAACTTTCCTGTGCAATTAGAGTTGTGCCCATATCGAGGTAGCCATTGTCAGTGTCTATCAAATCTTCATATTCAGGGAATTCTTTTATCATTTGCCCGAAATAGATTCGGTTACGGGCCTCGAGAGCGAAAGTGAGCTGGTCGGAAGCATACCACCTGAAATTAAGCCGATTATGAATTTGATTTAGCAATAGGTAATCCAACGATTTAGTTTCGCTTACCTGCATTGGTTCAATGGGTTTATAATACATGCCCAAATCTTTTATATAACCATAAAAGGATAGATTAGATTGCGACCAGGTATTAAAAACCAGTAAGAAAAGAATTATTGTAAGTAAAGCTTTTTTCATTCTGACTTAAATTAAAAGTCTAATTTTTGAACATTCCTCCGGCAAAATCCATTACACATATTGTCCGGTAAACCGGATGTTTCCCAAATGAAACACCAACAGTGTTTAAATCGGGATGTAAAAGGTTTAACCTGTGTCCACGGCTTTTTACGCCATCATCAATTAACAGGAAGATTACAATTTGCCTGGCAGAAGTATTGCCATAAGCTATGTTTTCTGCAATTCGTACTTTCCATTTTCCGTATCGTTCAATCCGCCCTTTTACGTCCGACCGGTCAGTACCAATATGGCCTGTTTTACCTGATTCTGCCTGGTCTCTTTGGTGGTCGTTTGCTGCATTGCTTAATGCTTTGTCGGGTTGCATCAGGGGTAAAGTGCCGGCCTGGTTTAAAACCTTAACACATTCGTACAAAGCTTTTACCCCTTCTCTTGTTTTTATTGAAATATCATTTGGGTAGTGCAGAATATTTCCCTGGTAATATTTTGCAAGTGGCCTAATATATTCGTTGGCATATTTTACCGGATTTGAACGAAATAGGTTGATTTCGTAAATTATTTCTTTTTCGATGGGAGAGAGGTAGGCAGCATTTTTTGCTGTATTTAATTTTTTATCTAATTCAGGGGTATTAGCCCATATAAAAAGGTTTATAAATACAATAAATAGTGTTACCAAAGTTCTCATTCCATCTATTTTTTAATATCGCTTATTACTTTTCCGTCTTCCAGCGTAATTACGCGACGTGCTTTGTTTACAACGCGCTGGTCGTGTGTTGAAAATATAAACGTTATTTTTTCCTCTTTATTAAGTTGCTCCATAATGTCGAGTAGGTTTTCTGTCGATTTTGAATCGAGATTGGCAGTTGGTTCATCGGCCAGTACAAATTTTGGTTTCGAAGCCAAAGCACGTGCCACTGCCACACGCTGTTGTTGTCCGCCCGAAAGTTTCGACGGGCGGCGGTCCATCATTTCGCCAAGACCTACTGCTTTTAATAGTTCAGTAGTACGTGCATCGCGCTCGCCCTTTTTGCTGCCCTGAAGGTGCATGATAAATTCCACGTTTTCTTTGGCCGTTAACACAGGAATAAGGTTATAGGCCTGGAAAACAAACCCGATGTTTTTCATTCTGAAATCGGTAAGTTTTCGGGCTGACAGTTTTTCGATATTCACATTGTCAATGGTTACACTACCTTCGGTGGCATCATCCAGCCCTCCAACTACATTTAACAGTGTTGTTTTTCCTGAACCAGACGGACCAACAATGGCAGTAAATTCACCTTCCTCGAACGAAAGGTCAACTCCGTTTACTGCATGAACAGAAACAGAACTTCCGTTATAAATTTTGTGCAGTTTTTTTATTTCTATGATATTCATGATATTTAATTTTTTGAGTTTTTCATTTACGCATTATCTCCTTTCTGTATTCTCGCATTAATCAGTTCTTGTGGCCTCCGCCGGATTTAACTTCAGGGCTTTCCTTGCCGGGTAAATGGCGGATAACAGGCCTGTAATTATTACCAGTATTGTAATGGTAATAATTGTTTCGGTTTGCAACGAGGTATATATTTGTGATGCATAACCGTATTTTTCGAGCCCTTCCGAAAATGCAGAGACATCGATAGGAGTTGTTTCGAAAATTTTGGTTATTCCTGAACCTATAAATATTCCGATTATACCTCCTGAAAATGTTAACATTACAGATTCGAGGATAATCATCCAGAATACTTTTCTTTTATTCATTCCAACCGCCATTAGCATTCCAATTTCTTTTACACGTTCGAGAACTGCCATTAACATGGTATTTATTATCCCGAAACACAATCCGAGCAAAATGATTAAAATAAAGAAATACATGTATTGATCCATTGAATCTGTCAGCAACGACATTTCGGGGCTTAATTCTTTCCATGTTTGTACATCATATTCGCCGGCCACATTCAAAACCATTGGTTTTACCAGCGAAGCTTCGTCCCCGTTATCAGTTATTATTGCAATTTCGTGTGCCGAATTGTTTTCAATTCCTAACTGAGCCTGTAAATCGTGGTAACGGACAAAAAGTGTAGTTTCGTCGTACGTGGTGTTTGTAGTTTTATACAAGCCGCAAACCCGGTACCCCTTGGCCGAAAGATCACCGTTTAGGTCAACCATTTGTACATTGATTTTCGAACCAATTTTCAGTTTTAGTTTTTTTGCCAGTTTTTCTCCTACCAGTATTGGGGGCATACGGCTTGTCTTTTCAAGATATGTTCCTTCTGTTATATGCTCAAAAAGGTTGGTTACCTGCTTCTCTTTTTGGGTATCGATACCAATTAATTTTCCACCGCCGGTTCCATGGGCAGCCATTATAAACGGTTCGGCAATTAACCGGTAGCTTGCAGCTTTCACTAAATTAACTTCTGATATTTTGTCAACAAGTTGTTCAGCATCTGAAATATACAAACTGGTTTCATTATTATTTAAAAATTCCCGGGCATGTACCTGGAGGTGTGCCAGTTCTGTTTTAGTTGCAGACTCAATTCGTGCATCAACAGCTCCCTGCATAAATGCCATTGTAAATACACCGGCAAACAGGCCCAATGCTATCGCTATAATCATTATTATGCTTCGCACTTTGTTTCTCCAAACGTTTCTCCATGCTATCGACCAAATCATAATTTTAAATTTTTGCCGGAAGACCTACCGAAGGCATCCCTTCGGTAGAAGTCAGAAGACGGAAGTTTTGTTTGTATCCCGAAATCTAAATTATCTTCCATATTGTTTTCTTTTTACCATTAATTGTGACTGCCAACTTTCTTTAACCACGCATTGCTTTAGTTATTTTCAAGCGGCTAATGTTATATATCGGAAAAATTGAAATAAATACGCTGATGATAAAAACCAAAATCATCTGGCTGTAAAATAGCGACGATTTCATAGAGAAGAACATGTAAGGATCCATGCCATACTGTTCCATTGCAATGGCCATTTCACCGGTTAAAGGAATAGGATTGTAAAAAAAGTAAAGGCAAAACAGATAACTAATTGTTAACCCAATTGTACACCCGATTAGGCCAATAAAAATGGTTTCGAAAAATACAACCACCGAAAGTTTGGATTTTTGCATGCCCACAGCATGTACAACCCCGAATTCACGGCTTCGTTCTTTTACCATCATTAAAACTACGCTAAACATACCAAATGCAATTACCAGGTATAATATTCCCAACATAATTATACCACTTCCACGGTCGCTTTCAATCAACTGTTCCAGTTCTGGCTGCATATCAACCCACGACATTACCCTGTTTTCAGGAGATAGTATTTTCTCTGTCTTTTGCTGAAGGTGTTTTACTGCATAATGGTCGTCGGTCATTATTACCAGCGATGTGGACAGGCCATAAGCAGAATAAAAGTCGCGTGCAGTTTCAATATCCAGGATTACCATTCGGTTGTCGAATTCTTTATTTGGGTGCGAAGCAATTCCTTTAATCTTAAAAAGTCCGCTTGCACTTATTCCGTGATACCCCTGGCTAATCATCACCAACGTGTCTCCAGTGTTTAAATTCAGGTATTCTGCTAATCCCTGCCCAATAATTGCACTTTTATCTCCATTTAAAAGGAACTGTCCGGATATTATTTTTTGCGAAATTTTTGTAATCTGATTTTCAGCTTCCGGTTCAATACCCATAACCATTGCCGGTTTGCTTTTTAGGTGGTTGGCTGCAAGTGCAAACGATTCTATGCGGTTCGATACCAGTGTTACATCATCAATCGTTTCAATACTCTTTTTTAATTCAGGTGTAGCCTCAAAACTGTTTTCAAGAGTCCGTTCATCCCAATAAGCAGTATCCTGTATCTGTAAATAGCCCGAATAAAATTTTACTGAGTTTTCAATCATACTGTCATAAGAGCCTTCCTGCATCGACCTCATCCACGAAGCCAGCAGGACACTAAACACAATAGACGAAATAGCGATAATTGTCCGGCGCCTGTTCCTCCAGAGGTTCCTCCATGCTAATTTTATATTGGTTTTCATTGCTATCTTATCCTTTTCATATTTTGTTGTGAGAAAAACGACTCGCTTATTTTTACATTGAATTTTATATCATCAAAAATCAATATGGTTTTATGCCCCACTTCATCTGCCGGAATCATTTCCATTCGCGTGGGCATTACACGGTCGTCCATTTTCTTTATGTCAGAAAGAACCTCGGTATTTACAAGGTATCCGTCTTCATCGTAATATTCGGCTTTTAACCAGTGCAGTTCTTCTTTCGAAATCCACATTATTAATTTGCCCCATACAACCGGAGCATCATCATGAGGAATTAATTCAGCTTTGTAACATTTGTACCCTTCAATATCTTCTTCGCCAAGTAATTTGTGCGTGTAGTCTATTATTAAAGAAGACTCGCGTACCAAATCATCGTTTGTAAAATCAGAGCCCATCCACGACTGCATCATCATCGAAGGCGGGATTTTTATCATCCGCTCGATGTTGGGGACCCAGTTCCACATCTCTTTATGGCGTTTCAGAAAAACCTGGCCTTTTTCTTTGGCCGGTGCAGTTATGTAAATTAATGAAAAGTCATTTCCAACTGTCCAGTTTTTCATCGAAACTGTCCGGCTCCAGGAAGGGCGTTCAATAATCATGGTCATTTCTCCCTGGCTGGAGTTACCCCTGAATTTTTCGTCGGCCTGCCTGATTATCTCTTTAATGTCTTGAGCATTAAGAGCTGACGCAACCATTGCGAATAATAATATCAATACTTTAGTTTTCATTTTTAACCATTTATTATTTTAAAACATGCATTAATAATCTTCTCTTCCATAATTTCCATTGGGAAAATATCGGGGGCTGCCACGCAATAAAGGAATGCACCTTCAAGCATGGCACTAATTACCATTAAGTCTCCTTCGGGATCTTCACTCCCCTTCGATTGAATAAAATTGAAAAGCATTTGAAACATTGGGGCACCTTTTTCCTGGTAATCTTTCGAGAAACTTTCGGCAACCTGGGGCTGAAGCATGAGAGAAAAGAAGAGTTTCCAATGCTTCATGTTATCCCGTAATAATTTAAAACTTTGCTTAATAAAATAAATAAATTCCTCTTCGGTTAGAGTACCATCCTGGTTTAAATCGAAACTTGCAAAAATGCTGTTAAAGCCATGTTCAATAAGTTCATCGAGAATTTCTTTTTTGCTTTTGAAATAGTTGTAGGTGAGGCCTTTTGAGATTTCTGCTTTTCTGGCAATCTGGCTGATTGAAGTTGCGTGGTAACCATTTTCTGCAAACAGTTCCAGCGCAACATTCATTATCAACTCTTTTTTCTGTTTTCTAATGTCATCGTATTGTTCCTGACTTCTAGGCATGATTTTTATTTTTAATTGACTGAACGGTTAGTCAAAGTTAGAAACAGTTTTGTAATAAACAAATATTTTTACGTTAATTTATTATTAAGATTGACCGATTGGTCAATAATCTATTTTTTCCAATCCTGGCTTTCGGCAGTTATTTTAACATCCCATTCCCGGGGTGGGTTTGGATGATAAACCGGGTCGTTATCTTTTCCTGGAAATGAAGAAATAAGATCAGTTAATCCTTTAAGATTATCTTTTCTTTCAGGCGTGTTTAAGCTGTCAATAATGTTGTTTTTTTCAAACGGATCTTCTTCCAAATCATAAAATTTATCAGGCTGCTTTTTTGTATCAACATATAGTTTAAAACGCTTGTTTCTGAGAACCCTGTCCCTGAAAATGAATTGATTTTCGACACCGTTTTCTGTTAAACGGGCATTGTTTTGTCCACCCATTCCCAAAATCCATTTTCTGTTCGATTTTGAAGAATTATTAACCAGAATATTTTTAAAAGAATGGCCGTCGATTAATTTGTCGTTTAAGGCTAATTTTAAATCAGCACCAGCAAATTCCAGAAATGTTGGATACATGTCGGTAATGTCGATGAGCGCATCTGATTTTTGCCCTTCATCCAATTGCCCTGCCCAGCTTATTATGAAAGGCACACAAATTCCACTTTCTGTTGTTTGAGCTTTTCCACCTTCAACTGCTACTCCGTTTAAACTGCCTTCAATCCCACGGGTTGTGCCGTTATCGGTTGTCCAAATAACTATAGTATTATCGCGAATTTCAGCCTCATCCAGTGTCTTGATTATTTCACCTGTGATTTTATCGGTGTATCTCACCATAGCTTTATGTTTACCATGTTTAGTATCCAAAATTTCATCCGGAGTATTTACCAGCGGAGTGTGCGTTAACACCATTGGGTAATAGATAAAGAACGACGATTGTTTGTTTTTATGAATAAAGTTGATAATAAAGTCTTTAAAAATATCCGGCCCGAATTTTCCTTCGTAAGTTTTACTACTATCGCTTGTGAAAATATATGGATTATGATAGCGCTCGTTGCTGGGCGGATTGTTACCTTCGCCACCGGTCCACATGCAATATTCGTCAAAACCATTTTTTGTTAATGCATCGGGTTCTACCCTGAAATCGTCGATTTGCCATTTACCGGCAATGCAGGTTTTATATCCGGCTTTTTTCATTTCAATTCCAATCGATGGATTCAGATTTTCATCGAAATGCGCACCGCCTCCCCAGCGCGGAACATCCCAATGGTTTATCCATCCATGTCTGAAAGGATATTGTCCGGTTAAAAATGAGACCCGTGTAGGGGTACATTGCGGCATTACATAAAAGTTATTAAACAAAACTCCACCTTCTGCCAATGCATCGATATTTGGTGTTTGAATACTGTCGGCTCCGTAACAGCTAATCCATTCTTTTCCCAAATCGTCAACCAAAATAAAAATGATGTTGGGTTTATCCGATATTGATGACACACTTTTAGAGTCCTGATTAATACAGGCTACTAATGTGATTAACAGAATAATTAAAATTTTATTCATTAATAGAAGCGACTAAAGTTTTACCTCGTAAATTATTTTTTAAATATATGTATTTTAATGTTTTGGTCTGTATAATAATTCATTCAAACTGGTTTTATTTTATTGATTATTAGAACTATTTGTCGTAAATTACATTACTATTAAATTAAAACGAACCCATTTCAAATTAAATTCACAAGGAGGTTTATTATGGCAAGTAAAAAAATTAAATTACAACGACTTGCAAAGAAAGGGATGAATGTAACAATTAATATCCCTGATTTGAAGTCGTGGAATGAGATGACTGCGAAGGATAAAAAAATTCCCCGGTCATTTACCCAAACAAAAAGCATGATTCATAAAGTGCTTGGTACTAAAGAAAAACGTGTTTCGCATTCGCTTAAACCTGAAATTATGTCGCCCCGCGTAATGAGACGGGCTTATAAAAAAGTTCCGTTAAATTTACTGAATCGCGGTTACATTAAGCGAAGATCGGAAGAGTGTCACGAAGAACAGATTGCCAATATTTACCTGGGATTAAGTAATCCGAGGTTAACAGCAATACAAAGGAAATTCCTGGAACTGGAAATTCTTAATACAATACCCGGATTTGAGCGTGTAAGGCAAACTGAACATTTTATTTTGCGCTGGACCAATGAGAGTGATCATGCAGATGATAATATTGCTGACGAAACAATTGTTGAAGAGACAGGAGAATTTTTAGAACAGGCCTGGGAACGTTACGTTGAAGTTTTTGGAAGAGCGCCTTATTTGCCTGAAGGTGAGACCAGAATGGAAGTTCTGTTCCAGGATTTTGGTGCAATAGGTTTGGCATCACCACCTGACGGGCCAATGCAATTAAATTCAAGCTATTGGGTAAATGAGCCTGAAATAAGGAGGCCAACATCTGCGCACGAATTATTTCATAAATTACAGTATGCCTTTGGGTACCGGACTAAACATACGCCGAGTGGTAGTTATAAGTGGTTCTCAGAAGGAACAGCATCATGGTCGGAAGTTTTTATGTGGCAAAGAATTAGCCGGTCTTATAAAATTAATGATATGTTTTCTAATCCTGACCTTAACCTGTATTCGGCTAGTTACAGGGCCTTACCATACTGGATATTTTTTGAAGCGAGGTTAAAAGATTCTGTGAATGACAATGCATTATCTGATTTTCTGCATAAATATGAGTCGTTGCCTGCGACTACAGCTTACCCCGAACGGGTGGCTTATGCTGAGGTTATTGATGAAGACTGGCCGGAAAACAATGTTTATGGCAATGTAGATAACTTTTTTGCCCTGTTTAGCCGCGAAAGAAGGTTAGGAGCCTGGAAGACAGGTCCGACCGGACAGCTTTATCCAACCATTTTGGGGCCGGAGAATGTAAACCTGGTACCGGCACTAACAGTTACCAATGTTAGTTTGGGCTCTGGCGATGCATATTCAAATGCAGGCTCAGTAAGTGATTTTGGTTCTGATTATTATAAATTCAACTTTGAATACGATTCAAATGGTGAGAACCTTACAATTAGTGTAAATGGTTCCTCTTCCGGCGACTTTTCGTTCTATTTAATATGGGAATATAACGGTAATTTTAAAAGAGCATCATTCCCGTTTAACAATAAAGAAGATTATAGCGGAACTTATACAATTAATCGTTCGTGGGCAAATGGCCTGGTTTTAATTATTTCAGGAAGAGGTGATGGAGGCTCATATACAATAAATGCTTCAATTACTTAATTTGAAAATCCGGAGGTTGAAATTTCAGCCTCCTTTTTTCTTACGATCTGTTTTATTTTCCTTTTCTCCAACGCAAAGTAGCTGTATTTGTTGGGAAAACCCCCTGGCTTACAGATTTTACATCCTGAACCGAATAAAAAGCTTTAGGATTGGTCGATTTAACTATTTCTTCTACTTTATGAATTTCTGTTCGTTTAATGATGCTGTAAATTATGCTCACGCTCTCGGTACTTCCCTGCGCTTCGTGGTGGGTAATGCCATAGCCTTCAGCAGTCAGGTTTTCTATTAGCTTTTTAGCACGCTTTCGTGTAATTATCTGTAATTTAACGATTCCGACAGCCAGTTTCTCTTCAATAATTAAACCAATGTAATTTCCTGTAGCAAAGCCTGCGGCATAAGCAACATAACAAATCCAGTTGTCGAGGTTCTGAAAGATTTTGGAAATAGCAATTAACCAGACTAAAATTTCAAAAAAACCAAGTACCGGAGCCCAGAATCTTTGCCCTTTCGAAACCATAACAATCCGAATGGTGCCTATTGAAACATCAAGTACCCGCGACAGAAATATTAATGCAGGGAGGAGTAAATATGTGAAAAGCGAACTATCGTAAAATGAATCTAAGATGACCATAATTTTTTCAGTAAATGTAGAAAGAGTATCTAAAATTCCGAAGTAAAATGGAACCGGATGTCTTTAAATTCATCCTGGGCCATTTGTAAAATAAACTGGGAATCGGCCATAAAAACGTTGCGTCCCAGTTTGTCTTTGGCCATTTTCTGGTGTTTACGTTTTTTAAATTCGGTTAATGAAGCAGTATTATCGCTTTCAATCCAGCAGGCCTTGTACATTTGTAATGGCTCGAACCGGCTTTTTGCACCGTATTCGTGTTCCAGCCTGTACTGAATTACTTCGAACTGCAACTGGCCAACCGTACCAATAATTTTTCGTCCGTTAAATGCACTGGTAAAAAGCTGTGCAACACCTTCGTCCATCAGCTGGTCTATTCCTTTTGCCAGTTGCTTCGATTTCATGGGATCGGCATTTTCAATATAACTGAACAGTTCGGGTGAGAAACTTGGCAGGCCTTTAAAATGTATTTCTTCTCCATCGGTCAATGTATCGCCAATAATAAAATTTCCATTATCGGGTACACCAATAATATCGCCGGGGAAAGCCACTTCTACCGTCTCTTTTTGTGATGCCATAAAAGCAGTCGGGCTGGAAATGCGGAATGATTTACCCAAACGGATGTTTTTATACATTTTATTTCTTTCGAACCTTCCGGCACATACTTTAACAAAGGCAATACGGCTTCGGTGGTTGGGATCGATATTGGCATGTATTTTAAATACAAATCCTGAAAAACCATTCTCATCAGGCTGTATTTCGCGTTCTTCTGCAAAACTTGGTTGCGGTACAGGTGCAATCTCAACAAATGAATCCAGTAGCTCCTGCACGCCAAAATTATAAAGTGCACTTCCGAAGAATACAGGTGCCAGGTCTCCAGCCAGGTAATCATCTTTTTCGAATTCAGGATAAACACCTTCTACCAGTTCCAGCTCTTCGCGAAGAATTTCTGCATCGTCGCCAATGTACTCTTCCAGTTTTGGATCCGATACATCTTCAAACTTTATCCTCTCCTCAATTTCCTGAATATCGGGTTTAAACAATTTCAGACTTTTATTAAAAATATTGTACACACCTTTAAAATCAGGGCCGTCGTTTATGGGCCAACTTAACGGACGTACTTTAATTTTTAGCTGTTCTTCAATTTCGTCCATCAGGGTAAAAGGATCTTGTGCCGGGCGGTCCATTTTATTTACAAAAACAATAACAGGCGTTTTACGCATACGGCAAACATTCATAAGTTTTTCGGTTTGCGGCTCAACACCTTTGGCAGCATCAATCACAATAATTACGCTGTCAACAGCAGTCAGCGTTCTAAAAGTATCTTCCTGGAAATCCTGGTGGCCGGGAGTATCGAGAATATTTACTTTGTAGCCGTTATATTCGAAACCCATTACCGAGGTGGCAACAGAAATACCACGCTGGCGTTCAATCTCCATAAAATCGGAAGTAGCCCCTTTTTTTATTTTATTGTTTTTTACAGCTCCTGCGGTACGAATCGCACCACCAAACAATAACAGTTTTTCCGTTAACGTGGTTTTTCCCGCATCGGGGTGGCTAACAATACCAAATGTACGTCTGCGTTGAATCTCTTCCCTGAATGTCATTCTTCTCTATTTTATGGGGCGCAAAAATAGGGAAAGTAGTTTAAAGTTTAACTTCGAAAGTAAAATTAGTGATATGAGGTAATAATTTAATAAGTGTTACGTCTGAACAGTTTGTTCGAATATGTCCAATTTCTATATTTGAACCGTAATTCAGAAATAATAACAAATTGTGAAAATTCAGACACAGAACAGAGTGCACGATAATTAAGCATAATAGATAAAATTTGCTAAATGGGAAAAGCTATAATTCAACTATTGGTGATAATATTTTTATTTTCATGTTCCATTGATAATGATTCAATAAAGGTCTCCGGCAAAATAGATATGAAGGAAAAATCCTCTGATTCTCTTTTTATTTATTACAATAGTTTTGACTACTTCGACGAAAACAGATACGACACCTGTTTGGTTGCTGACGATGGTACTTTTGAGTTTCTCCTTGAAGCTCCTGATGTTATTTCTCTGAATATAATTAACCGAGGTAAAACAATCTCAAATGTAGCTATACTCGCTTCAATTACAGGAGAGGATGTTACAGTTAATTTTGAATTGAAAGATTCTGTTGTTATTTCAAAAAAATTTAAAGGGGATAATTCTGAAAATATGGCTTTTGCTGATAAAGAACTTTATGAACTGCTTATTGAAGGGAATGCCACAATAGAAAAATATACTTATCTGAACAAGCAAGAAAGAGATTCTTTAATGCCCGATACCAGAGATAATTTTAAAAAACTTCTGCAAAAATCGCACGATAGATTTATTTCGGAACAATCGCCATTTAAAAAACAAATTTATTGTTTTAAGAATATCTATTATGCTTATGATATTGGTACACTGGATTATTACGACGATGTAAAAACAACTTTGGGCAATAACATCTCCACCGAAGATATTTTAAATACTATTCCGGCAACATCCCCTCTTTGGCAAACCAACTTCCAGTTACCAATAATGATGTTGAGTCAATATAAGTTTCCCTTTTCTGTTCAGGGATACTCCGATATTTTAAAGAATAATATAGATTACTTACGTACATTAATAGCCGAACATCAAAATAGCAATGTAGCTGGTTACACTATTATATTTTCCATTTCAACATTTACATTAAGCAATGATACTGTGCTTGTTGAAGAATTTCATAATTATTATAACGCCCGCGATAATTATAGCGAAATGGTAAGCATGAGTTATGAGAATAGTTTTTCTCCGGATCGGGCAATAAAAATTGGTAATCAGCTTCCTGAATTTGAATTTGCCTCGATAAATGATAGCACAGTAATTTATACAAATGAATCATTTAAAGATAAGATTTACCTTATCGATTTTTGGGCAACCTGGTGTAAACCTTGTATGAAAGAGATGCCATTTCATCACGAGGCATACGAAAAATATAAAGAGTCAGGTTTTGATATTTTAAGTGTTTCTCTTGATGCCAGCCCAAATCTTGTCAGGAATTTCAGAAAAAATGAGTGGTTAATGCCATGGAACCATACTGTTTTAACCGATGGAAAGAATGCCCCTTATGCAAAACGGTTTGAGGCACAATTTATTCCTAAAATGATTTTGGTTGACGGTAAGACAAATACGATTATATCGGAATCGTTTTACATGAAAGACGGAGCACTTGAAAAAGAGTTGGTGAAATATATTAATCATTAAAAAGAGTTTATTGGCAGAAGCCCATTGGCTAATGTTTCTCACTTCCGCTTCACTTTCTTTAATACATAAGAAATATGCCCCCAGTATTTTTCATGAAATTTAACACTCTGGTTTCCGATGATTTTATGGTACGTCATTGGTTCATCTTCGGGGTGGAATTTTCGTTTGTACATATCTTCGTAAAGCGCTGGCACCTCGGGATGAAACTGCACTGCAAAAACATTCGGGAATTTGTTGTGTGCAAGGCCTTCAATAATTTTCCCGTCGGGCGAAAGGGCAGTTACTTCAAATCCTTTTCCAAGTTGTTCGGCAGCCTGGTGGTGACTGCTGTAAATTCTCGGTTCCCATCTTTTGGGCACATCAACAAAATCTCCGAAAAAAGGATGATCAGTAAATTTTATAGTATGTAAATTAATGCCCATTAAAAGGTTGTCTTCAACAATTTTTTGCCAGTAATTGCGGTGCAGATTAGTACGGCCTGCTTTAACCGTTTCTTCAGCAGTGTTATCACCATACACTTCCGCCGGAATATCCTGAATCAATGTTCCGCCGGTTGCCACATTCATGGTTTGCATACCAAGGCAAAAGCCCGTAACCATATAGCCGGGCCGCTCGGTTAAATAGGCTTTAAAATCTTCATCCTGGTAACCTCCCAACAAATGGAACAAAAATGTTGCTTCAAAATAGTGGCGATTTGGATCGGGAACAACCGACAATGTATTTTCTTCACCATATACACCGGGAGGAATATCGGGCCCGCCAAAAAAGAATACGCCAACCGAATTGTCGAATACCTTTTTAAATTCATCCGAACAGTCGTTATTCTCAAACAGGTTTTCATCGTTTAAATCACCTTTAATTTCGTGTAAATAGAAATTCTTTAAATTGTTTCCCTCAATATATTCTTTGGTCGCACCGAAATCGTAATTCTGATCGTCGAAGTAAACCCCAACAAATTTAACCTTGCTCTTTTTAATACTTAATAGGTTGGCATTGGTTAAGTATTGAATGATTTGCAGGTTACGCACTGTAGGATTGGTAAGAATTACATATCTTTTGTGTTTATTAAAATCGGTATTAAAAAAATCCTGAGAATACGAAGTTAATACAATCAGGAGGGATATAATTAATGTGAAAGTTCGCTTCATAATGACAATGTTTTAGAATTCAAATATAACATTACAGTTAAAATGATAAAAACGACTGATTAAAATAAACAGTGTCTTAAAAATAAAATTTATGTAAGTCATTAAACTTTGTACATTTGTGCAAACTTCAAAAAGTAAATAATTATGAATTTCAATTTTAAATCATCTTATGTTATTATCGGAGTAATAATACTTGTTGTTTTACTTCTTTTTGGCGGCCGCATGTTTAAAATCCTTAATCCAGGAGAGAAGGCCGTAATTTTCAGACCTTATACTTCAGGATTGGATAAAGAAAATATTTATGGCGAGGGTTTTCATATTATTGCTCCATGGAACGAGTTACATACCTACAATGTTCGTGAGCAGCAACGCGATGAAACAATGGATGTTCTGGATAAAAACGGTTTGTCGGTAAATGTAGATGTAACCGTACGATTTAATCCGTCTTTTGAAAAAATTGGATATTTGCACGAACAATTTGGTGTGAATTTTATCAATGTCTTGGTTATTCCTGAGGTACGTTCATCGGTTCGCCAGGTTGCCGGACGTTATACTGCCGAAGAAATTTATTCAACTAAAAGGGCAGAAGTAGAACAATCCATTATTACCGAAACCCGTGAGGTTTTGAGCAAGAATTCTATTGATATGAAAGCATTGCTGATTCGTTCGATTAACCTGCCGGCACAAATTAAAGGAGCAATTGAAAACAAATTGCAGCAGGAGCAGGAAGCTTTGGCATACGAATTCAGGTTAAAGCGTGAAGAATCGGAAGCCGAGCGCCGCAGGATTGAAGCTGAAGGTATTGCAAATTATAACCGGATTATTAATGCCAGTTTAACCGAGAGAATATTAAAACAAAGGGGTATTGAAGCTACTACCTCATTGGCCGAATCGTCAAATGCAAAAGTTGTAGTGATTGGAAGCGGTAAGGATGGTCTTCCGTTAATATTAGGAAATAATTAATTCGAGATAAATAACATAATACAGGCTGGTTTTTACCGGCCTGTTTTTGTTTAAGACTATGAAAAAGATTATAAATCCCTGGAAAAATCCTGGTACCCGGAATGATTATAATTGTTTTGGATGTTCACCACATAACGAACTTGGCCTGCAACTTGAGTTTTGGGAAGATGGCGAAGAGTTAATTGCCAAATGGATGCCCCGAAAATTACTGGAAGGCTGGATGGGCGTTTTGCACGGCGGAATACAGGCAACATTGCTCGACGAAATAGGAGGCTGGGTGGTAATGATTAAAATGAAAACTGCCGGAGTAACCAGCGAAATGAATGTATCGTACCTGAAGCCCGTTAAAATATCGAAAGGCGAATTAACCATTAAAGGCCGGCTGGTTTCATCAGACGGCAGGATTGCAAAAATTGCCTGTTCTTTAACCGACAGTGATGGAATTGTGTGTGCAAAAGCCGAAATATCGTACTTTTATTTTCCGGAAAGAATTGCAAAAGCACGATATAAATACCCCGGGATTGAGGCATTTTATGAGAAGGTTGACTAAAAACAAATAGTTTAATAACTAAACAGTTAATTTTATTAAATTTCGAAGGCGAAATAGGGAAAAATATTAATCAATAAAACCTTAAATATTATTTTAATCGAAATGTTGAAAAAATCGGTATTAAACGCAATTCTTTTACTTTGGTTACTTATTGCTTTTACTTTATTGGGGCAGGCACAAACCAATAAAAGAGCCGAAAAACTGTTTGGCGAGGCTAAAAATTATTATTCAGGCGAGAACTACAGTAAAACAATTGAAACCTGTAACCGGATACTAAAAATTGAACCCGGGTTTTTCGAAGCTCATTTGTTGCTTGCCGATGTGTACAACGATATCGATTCCTCAAGGCTCGAAATAGTTCATTTAAGCGAGGCTGGAAAATTGAATAACAACCCACTTATTCAATTCAGGCTGGGAGAGGCTTTTTACAAGCTTGGCATGTATTCCGATGCTTTAAGTTTTTACAAAGAGTATAAAGATTACGAATATATTTCTGAAAAACGACAGTTTCTGCTGGCTTGCAAAATGGCAAGTTGCGAGTTTGCCATACAATCCATTAAAAATCCGGTTGAATTCGAACCGTCAAACCTGGGAGACCAGGTAAACAGCCCAAACGATGAGTATTGGCCAACTCCGTCGTTAGATGGCAAACGGCTTATATTTACCCGTTTAATGAATGATGGGAGCCGTATGCCACAGGAAGATTTTTATATGGCCGTGTTCGATTCTGTTAACCAGCAACCGGCTAAACCTTTAGAAGAAGTTAATACCCCCGAAAATGAAGGGGCACAAACTCTATCGGCTGATTCAAAAATCCTCTTTTTCACAGCTTGTAACAGGGACGATGGATTTGGCAGCTGCGATATTTATTTTTCAAGATTTGTAAACGGAAAATGGACCATACCTGAAAATGCAGGAGAGCCATTAAATACCGGGGCTTGGGAAGCTCAGCCTTCATTTTCGTCCGATAACCGGTTTCTCTATTTTTCAAGTAACCGGGTAGGTGGAAAAGGGAAAAAAGATATTTGGCGAATTGAATTTTTAGGGTTTTCAGAATCGGGCAGGCCAGAATGGAAAGCACCGGTAAACATCGGAGAAATTAATACTATGGGCGATGAGATTTCGCCTTTTATTCATGCCAATAATGAGAGTTTCTACTTTGCTTCCGATACACATGTGGGAATGGGAGGCCTCGATCTGTTTTCGGCTTTTATCGACGAGTTGGGTTCGGTTACTGATCTGAAAAACCTGGGATATCCGATAAATACGCACAAAGACGATATGGGCCTAACCATTAATTCAATCGGGAATATGGCCTATTTCTCATCGGCAAGAGACTCGGAAAATGGCCTCGATATTTTTTCGTTTAACCTTTCCAGGGGATTGTCGCCTAAACCGGTTTCGTATGTAAAAGCTAAAATCACCAACAAAAAAACAAAACTCCCGGTGCAGGCCACTATCGAATTGGTTAACCTTAGTTTGCCTGGGCGCGAGTCACGAAACGAGATTGCTGATGAAAAAGGGGAAATTATGATGGCATTGCCATTGAGGAGGAATTACGCTTTTAATGTTTCGGAAGATGGTTTTCTTTTCTTTTCAAGGTCAATGCAACTTGCAGATGTCAATTCACTTACCGAACCTTATATTCTCGATATTGAACTGGAACCAATTGAGGTGGGTGCAGAAATGGATTTGTACAATATTTATTACGAAACCGATTCGTTTGCTATTCTGCCTGAATCTGAACCGGAGTTACAAAAGCTGGTTGCATTCCTCAATAATAACAGCGAACTGAAGGTTGAAATACAGGGGCATACCGATAGCACCGGTAATCCGGCTAATAACATGAAACTTTCGGAATTGAGGGCCAAATCGGTGGTTGATTACCTGGTTGAAAAGAACATTGCATTATCGCGGTTAACATTTGGCGGTTATGGCGATACCGTGCCAATTGCTTTAAACGAAACCGAAGAAGGGCGCAGGCAGAACAGGAGGACAACCATTAAAATTATAGAGAAGTAAAATATAAAGGCAAAAGTGAATTGAATTTGTAAATTTGGCTTTTATTCCTACAAAAACAGATGAGTTACGACATTCGCATAAACCACGACTCGGAAATACCCAAATACAAGCAGGTGGTCGAGTTAATTATTTCTGATATAGATGCAGGAATTTTTAAAAAAGGGCAGCGCGTACCGTCTATAAACGAAACCAGCGAAGATTTGCTGTTGTCGAGAGATACAGTCGAAAAAGCTTACGTTTATTTAAAGAAAAAGGGAATCCTTTCTTCGGTTCGCGGTAAAGGGTATTATGTGAATAATATTAACATTCAAAAGAAAATTAAGGTCGCCCTTATTTTTAATAAACTGAGCAATTATAAACGAAGTCTTTATTACTCGTTTGTTGAAACACTGGGCAGTAAAGCAGGGGTTGATGTATTTATTTACAATTACAATATAGACCAGTTTGAAGAGATTATTAATAACCAGCTTACTAACTACGACTATTTTGTAATTCTGCCACATTTTAAAAACGAACAGGTTGACGTTGGCGCAGTAATTAAAAAGATACCCAAAGAGAAAGTTCTTTTAGTCGACCGCAACCTGGAGTCGTTAAAAGATTACCCCATTGTTTACCAGGAGTATGAAAAAGATATCCAGGCAGCATTGGGGCAGGGGACAAAACTGTTGAAAAAGTACAAAAAGATTAACCTGGTATTCCCGGCCAACGAGTATTACTCGAAACATATTTTGCGTGGATTTAAGATTTTTTGCCAGGTAAACGGGATGCAATACGCGGTTATCGACCAGTTAGAAGAGAAAGATGTAATTAAAAATCAGGCATACGTTTTAATTTCTGACGACGACCTGTACCGTTTTATAAAAATTGCTAAATCGAAAGGTTGGAAACTGGGTAAAGATATTGGTGTTGTGGCTTATAACGATAATCCTGTAAAAGAGGTTCTGGAAGATGGAATTACAACCATTTCCACCAATCACGACACAATTGGACGTACTGCTGCGCAAATGATTCTGACAAAAGATTTTAAACGTATAAAAAGTCCGTTCGAATTTGTTAAACGGGAGTCGTTGTAAAACAGAGCTAAATTAGTCCGGGGTATTAAATCGCTTTCTTGCTTCTTCCAGTTGCGCCGGTTTGCCCACGTCAATCCATAACTCAGATTCGTCAAAATAACCGTAAATTTTGTTTGTTTTTGCCAGTTCCAGGTACAAATCAGTAATTGAAAAACGATCTTCTTCAGGCATTAATTTAAAAATTTCAGGCTGAACAATATGAATTCCGCTAAAAGCCATTTCAACATCATTTTCAAAATTTTCAGGCCGCGATATTTTTGTTTCGCCGGTTTTTTTATTCAGCCAGCCCACCAGTTGTTTGTTGCTGTCGAATTTAAAGTATCGTTGGGTTTCACGGTTTCGCACAACCAAAGTAGCCAGGGCTCCCGATTTCAGGTGCTCTTCTTTTAAAATATTCAGGTTCAGGTTGCTTAAAATATCTACATTATAAATAAGTACAGGAGAATCTTGCTCAAAAAAATGAACTGCCTTTTTCAATCCACCACCGGTTTCCAGTAGTTTGTCCCTTTCATCCGAAATATGAACGGGAATACCCCAATCATTCTTTTTTATAAAGGTTATAACCTGTTCAGCAAAATGATGAACGTTGATAACTATGTTCTGAACGCCTTCGCTTATTAATTTTTCTATAGCATGCTGCAACAGCGTTTTACCCCCGATTTCAACCAGAGCTTTGGGCTTGTCAGATGTTTCATCTATTAGCCGGGTACCAAGCCCGGCGGCAAATATCATTGCTTGCATATCATAAACTTTAGATTTATAGATTTAAGACATAATAAAAGTAATAACCTTTTTTCTCCTTTCCGCCAACTGTCGGAAGGCCGGAAGGGGCTCTTTTACCTTATCCTGTCCAGACTTCTTACAAGCGCCTCGTCTTTACCAATGGCTCGTATGGCCAGGTAATCGAGTATTATTGCAACTATCGGAAATGCCACAGGAACTTTAAACGCAACCTTTGCTCCATTAAAACCGGCATAAGTGAAATAGAAAAACATACCAAACAAGCCTACTAGTAAAATAATGGTGAATGCCAGCATTCTGATTTGGCGGATACGTCTTTTATGCAAAAAAATGATGACAATGTGAAGCAATGCAATCAATCCGATAAAAATTAAAATGGGCAGGCCGTCGAAAACCATGTTTTCGCCATTAAAAATTCCTTTGGCGTTAAACTGAAGCAGTTCGTCGTTTACTGAAATATCAGCAAATTTTAATTTATATAACGTGGCAACCAGTAATCCGGCTACCAAAATAAATGCTGTTTGTATTCTTTGTATCATTTTAAGTAATTTTTTGCAAAAATAGGGTTTCAAAGTGTTTCACAAAATCTATTTGTAAAGTGTATGAGAAAAAAAACAATAAATCCTAACTTTATATTGAAAAAAGAGTGGTTCTGATAAACAATAAAAATTGTGCTTTGTTTTTTCTGTAACAATTGAAATAAATTTTAAAACTCAACAATGGATAAATTTTCGTCTGTGGGAAACCAGGAACTTGAGGCGATTGAAGAACTTTACCAAACATATCTCAAAAATCCGGAATTGGTAGACAAAAGCTGGCAACAGTTTTTTGCCGGTTTTGAGTTAGCACGAAAAAATTACCCGGAAAAACCTTCTGCTGTTAAACCTGAAAATATCGATAAGGAATTTGCCATTTTAAGTCTGATTCATGGATACAGGCAACGTGGGCACCTGTTTACCAAGACCAATCCGGTTCGTGCACGGCGTAAATATTCGCCAACGCTGACAATCGAAAATTTTGGCCTCGAACAAAGCGATTTGGAAGCCGTGTTCCAGGCAGGCAACGACATTGGAATTGGCCCTGCAAAACTGAAAGATATTGTTGCCCACTTGGAAAATACTTATTGTAGTTCAATTGGGGTTGAGTACGTTTACATGCGCAATCCTGAAGTTATTCAGTGGCTGAAAGAACGCATGGAGAGCACAAAAAATTCAGAGGTATATTCCGACGAAAAAAGGGAACATTTTTTTTACCATCTGAAACTGGCTGTTGGCTTCGAAAATTTTATTCATAAAAAATTTGTAGGACAAAAAAGGTTTTCGCTCGAAGGGGCTGAAGCGCTGATTCCTTCGCTCGATGCAGTTATTGAACGTGGGGCAGAACTCGGGATTGAAGAGTTTATAATTGGAATGGCCCATCGCGGAAGATTAAATGTACTGGCCAATATTCTGGAGAAACCTTATAAATATATTTTTAAGGAGTTTTACGGAACCGAGTACGAAGATGATATTGCCCAGGGCGACGTAAAATACCATCTTGGATACGAAAATGAAGTGGTTACCGATTTAGGCAAAAAGGTAAAACTGAAATTATTGCCCAATCCGTCGCACCTTGAAACCGTCGGCCCGATTGTGGAAGGGATGGTTCGTTCACAAATTAATTCGATTTACGAAAACAACTACGATAAAGCTGCGGCAATAGTCATTCATGGTGATGCTGCAATAGCAAGCCAGGGGGTGGTATACGAAACTACCCAGATGTCGCAGCTTCCGGGATATAAAACCGGCGGGACTATCCATCTTGTAATTAACAACCAGGTAGGTTTTACCACACCTTATCTCGAAGCGCGTTCGAGTACCTATTGCACTGATGTTGCCAAAGTTACCCGTTCACCAGTTTTTCATGTTAATGGCGACAATGTGGAAGCGTTGATTTTTACCATAAAACTGGCAATGGAATTCAGGCAGAAGTTTCACTCCGATGTTTTTATCGATATACTTTGTTATCGAAAGTATGGCCACAACGAAGGCGACGAGCCACGTTTTACACAGCCAATGCTGTACAAGGCTATTGCCAAACATAAAAACCCACGCGATATTTATTCCGATAAACTAAATAAGTTGGGAATAATGACTCATGATGAGTCGAGGAGAAGAATTAAGGAATTTGACCAGTTTCTGGAAGAGAAATATAAAGAATCGGAAAAAATTAAGAAACTGAAAATCCGTAAGTTTCTTATAAATGAATATAAACAATTCGAAAGGCCGTCGAATGCCGTTCTCAACCAATCGGTTGAAACCGGCACGGGCAATGAAGTACTTTCTGAAGTAGCCGACAAAATAAATACCCTTCCGGCCGATTTTCCATTTTTTAAAAAAGTGAACCGTATCCTTTCCGACCGGAGAATGATGTTACTCGATGACCGTATCGACTGGGCCATGGCGGAACTTTTAGCTTACGGAACACTGGTACGGGAAGGTCACCCGGTGCGTCTTAGCGGACAGGATAGTGAGCGGGGAACATTTGCACACCGCCATGCAGCATTTGTAATTGAAGGAACTGAAGAGAAGTATATTCCGTTATCGCATGTATCGGAAACCCAGGCACCGTTTCATGTCTATAATTCATTGCTTTCTGAATATGCTGTTATGGGATTTGAATACGGTTATTCGCTGGTACAGCCAAATGGTTTAACAATTTGGGAAGCTCAGTTTGGCGATTTTCATAATGTGGCACAGGTTGTTATCGATCAGTACATTACTTCGGCATTCGAGAAATGGGGATTAATGAATGGCCTTGTGCTTTATTTACCTCACGGATACGAAGGGCAGGGACCTGAGCACTCCAGCGGGCGTATAGAGCGTTTCCTGGAGTTGGCAACTAATAACAACATTCAGATTGCAGTACCGTCAACACCGGCAAATATGTTCCATTTGTTACGTCGCCAGGTGAAAATGAAAACACGTTTGCCTTTAGTGATTTTTACACCAAAAAGCTTGCTGCGTCATCCAATGGTTCAGTCTAAAGTTCACGAACTGGCAAAAGGTAGTTTTAAAGAAGTGATTGACGATCCGCTTGCCAGGCCTGGTTTGGTAGAAAAGGTAGTGTTTACTTCCGGACGACTTTATTACGACCTGTCGAAATACAAGGTAGAGCACGGAATTACCGATACTGCAGTTGTAAGGCTCGAACAGGTTTATCCTTTCCCTGATAATCAGGTGAACGATATTCTTAAAAAATATAAAAATTCGGAAGAGTTGATTTGGGCACAGGATGAACCTGAAAATATGGGAGCATGGCCATTTATCAGCCGGAAACATAATGGTTTAGGATTTAAGGTCGTTGCCAGGCCCGAAAGTGCAAGCCCTGCTGTTGGTCTCATGGAAAAACACAGGCAAAGCCTTGATAAAATTTTGCAAACAGTTTATACACAAAAAGAAGTGGTAGCTTCATAAAGATAGAAACAATGATAATCGAAATCAAAGTTCCCAGCCCTGGAGAGTCAATAACAGAAGTTGAAATTGGCACCTGGTTGGTGAAAGATGGTGCAGTTGTAAATAAAGATCAGGAAATTGCTGAGGTTGAATCGGATAAAGCTACATTAACAATTGTAGCCAGCGAAGGAGGTAAAATTGAGTTAAAAGCTGCCGAGGGAGATGCCATTGCAGTTGGTGCTTTGGTTTGTACCATCGATACCAGTGTGGCTCCGGAAGAGAAGGCCGAGGCGGAAGAAAGTACGAAGACACAGTCGCAGTCAACAGCAGAGACAGAACATGTCCTGTCTTCTGATAAAGAACAAACATCCTCAAAAGAATACGACAAAGTAAAAATCACCTCCGTTGCTAAAGAGATGATGAAAGAGCACGGCATTTCGGTAGATGAGGTAATAAACGGATTGAAAAGGCTGGGGAAAAAGGAGGTTGAGGCTGTTGTAGAAGCACCTCAGTCTGCAACTCCGGTTATTCAGCAAAAAGAGGCTACCCGCGATATTGAACGTGAAAGAATGTCGAGTCTGAGAAGGAAACTTAGCGCCCGTCTGGTTTCAGTAAAAAACGAAACGGCAATGCTTACCACTTTTAATGAGGTGGACATGAGTTTTATAATGGACTTGCGGAAAAAATATCAGCAGAAGTTTGTGGAAAAACACGGATTCAAGCTTGGTTTTATGTCGTTTTTTACCAAAGCGGTTGCTGTAGCCATAGATTTTCACCCCATGGTAAATGCACAAATCGATGGCGACGAAATTGTTTCTCCACAATTTGTCGATGTCGGGATTGCCGTTTCAACACCCAAAGGATTAATGGTTCCGATTGTACGCAATGCAGAAAGTAAATCGATTCCGCAAATAGAGCTGGAAATTAAAGAGCTTGCAGAAAAGGCGCGCAATAAAAAAATATCGGTTGAAGAGTTAACCGGTGGTACGTTCACCATAACCAATGGGGGAGTGTTTGGCTCGTTGCTTTCTACACCAATTTTAAATCCGCCGCAATCGGCAATACTGGGTATGCATAATATTGTTGAACGCCCGGTTGCTGTTAACGGCCAAGTGGTTATCCGCCCAATGATGTACGTGGCTCTGTCATACGACCACCGTATTATCGACGGAAAAGATTCTGTTGGATTTTTAGTAAAATTAAAAGAACTTCTAGAAAATCCGGAACGTATGTTTACCGGGGGACAGGAGCCGGAAAAACTTTTGCTGGGCATTTAAGATAGCAGGCAGGTATTCAATCGCAGTTAGAAGAAAAGATCCCCACCACTAGCAAATATCCCAAAATGTTGTCATTTAGAGATTTTATCTAATTTTTATTGGGCATAATAAGGTGATAACGGAATCCGGGGGGTACTGTAATGTTTTAAATCTATCACTGGCATCTGTCAGTTGAAGGAGAAGGAATCTCTTTCAAATATTGTAGGCGGTTGTAAGTTGTTTTTAGAAATGATTACTATTTTTATAAAAAGAATGAAAATGTAAAACAAACAAACTGAAACTCATGAAAAAACTGACAATAGTATTTGTACTTGCATTTATTGCATTGACAACTATGGGACAAGACCTCGAAAACAAATTTTATTTCAGATTTGCATATTCAAGTCCGTCGTGGAACCACTTTGGTATTGGCAAAGGTAACTGGGGCGATGATTATAGCCGTTACGGGGCAAAATTCGAGCTGGGAAATATTTTTCAGATACCCTCCCAACTTGCCGAAAACGATATGGCCATTGGTATAAATGTGGATTATTTATACGTTAATTACAACAATTTTGTGAATGATTTACCGGGCGACGATTATAACCTGACCCTTTACCGGGTAGGCACAAAACTTGGGCCTTCGTTCACCTACAGCCCGCATGACGAAATCGCTTTCGATATTTATGCCAAGGCAGATGTAGCCTGGGCAACAGCTGCTGTGCAATTTTTCGGCAGAATTAACGATGCCGAAGATTATTTTATGGATTACGTTTCGCTCGGGTTCTCAACAGGAGTTAATTTCAGATATAATGTCTTTATGTTGGGATTCGAGTTTAACACCATCAGCCCGAAACTGGAAAGCGATGATTACGATGGTGTTTACTGGCAGGATGGGATTGATGGCTTTGAGGGCGACAGTGGGCACAAATCCAAACTTCCTACCGCTAATTTCTCGATCGGGTTTGTTTTTTAGTAACTTATCTGATACTATAGAGTTAATGGTATTGCTATTCTCCAACCAGCCCAATCAGTATTGAAACATAATAATTTCTCGGGTTTCCCGGGTAATAGTAACGGGGTGGTTTGCCACCAAACGAAGGTGCGTTTACAGCTATCATCGAGGTATAATGAATATTGAAAATATTTTGTACACCACCTTTCAGCTCAATATTTAGTTTACCTCTCTCTCCGTTGAATCTCACTTCTGCATTTGAAATGCCAAACGGATCGGAAAAGCCGGAATTGGCATCATCGAGCGGCATTTCGCCAGTAAACCTGTGCCATGCATGTAATTTCAGGTTTTTAAATGGTGTAAAATGAATGGCTGCCATCCAGGTTTCGCGTGCAGTGCCCGGTAACAAGTTGCCGGTATAATCAATGCCACTGTCAACAAAGTCAGAAAAGTGATAGTTGGCAAATGTTGCACCTCCCGATAATGAGACCGACGGGTATTTACCCGGGTTTAAAATATTCCAGGTAAGTTCGGTTTCCAGCCCCGGGTGCAGCGACTGGCCCGCATTTACACCAACATAAGCATCTTCGCCTGTGCGACGGGCTACCAGCAAATCGTTTACATAAATGGTGTAATAACTGGCTGTAAACTGCAAACGGTTCGAAAATTGCGACCGGATTCCAGTCTCAAAACTCCAGCCACTTTCGGGTTTTATCTCTTTGTTCAACTCACCTTCGGGTAAAAGTGTCTCTTCAAAAGTGGGCGTGGAAAAGCCATGACTTATATTCCCAAACATTGAAAACTGTTCTGAAAATACCACGTTTAACCCGATACGCGGCGAAAGAACAGGTTTGTAATTGTGCCTTCCCGACTGGTCGCCATTGGCATGGTAATAATCGGTATAGTAAAAACGGGTAAGGTTGCCATTCAATCCTGCCGAAATAAAAATTTTATCGTAAAAGTTCGTCTCGGCCTGGACAAACAGGTTTTCGTACTGCCTTTTCTCTTTGTTGTCGGAAAGTATTTGTGCATTGTTATTATCGAAAGTCGTCCAGTTGTAATTCTCTCGAAACATTTCGGCGCCGGTAGTAAAAACAAGCCGCGTATTCTTCTTCGAAATAACTTTTTGAATGTATGCCCTTACACCAACGTACTCCGACGATTCTTCCAGGCGGTTAAACGGCCGCAGTTCATCCAGGTTTTTCAGGCTTCCGAAAGCCACTACCGATATTTTTCCTTCATTTAAAGTAAAGCGGTTATACGATATCCCAAACTGTCCACTGGTGTACTCTTCAAACCCTTCAATATTTTTCCAGTTTGTAGCAGCATTTTCGGGCGACTCCTGAAAAGTGTCGTAATCAAGCGAACTCGGGATATAACCTTTCATTTTTGTAGCTTTAAGCAACAGCTGCAGGTTCGATTTCTCTGAAAACGAATACATCGAATTAAGGATAATATTTGCCCGGTTGGTCTGGTTGTTTTCCCGGAAGCCGTTACTGGTTAAAATCGAACCCAGGGCATAAACTTTTAACTTTTTGGCACCTACTCCTGCCGAAAGCGAATTTTTAACCGTCCCAAACGATGCGATTGTGGTTTGGTTGCGTACAAAATCTTTTACCACCGTTTTCGGGTGAAACAGTATTACCCCGGCCAGCCCGGCGCCATATAAACTCGACGAGGGGCCTTTTATAATTTCTATCCGCTGAATGGCTGAGTTCTCTAAGTCTTCAAGTGTGGTTTCTCCATCGCCGGTTGTAAGCGGTATTTCGCCAAAATAAGCTTTTATTTTATTGGTAGCGTAAGGTGTGCGCGAACCAATTCCGCGAATGGTTAGCCGGTTGGTATTTAATGTTCCGTGGTGCATTAAAACACCGGGCACCTGGTTAAGCGCCTCAACCGGGGTTAACGAGCTGCCCGTTTCCAGTTGTATCGGCTGAATTAAATTTACCGGGGCAGGCGTATTAAAAATATTGTAAGGCGAACGAAAAGCAGTTACGGTAATCTCTTCAAGCTCATCGGTAATAATTGTTGTGTCTTGCGGTGGTGTAGTTAATTGCGCTTTAACCGGAAAGGGGAAATACAAGGCAAAGCCTATTATAAATATTAATATGCCTTTTATTATTGTTCTCATTTTTCCCGTTGTTTATTCACTGTATTCAAAGTTAATCCAATTATTAAAATGATCAAGTTGTAGCTTCCCTGGAACTCTACAACCAAATTAAACCGAACACGGTTTTGTTTCCTATGACTTAGCGAACCGCCGTACACGAGACCCGTACGTACGGTGGTGTGTGAGGTGCTCCGGTGGGCTTTTAGCTCACCGGCCATCTACACGATTGTGGGTAGTTTTTTTAATCATAATATTCATATTTTCTAGCCCAGTTAAAATTTGAACTTGGAACAACATAAGAAGACTCAATTGTAAATAACCTGTTTTTCTCATCATATGTTTTTATTTCTTCACGGACTTTCTGTATTTCATCACCATACCAGTAATAAATGTCTGATTGAATATTTAAATCAACATGGTAATGATAAATTGTATAACCATACATTTTATCCTTATGGTCAAAAGTTGTTTCTTTTATTAAGAAGTTCTTGTTGTTATATTCATACGTTACATATGCCCTAAATTCATCATTTTTAAAACTCTCTTTTCGGATTAGCAAATCATTTTTATACAGGTAGCTATATTTATAGGTTGTTTCTTCTGCGGTGTATTCAACAAATTCCCGAATTTTTTCTCCCTTTTCTGAATAGGTAAAAACAGTTGTACGAATTATTTCTAGTTGAGATAAGTATCTATAGTTCTCAATCTTGATTAAATGCCCTTTTGAATTGTATTTGTACAAATCATATTCTTTAATTCCTGTTATTTCATCATTTTCGTACTTGGGTTTATTTATTTTATAAATTCTGTTATAACTATCATATTCATATTCTGCGGCAATTATTCCTGTTTCAGGTGATTCATTTGGTTGATAACCAATTATTTTTTTTATTCTAGGCTCATAATTAAAGAGGTCAATTTCTTTTTCAAGATTCTCTTTTTTACAACCTAGAAAAAATAATAAGCTAAAAAATATTATTAATAAATTTAATTTCATGAATCCATTATTGTTTACATTCAAAATTACCCATAACTATGTTATCTAAGTACATATTCGCAATAAAAGTACACAATACATCCTCTCACAGGAAATATTGTACACCTTTTATGTATCTTATATTTCTTCAAAATCATCAAATGGATTATTTATATTTTTAACACTCTTCATGTTTACATATGAAGTTGTTTAAAGTAAAAGGGGAATTTCGAGAGGGACATATTGGTTTTAGTGGCGAAGCTCCATTTTTCTTGCATAGCCAAAGCTACGGAAGAAAAATTAGCTGAAGTCCAATGAAATCAAGATGTTGCTCGCAGTCTTTCAATTTTACTTTAAACAACTTCTATGTATAAATCCCGGTTGTTTTACCGTTTTTAAAATCTGCTGATGTTATCTGAGTCCGGTTGTTCAAATTTGTTGTTTTTCGGTTTAGCTGCTTTAAAAATAAACATAAATTCAATAATAATCACACGGTTTTATTCAATTCTCACAGGCTTACAGGCAGTTCTCACAGGTAAATTACCTGTTCTCCGACAGACACACCCTCTTATCCGAAGTAAAAAGGTTGTTATCCGATACTTTTAGGTAGTTATCCGACATATTCAAGTACTTATCTGTTACATTTTGTCAATTCTCCGAGGTATTTACTCGCTTTTCCGAGGGGAGAATACTATTTTTCTTTACATTTTGTCAATCTTTCCAATAAAAAAGCCGGACTTTCCAGCTTTGCGGGAGGCTTTACATAGAAAATCGGAATCTTTCCACCGTTGCAGGCTGTCTGTACCGGCTCAATCTGAATGCTTTTATAATTTGTAACTCCCTCGTTCACGCCGGGAAACTCCAGCAGCGTCATCTGTATATCATCGGTCCGGGGGTTGTAACAGCCGGGCTCATCAGAATACCAGTAACCCGAAGGTGGAGGATTATCTTGTGTATATCCCAAATAAGATTCCAGCCCAATAATAGTGGAACCGGTGAAAAGAAGGGTAACAGTAATAAGGAGTAAAAACTTCAACTTCAGTATCATTACGAATCTAATACTGTAGTATAAAAAAAGCAACAGGCAAGAGAATTAATCTTCCAATTGTTAAAAAATATTCAGGTCAAATGCCAATTTAAAAGATGCACGGTAGTTAGCCTTTGCCGCAATTGCCTTTTGTATGTCGGTTAATTCAAAACATTGTATTAGTTTCGTGATTTAGAAACAGATACCGTTTAAAATTTAAATGAAATTACTTTTTCTGATACTGGTTTTAATTTATTCTCGGGATCAAATACCGGCACAGGAATCAAAACCTGTTGTGTACCTTATTCCAGGGCAGGGGGCAGATTACAGGGAGTTTAAAAACCTGGAAATCGACAGCCGTTTCGATACGGCTTACGTGCACTACTTTACCCCCGAAAAAGGATTGGCTATTAAAGATTATGCAAAAGCCCTTTCGAAACAAATAGATACTTCCCGGACTTTTTACCTGGTGGGAGTTTCGCTGGGCGGTATGCTGGCAACCGAAATGGGTGACTTCCTCCATCCCGAAAAAATAATACTAATATCAAGCGCCAAAAGCAGGAAAGAGCTTCCGGGACGGTACACGTTTCAGCAAACTATTCCGGTTTATAAGCTGGTTCCGCCGGGAGTAATTAAACTGGGGGCAAAAATTATGCAGCCTATTGTGGAGCCCGACCGCAAACACGAAAAAGAAACATGTATTACCATGCTAAGAGACAAAGATCCACTTTTTTTAAAACGGACAGTAAAGATGATAATGGAGTGGGAGAGAGTTAACTACAGGGACGATATAGCCCATATTC
The DNA here is from genome assembly GCA_039714235.1 of Bacteroidota bacterium. GTDB lineage: Bacteria > Bacteroidota > Bacteroidia > Bacteroidales > Prolixibacteraceae > Draconibacterium. Next base: position 17,902 of record JBDLJS010000015.1, on the reverse strand, counting down.
ATGGCGATAACGACCATACCATTCCGGCACGTAATGTAAAGTATAACCACCTTGTAAAAAATGGCTCGCATATGATGGTTTTAACCCGGGGAGACGAAATTAGTGTACTAATAAATAAAATTTTACAGGAATATTAATTGCCGGGGATTTCGTAATAATTTGTAAATTGTAGCTGAACTAAAAACGATTTTAAACCTTTCCAAATTCACTTTGTTAAAATAGAACTCAATGATAATGCTTTAAGAACATTTTATTATGCAACGAACGATTAAAACCGCATCTTTTCTTTTGTTTTTTTTGGTAGCTTTTTCAGTAAGTAATGCACAAATAGAAACAACCATTTTAAACACCTCGGTAGAAGCCGGCAAAAGTAAAATCCCGTTTTTTACCAACCGTCCTCTTTTAGTGAATGAAGACAATAGTTTTGATTTTAAAAACAGCTCTACAAAACAAACAAATACATTGTACTTCTGTCACTTTAATTTCAATACAGATTCAATTGAGGTGAATTACCGCGCCATAAACATGTCTGATAATTATCCTACCGAAAAAGTAAAACACAATGTGTTGTACGAAATGTATGAATACCAGCGGCTGGAAAGGGGAATTAAAAATTTCTACTTCATTGTTGGCGGATACGGTAAGTCGTTTAATAAACAGGTTCACAGCTACATGCAAAGGTTAAAAGCGAAATATGGCGATTCGCTATTCGATAAGGCCGCCATAATTATTTTTGCCTGGGGAACAGAAGAGGATGCCTACCAGTATTACAACGCAGTACGCAAATCGAAAAACGGTGCTGCTGATTATGCTATATTTCAGCACATGATGGACGAATTTGTAAGCGACAAAGAGTACTGGAAAGACCATCCAAAAGACCTTACCATCGATATCCTTTTTTCGTCGATGGGCAACAATTTGTTTAAAGAATACCTGGAAAGAAGGGAAAAACAAAACATTCCGCTGGTAAAAGTTTACGACCGTATTTTGTTTGTGGGCAGTGTAGCTCCGAGAAATTCATTTGAGAAGGGAAAAGCATTTCATAAGTTACACGAGCTGACCGATACGGTTGATGTTTATGTGAACTCGAAAGATATTCTGTTAAAAATGTCGAGCTTAGCCCACCTTAAAAACCGGATGGGAAACAAGGGTCCCAAAAATCCTGAGAAACTGCCCGGATATGTAAATGTAATAGATATTAAGGATATAATTACCATGCAGGATATGTCTGGACTTGGCCACGACTACCTGTTAACCAATCCGGTGCTGCAGGACGAATTGCTCGAAGCTATTGATGAAAATATTGATAATAAAGAGGAATAATATATTTCTTTTTTGAAACAGGGAGATTCACCCGGTGACGTTATCTTAATGAGAAGTCACCGGGTGAATTGTTTTCTAAACTATTAAGTATAAAATAAATGTTTAGTTTTGGCAGCTTAATAACAGGATTATGAGATTAAATAAAAATTTGTGGGTGCTGATTGTCATATTTTTTATGGCTGCCTGTGGCGGGCCAAAAATAATGACTTCGTACAAAACCGATGCTGAATCGTTCGAAACTTCGGGGAATTTTGTGCAGGCAACCGAAATGTGGAAACAATATTTCAGCCAGGTACCTGTTGACGAAACAGTTGGAGCTGATTTTGCCAATGCAGCAAACGCAGCATATAAAGCTGGCAACCCTGAGCAGGCAAAAAGCTGGTTCGACCAGGCACGTTATAAAAACTATTCCGATGCCGAAATGTACGCAACACTGGCAAAAATCTATCAGTCGGAAGATAACCTGTCGAAAGAGTTATCGTCGCTGGAGTTTTATGCCGAAAATTTTGGAACATCAGATAATGAAGTGAATTCACGTTTATTTGAAATCTATGCTGAGATTGATTCAAACGACAAAGCATTGGAAATTTGGGAATCAATGAATGCTGAAGCCAAAAGCACCGAATCGAACCTGGTTAATTATTTTAATGTGAATAAGGCTTTGGAAAACAATGAGATTTGCGACTCGGTTTCAAAGGTTTTGCTGCAGAAAAATCCGAACAATATTGAAGCACTGGAATGGAATGCAAAAAAATATTACTGGGCTGGGCAAAAACGTTACGAGAGCGAAATGGCCAAATACAACAAAAAGAAAACACGAAAGAATTACAATATCCTGTTGAAACAACTCGATTTGGTGACTGCCGATTTTAAAAAGGCAGTTCCGTATTTAAGCAAACTCTGGAAACTGCAGCCCGGAAAAGAATATGCAGGTTACCTGGCAAATATTTATGCGCGGTTTGGCGATGAAAAAAAAACAAATTATTATAAAAACTATTTAAAATAAGTTTAATTTTTATGTTCAACATATACCCGAATTTGAGTTTTATGGGTTTAAGAGCTATATTTAAGCAGTATTGAAACGGGAATAAGAAAACATAATTCCATTTAATTAAAGAAGATTTATAAACACGACTTTGTGTTGTGTTTATTTTCATAGGTAGATCCCGGCTGTTGAGCCGGGATTTTTTATACATACAACTCTGAAAAATCCTTTATTATCCAATCAGCACGGTTTTGATCCTGAAATTCCGAGCCCGGCCCTGCATAGGCTACACAAGACATTCCGGCCTGTTTGGCGGCTTTGATTCCATTGGTTGAATCTTCAATTACAAGGCATTTCTCCGGTGCAATTCCAAGTTTTTTGGCCGCCAGTAAAAAGATATCCGGTTCGGGCTTGCTCGATCCTGCCATTTGGCTGTCGACAACTATACTAAAATATTTTTTTAGCCCCGTCTTGTTTAAAATAATTTCTATAACCTCCGGAGTGGAAGAAGATGCCACAGCTATCGGAATATTTTTGTTCGCCAAAAACCGAATTAGCTCGCTTACACCCGGCATTGACTCAATCAATTCAAGGTTTTGAAAATAAGGGGTAACAATTGAATTGGTCATCTTTACCAGTTCTTCAACCGACTGCGATAGACCATGTTTATCCTTTACCCTGTACCACATAACGTCGGTTGCCGTACCCTGGTAAGTAATGTGTTCTTTGTGTGTTACATTCAATCCCAGTTTCCTGAAATTTTGTTGTTCCACTTCAACATAAAATGGTTCAGAGTCTACCAAAACCCCGTCCATGTCGAATATTATAGCGTCAAAGTCAGTTAGTTTTAAGTTCATTAGTATTTAATATTGGCTCACACCATGGCGTGAACGTACAAAGCAATTATTTTAATTGGTCTTTCAGGAAATTAGTCATTTTAGTATACAGGTGCATACTTGTATTTCCTCCTCTAATCCCATGGTTACGGTTGGTATAAATAGCCATGTCGAATTGAACGCCTGCCTGCACCATTTTTTCGGTCATTTCAAAAGTATTCTGGGCATGTACGTTATCGTCGGCCGAACCATGAATAATCAACAGTCTTCCTTTTATATCATCGGCATGGGAGAGGGGAGAATTGTCGTCGTAACCCTCCGGATTTTGCTGTGGAGTGCGCATGTATCTTTCGGTATAAACACTGTCGTAGAAACGCCAGCTTGTAACCGGGGCAACCGAAATTCCGGCCTTAAACAGTTCGCCTCCTTTTTCCATCGAAAGCAGGGTCATAAAACCACCGTAACTCCATCCAAAAATCGCAATGTTTTCAGTGTCAACATATGGCACGGTGGCTAAATATTTCGCTGTCTCAACCTGGTCGTCCGATTCATATTTGCCAAGTTGCTGATAAGTAACTTTCCTGAAATCTTCACCTCTGGCGCCTGTTCCGCGTGGATCGACACAAACTACCAGGAATCCTTCCTGCGCAAGGAATTCGTTCCAGCCAATACCACTGCCCCACGAATCGGTAACACTTTGCGAATTTGGCCCACTGTATTGTGTCATAAGCACCGGGTATTTTTTTGCAGCATCGAATCCGGCAGGTTTAATCATGTACCCGTTTAATTCAACTCCTTCGGAAGTGGTAAAATTGAAAAATTCTTTTTTTGAAATATTAAATGCGGATACGGTATTTATTAGCGTTTCATTGTCTTGTAATATTCTGATTTGTTTCCCCTTTTTATTTTCGTGAAGTGTAATAAAATTTGGTGTACGGTTTGCACTGTAATAGTTGATGTAATATTTAAAGTTCTCACTAAAAACAGCATGGTTAGTCCCTTCCAGTGTCGATAGTTTGCCCTGTTTCTTCTTATCCTGGCTGATAAAATATACCTCGCGGCGCAGTGGCGATTCGGCAGCAGCCTGGTAGTAATAAATTTTTTTGGTTGCATCGTAACCATAAAAATCGGTCACATCAAATTTCCCGTCGGTAATTTGGGCAATCTCAAAGCCTTGTTTATCGTATAAATAAAGGTGCGACCAGGTATTTCGTTCGCTGTTAATTATAAAACTTCCGTCTTCAAGGTAAGTAAAAGCATCTAAAAAGTCTTCTGATATGTACCGTTCATTCTTTTCTGTTAAAATCGGGCGCGAATCACCGGTGTACGGATTTGCATAAAGCACATCTAGTTTATTTTGCAAACGGTTCAGACGCATCACCACCAAATCGTTGGCATCGGGTGTCCATTTTAACCTTGGAATATAAATATCAGTTTCTTCGCCAATATCCACTTTAATTGTGGTTTTCGATTTAATTTCATACGAATGAACAGAAACGGTAGAATTGGTTTCTCCGGCTTTGGGATATTTAAATGTTTCTTCTCCCGGATACAGTTTGTTGTCTTCCAGCGCCGGACTGGTACCGGCATACATGGGCATGGTAAACTCTGGTACTTCAGTTTCGTTAAAACGTATAAAAGCCACGAATTTACTATCGGGCGACCACCAGAATGCTTTGTTGAAACCAAATTCTTCTTCATAAACCCAGTCGGGTGCACCGTTAATTATTTCGTTCTTTTTACCATCAGAAGTAGCCTGACTTGTACTTCCGAATTTCAGATTTTTAATAAAGATGTTATTGTCGCGAACATAAGCAACACGGTTCCCGTCGGGCGAAAAGGTTGCCAATTGCTGCGCTCCTTTGTCAGAGAGTTGGGTTAATTTCCCGGTAACCGAGTTCCATATATAATATTCGGCAGTAAAAGAGTGACGGTAAATTTGTTTTTTATCTGTAGTTAACAGAATTTTAGTTTCATCATTGCTGAATTCATATTCGCTAAACGAAGAAATTGCAGCATCTTCAACTTTGGCTATGTCGAAAACTACTTCTACTTCCTGTCCGGTTTTGTAACTGTGTTTTACAACCTTTGTATTATTTTCCAGGGTGGTGTAGTGTTCACCGTCATTCATCGAACGCAGGCCCGATATTGTTTCTGCCTTGAAAGTCCCTTTAACAAAGATGTCTTCTAAGGTTATTTTTTGAGTTGATTGTGCAACGGTTGTAAATGCAACGGTTACAAGTGTTAAAAATGCAATTAATCTGTTCATTGTATATTGTTTTAAACCAGAAACAAAAGTAAAAAATGTTGGGTAAGAGGAAAATGAAATTTAATGTTTTAAGGGTGTGCATTTTTATAAATGCCATAAATTAACCGCGATTACAAATCGTGGCACCCAAAAAAATGTCATCCGAGTTTGAAAAAAACTAAACGGATGGCATCTTTAATTGCCTGCTGTCAACTGCCTGCTGTGAATGCAAACTGAGACTTTCCTTCTACTCTAAAAGTTCATAATCGTGCATCTCTTTCATAAAGGATACAAAATCATCTTTCTTTTCCGAATCCATCCATTTCATTGCGCTGCGTGGATGTTCGTTCAATGCACCGGTAATTAGGTAAGGTACGTGGTAACCCCAGTCAACTTTTTCCTGCCAGGGCTTTACATGGTTCTGAATAGCATCCAGCAGTGGGAGTAACCTGTATTTTGGGTTTTTCAGGAAGGCGATAAGAATTTCTATCGGACAGTTTCCTGCTCCTCGACCCATTCCAAGTAATGTTGCATCGAGCATTGTTGCACCGTTAATTAACGAAGTTATGGTATTCGACATGGCCAGTTGCATGTTGTTGTGTGCATGAATACCAAGCTCTTTACCCGGTAAGGCTTCTTTATATTTTTTCACCAGATGTTCAATGCTCTCGCTATACAGGCTTCCAAAACTATCTACAACATAAATAACCGGGACACGCGATTTAGCCAGGTCTGCCAGTGCCTGATCCAAATCGGGCTCGTTTACCTTCGAAACAGCCATTAGATTTATGGTTACTTCATACCCTTTGTCCATGCAATGCTCGGCCAGTTCAACTGCTTTGTCAACCTGGTGAACGTAACATGCAACGCGCATCATGTCGATTAAACTTTCGCTTGCCGGAGGAATATCGTCGGGTTCAATTCTCCCAATATCTGCCATTGCCGAAATTTTGAGGTTGGTATTGTTGTCGCCAATAACTCTGCGAAGGTCTTTATCGTCGCAGAATTTCCATGGTCCAACCTCTTTTCTCGAAAAGGCTGATTCGCTGCTTTTATAGCCAATTTCCATATAATCTACCCCGGCATCAACACAACTTTGATAGACGGCTCTCACAAAATCGTCGCTAAACTGCCATTTATTCATTAGCCCACCATCGCGAACTGTGCAGTCCATAACCTTAATATCTGCTTTGTACATTATTCGTTATTTTTAATTTTTAATAATTCCATCTCATGTTTTATATTGCTTTCCACGAGCAACGTGTATATCTTTTCAAATGTGTCAGCATTTAATCCTTTTTCTTCTGCCCACTTTTTTCTTTGAAGAATAACCTGCTCTTTTCTTTCCTGCGCAATTATTGCATCCTTGTCGTTTTTAAAACGAACAATTGCTTCAACATATTTATGCCTTTCAGTAAAAAGGGAAATGATATGTTCATCTATTTTATCAATTTCATTTCTTATCTCTTCAAGGGTATGGCAATCCGTCGGACTTTTAAATCCCATAATACTTTAATTTTAATACCTTATGAATCTATTTGCTGTCAGTTGCAAATAAAAGAAATATCTTAATAAGAAAATGATATTTTGATATTATGTAGTAAGAATTAGCGTGAATTTAAAGTAAATTGTATTTCAATACTTATAATTTATAATCAAATTGAATAAAAACATGAAGAATGTGTAAAGATAAAATCTGCTCCTGTTGCATGTTGTTGAAATTACCGAATATGAAATAAACATAAACTTGTTGAAAAATAGGTTAAAATACGTCGCATGATATAGCTTAAAATATGGAAATATTAAAGGATTGGTTATATTTGCACCGCTTTTTTAAAATTATAAGAATGATAAACATTACACTTCCTGATAATAGTGTGCGTGAGTTTGCTGAAGCAGTGAATGGTTACGAGATTGCAAAATCAATTTCAAACCGGTTGGCAAAGGATGTTTTATCCATTTCAGTGAATGAAGAAGTTTGGGATTTATCGCGGAAAATAGAAAGCGATGCAAGCATTAAATTGTACACGTGGGATGATAGGGAAGGAAAAGATACATTCTGGCACTCGTCGGCTCACCTGATGGCTGAGGCCATTGAGTTTTTCTACCCGGGAACTAGATTTGGTATTGGACCGACTGTGGACACCGGTTTTTACTACGACGTAGATTTACCAGAAGGAAAAGTATTGTCGGAAAAGGATCTGCAGAAAATTGAACAGAAAATGCTCGAACTGGCACGCCAGAAAAACGAGATTACCCGCAATGAGATCTCAAAAGAAGATGCTTTAAAAATGTTTTCTGAGAAGAATGACGAATTAAAGCAGGAGCTTATAAGTGAACTCGAAGACGGAACAATTACTTTGTACAATCAGGGCAATTTTACCGATTTGTGTCGTGGCCCTCATTTGCCGAACACAAGTTATATTAAAGCAATTAAATTAACTGCAATTGCAGGTGCATACTGGCGTGGCGATGAAAAAAATAAAATGCTCACCCGCGTTTACGGGGTAACATTTCCGAAACAAAAAATGTTGGAAGAGTACCTGGTAATGTTAGAGGAAGCCAAAAAACGCGACCACCGGAAAATTGGCAAAGAGATGGAGTTGTTCGCCTTTTCAGAATCGGTAGGACAGGGGCTCCCGTTGTGGTTGCCAAAAGGTGCCCAATTGAGGGAACAATTAGAGAATTTCCTGAAAAAAGTACAGAAAAAATATGGTTACGAGCAGGTAATTTCTCCCCATATTGGCGATGTTTCGCTGTACAAAACTTCGGGGCATTACCAAAAATACGGTAAAGACTCATTTCAGCCAATTAATACCCCGGCAGAAGGTGAAGAGTATTTACTGAAACCGATGAACTGCCCGCACCACTGCGAGATTTACAAGTGGAAACCAAAATCGTATAAAGATTTGCCGGTACGTATGGCAGAGTTTGGCACAGTTTACCGTTACGAGCAAAGTGGTGAGTTGCACGGCCTGACCAGGGTAAGGAGTTTTACCCAGGATGATGCACACATTTTTTGCCGTCCCGACCAGTTAAAAGAAGAGTTCAAAAAGGTAATCGATATAATCTTTATCATTTTCAAAGCGTTGAGTTTTGAGAATTATACTACCCAAATTTCGTTGCGCGACCCAAATAATTCGGAAAAGTATATAGGTACACCTGAAAACTGGGATAAAGCAGAACAGGCAATTATTGAGGCATGCGACGAAAAAGGATTGAATACAGTTACAGAGATGGGCGAGGCAGCATTTTATGGTCCAAAGCTCGATTTTATGATTAAAGATGCATTGGGAAGAAGCTGGCAGCTGGGGACAATCCAGGTAGATTATAACCTGCCCGACCGTTTTAATCTTGAATATATTGGGGCAGATGATAAGCGCCACCGCCCGGTAATGATTCACCGTGCCCCATTTGGATCGATGGAACGATTTGTGGCTGTACTTATCGAACATACTGCAGGAAAATTCCCGCTTTGGCTAACACCTGAGCAGGCAGTTGTGTTGCCTATAAGTGAAAAGTATAACGATTATGCTAAAAAAGTTTCAGATATTCTAAATATTTCCGATATTCGCACCGTCGTTGACGACCGTAACGAGAAGATTGGTAGGAAGATACGCGACAACGAGTTAAAAAGAATACCTTATTTGTTAATCGTTGGGGAGAAGGAAGCTGATAATGAAACAGTTTCTGTACGCCGACAGGGAGAGGGTGACAAAGGGGTAATGAAGACCGGCGAATTTGCCGATTTTATTATAAAAGAAGTAAGAGAGCAATTATCAGGATTGTATAACTAACTTAAGGAGGAACGTAAAATAGCTATTAAAAGAAGAGGCCCGAGAAGAAAATTCCAGCCGCGAAGAGAGCAGGAACCTCAACACCGGATTAATCACAAAATCAGGGTGCCACAAGTACGTTTGGTAGGGGAAAATATCGAAAACCAAGGTGTTTATCCTTTACGAGATGCACTAAAATTAGCAGATGAGTTGGAGTTGGATTTGGTAGAAATATCGCCAAAAGCCGATCCACCGGTTTGTAAAATAATTGATTACTCGAAGTTTCTTTATCAGCAGAAAAAGAAACAAAAAGAGATGAAAGCCAAAACCACAAAGGTTGTGGTTAAAGAGATACGTTTTGGTCCGCAGACCGATGAGCATGACTTTAATTTCAAATTACGTCATGCCGAAAAATTCCTTCAGGAAGGAGCAAAAGTGAAAGCTTTTGTGTTTTTTAAAGGGAGGTCGATTTTGTTCAAAGAGCAGGGAGAAATTCTGTTGTTAAAACTGGCAACAGCATTAGAGGAGCTTGGAAGCGTTGAACAAATGCCAAAACTGGAAGGCAAACGAATGACAATGTTTATTTCACCTAAGAAGAAATAATATAGTTCTTTGATAACATTTTAATTAAGTAGGATTATGCCAAAAATGAAGACGAATTCCGGAGCTAAAAAACGATTTAGATTAACCGGAACTGGTAAAATTAAAAGGAAACATGCCTACAAAAGCCACATTTTGACTAAAAAAAGTACAAAACGTAAACGTAACTTAACTTATTGGACAACAATTGATAAGACCAATGAGAGTAACGTAAAGCTTTTGTTATGTATGAAGTAGTCTTCGGACTGCTGTAAAAACCTTTTAAAGAGAAAGGTAAAAAGAGTTATTAACCAGATGATTGTGCATTAAAGTGCCTCCGTCGGCTGACGGAGAACGCCGATTATCAAAAAAGTAAAAAGTATGCCAAAAAGTGTAAATCATGTAGCATCACGTGCCCGGAGGAAAAAATTATTAAAGAAAACTAAAGGTTACTACGGAGCGCGTAAAAATGTGTGGACGGTTGCAAAGAATGCCTGGGAAAAAGGTCAAACTTATGCATACCGCGACAGAAAAGCGAAAAAAAGAACGTTCCGTGCATTGTGGATTCAGCGTATTAACGCTGCCACACGTCTTGAGGGAATGTCGTATTCACAATTCATGGGATTGTTAAAAAAGAACGAAATTGAAATTAACAGGAAAGTTTTAGCCGATTTGGCCATGAACCAGCCTGAAGCGTTCAAAGCAATCGTTGAAAAAGTAAAATAAAGACTTTATTATTTTAGGTGAAATATATGAGCCCGGAGGATTTCCTCCGGGCTTTTTTTATTCATCAGCTTAATTGAACGGTTAAAATGAATTAGTATTTTTTTCCCTCACACTCAAATAGAAGCTTTGAATTGGGATCGATATTGATATCTACTACTTTTGATTTTCTAACGACCGAAATTTTGTTTTCTTTTTTATTTACTTCAAGTGATTTTATCTCTGAAGTTCCATCATCATAGGTAAACTTAATCTCCAAAGGAAAATGAAACAGGCAGTCCTCTTGTCGTTGAATAATAGTAACACTCGATTCCGGATAAGTGGATTTTTTTAACGTAGTACTAATACCGATACTCAAAACCGGGTGCCCGGGTTGCCTCAGCCACTGATTAAAAAACAAATCCAGATTTTTTCCCGAAACCGATTCCATTACTTGTTGGAAATCCTTGGTTAACGCAGTATGATTCTGAAAATCAGAATAATACTTTCGAAGTCCTTTAAAAAATACATCATCACCCAAATCTTCGCGAAGCATGTGTAAAAACCAGCTTGCTTTTTGGTATGAGTTGGCATTTAGCAAACGTGTGTAATCTGTTATGGTTGTATCTATAATTGGTGCCAGGTTTCGCTTTGCATATCGAATTATCCTTTCCCGATCTTTTTTTAAGCCAGTGTGAAACACCTCTTCGCCGTAGAAATGCTGGTTGTAAACGTGCGTAAGGTAGGTTGCAAATCCTTCGCTAAGCCACACGTGGTGCCAGTTTTGCTCTGTAACCGAATTTCCAAACCACTGGTGGGCAACTTCGTGGGCAAACAATCGCTCCTGGCTTCTGTTGCTTGTGGCAGTCCTTTCGGCATAAAAAATACAGCCTGCGTTTTCCATGCCTCCGTACCGGGTTTTGGATTGTACATGAGCCAGTTTTTCGTACGAATATGGGCCTATTAATTCTGAATAATATTTTAAAGCTTCAGTTCCGTATTTGTAATTTTCAAAGCCTTTTTCTCTGTTTTGCGGAAATACCCACGAGCTGATTGGGATACCATTACAGGTATCTTTATTCCCCTCCTCAAAATCAGCAACTCCAATCACCATCAATTTTGTCGGGAGCGGAACATCTTCTTTCCAGTGAGTGAATTTTAGTTTATCATTAAGTTCCTTTTCCTCAACTTGGTATCCGTTCGAAATAACTTCGTAATGTTTAGGTGCATGAACCATAAATTCAATTGTTGCCTTGTCCGAAGGATGGTCAACTGTTGGCAGCCAGTATCTGGCGCGGTCGGGCCAGTTGTCACCAAAAATAGTGCGGTCGCCGTATTGATTTTTTGAGATAACAAGGCCGTTGGCAGGGATTCCTGAGTACTTTATTTTAAATTCGTGGAGCTCTCCCGGTTGGACTACCTGCCCCAAATCAATTTTAAGCTTGTTATTTTTATGGCTAAACAAGAGAGATTTATTTTCAGAAAAGACTGATTCCACAGTCATTCCCCGGCTTAATGAATCTATCCCGATCAGGTCAAGTGTGAAGCTTTTTACAGCCTTCAGTAATTTAATATCGACCGTTGTTTTCCCCTCTATCTTGTTGGTCGAATCGTTTAAATGGATTTCAAATTTATAATGTTGCACATCAATGCTTTCGAAACGGGTGTGATGGTTTTGGGCAAAAGAAAGAGTAACTAATAAGACTAGTAAAATTGAACTGAATAGTTTTCTAAAAATCATAAATCGTTAATCAATATTCGTTATTCCATATTCTTCTTCAAGGCATACACTGCAAAAGATGCCAGCCAGTGCGCCCCGGCATATTCGCCCGAATCCATTTTTTCGTAACTGTATTTAAAGTGTTGTTCTGCCAAATTAATTATTTTCTGATTGTTCAGTGTTTTTCCCATTTCAAACATACACCAGGCGCGGCTGAAGTTTAGCCCGTCTAAGTGGGCCAATTTACCGTCGCTGCGGTCAGTTACAACAGCTACTTCAAGAAATTTTTCAGGATTTTTTTCAAACCCGGGCATAAATTTTCTCAGCCATTTTCTGAATTCGTCTTCCGGCAAAATTTTTTGGATTATTGATGCTTCCTGCAGGCAGGGCGAAAGAAAATCAAATCCTCCGGGTTCCCATGTTAACGGGCATTTGCAGTCGGCAATATAATATTCGCGGGCTTTCTCCTCAATTTTGTCAGCTAAATTCGGATCGTACTTTTGCGCCCAATCGTAGGCGAACGACAATGCAAAGGCAGTATTGTTATGCTCGCCAATCCGGATAGGGTAGATGAGCTTATCAAGGAATTCACTTAATTTACCTGCAATCAGTTCTGTTAGGGGAGCAAGGTTTTCCTGCAGTTTTTTTGCTTCCTGGGTGTCCCACTCGCGCAGGGCTTCATCGAGTTTTAACAACCATGCCCAGCCATAGGTGCGTTCGTAGTTTTTATTGTGCTCATCGTTGAAATATTCAATTTCTTTCCTGATATTCTCTCTGGTGATATTCTTTTTTAGTTTGGCAATAATTTCGTCGCGGTTCTTAAATTCAGGAAATTCAGTTAAAATTGTAACCAGTGTCCAGTGCCCGTGCACCGATGAGTGCCAGTCGAAACAGCCGTAAAATACCGGATGAAGCACGCGGGGAGGGGCAAGGTAACTGTCGTCGCCAATCACCTGGTTTAGTTTGTTTGGGTACTCCTGGTCGATACACTCGTATGCGAAATGATAGAGGTATTGGGCTTTATTTTCGGTGAATTCTAATTTGGTTGTTTGAGCTGATAGATTGATTGCTGTAAGTACCAATAGAAATACTTGAGATAATTTAAATTTCATATTAAGCTGTTTTTAGGCTTTTGAAATTAGGATATATTTAAGAAACACCAAATGATTTGAAGACAGTTCAGCTGTCGACTTGAGTTCAGCTGATAAATAGGTTTGGAAGTATTATTGATTAGGTGGACTTTTTCACATAGCGATACATATGATAAAGCCACCAACTCAAAATTAAAATATGATTTTATTCCGTCTTAGCAGGATTTGGATTCTTTTTCTTGATTATTAGTTTATCGTTTGCCGGCAATTCAGGGAACGGATTGTGTGGCTCCTGCTGGTACCAGAATGCCACGGATGCCATATCGTCTTCTAAAGTATTATAAAGTCCTCCTTTTTTCCAACCTAACGACTGGATGGTTACTTTTAGGTCGCTTTCAAAACGGATGGGATCGAGAATATGCCAGCGGTATTCACCTAATCTTGTTACATACGAAATTTCAGGATCGTCGGGGAAGTAATGGAAACCCGAGTATGGAGAGTCGAAACTTTCGTATTGGTTTACCCCGTTTTCGTCGCGGTGCATGGCAAAGCCGTACGAGCCGCAGAAATAATCCTCTTCGCCTGTGCCGCAAATTGTTGGAAATTCCTTGTCGCCATCCATATAAAACTTAATTTCGCCTTCGCCCCACCAGCCGTGGTCAAAAGTTCCGCGTGCTATATAGGTGCCAACGTAATGTCCTTTGCCTTTTATGTTATCTGTTATGGTATAAACATCATCTTTTGGTACTGCATGAATCCTGTTGAACTGTGCATGAAAATACCCGGCATCATCAGAAATATCTGTCAGTGTATAATCAATCTGGTAATATAAACTTGCTCTGTCGTTGCTTCTGTTTTCCATAGTAATCCTGAATTTTTTGCGGAAAGGCATTTGCCAATAGCTGTTTAAACCACTTCCTGGATTAACACAAACAGCCTGCGAGGTAATTTGTGGTAGTGCCGACCGACCCCATCCGGAAGCAAAAAAGTCGCCCACCGGAACTTCAACTGATGGTTCTGTTTCGTCGTCCCAATAGAAACGAATTATTACTAACCTGAAATCACAAACCGGGGTCATCCAGATATGTTGTATTGCCCCTTCTCCTTCAACCTCAGCCAAAGTGTATTCTTCGCCGGGTTCAATAAAAATATACGGATTCACTTTCCATCCCTGACCGAGTTCTGAGGCAGCATGTGCCGCATTTCCCTCTTCAAGAGTTGCCATTCCTCCCTTACCTTTTTCTCCTGTAAAATTTTCAGGGCTTATCGATCTCGACTGTGCATCGGACATACGGTATAGATTACCCATGTTTAAATCAAGACCGTTAAATTTATCTTCATCCCTGTCGTTATCACAGGAAATTAATCCAAAAAGAAAGGCTAACAGCAGAATGACATAATTTTTCATTTCGTTAGAGTTTAGTTGATTTTTATTTTATTGTTGAAGGTAAGAATTATTTCAGAACTATTTTTTCTTCACAAACAAAGCAACAGTTGTAGAAGTAATAGTGAAGCTGTTTAAAGTAAAATTGAAAGACTGCGATCAACATCTTGATTTCATTGGACTTCAGCTAATTTTTCTTCCGTAGCTTTGGCTATGTAAGAAAAATGGAGCTTCGCCACTAAAACCAATATGTCCCTCTCGAAATTCCCCTTTTACTTTAAACAACTTCAGCACCTATTTTATTTCAAATGCAAATTTTTTCATGGTAGAATAATTTCGCATTTTAATTTTGAAAGAATTAGGAATAGAAGCAATGAAATGTTCATTCGCGGAATTCTAATATTTTAGATTTTTTCTTTCGTTCAGAACAGTTTTAATCATTTTTCCGAATTCTTTGTCGCGTTGTCGTTTTTCGCGGATGGTACTTGAGAAGTGTTCTTGCTCGCGTTTTAATTTCTGGTAATTTTCATACACATCTTCCGACAAATCTCCATTTTCCATTGCCTGAAGTACCATACAACCAGTTTCATTCACATGTGTGCAGTCTTTATACCGGCATTGTTTAGCAAGTTCGATTATTTGGTCGTAAGTTTTTTCAATTCCGGCTGACTGATTAGTTATACCCACCTCGCGCATACCCGGTGTATCAATAACAATACTTTTATTTGGCAAAACAATAAGTTCGCGATGACTGGTGGTGTGGCGCCCTTTATTGGTACTTGAGCTTATTGATTTTGTTTTAAGCACTTTTTCCTCTTGTAAATGATTAACAATTGTTGATTTGCCAACGCCGGAAGAACCGATAAAACAATAGGTTTTATAAGCCTCCATCAATTTATTCAGTTGCTTATATCCATTCTTCGTTTTACTGCTAAGTGCAACCACATGTACATTTTTTATACGCGATGAAATCAGGGCAACCAGTTTTTTTACTTCATCAACAGAAATTAAATCAATCTTCGTCAACACTATAATTGGTTCAATTTTAGCAGAATGACAAATGGTTAGATACCTTTCCAAACGTTTTAAATTGAAATTGTGCCCAACTGCCTGTACCAAAAATGCACTATCGATATTGGAGGCAATAATCTGGATTTCGCCCTGTTTTCCAACAGCTTGTCTTTCCAAAACAGAAAAGCGCGGATATATTTCAATGATAATCGCATTTTGCTCATCCATTTTTGTAAAACGCACCCAATCGCCAACCGCAGGAAACTCAGCTCTCGATTCAGCCGTAAATCTTAAATTTCCTGTAATTTCAGCATTAAATATACCATCAACCGACTGCAAAATATATCGTTCCTTGTGTTCAACTATTATGCGGCCAATTTCCAGCGAATCTATTTCAGTAGAAATTAATTTCTGTATTTTATCTGTAAATCCTAATTCTTTCATTTTAATAATGGTTTACGGTAATACCTAAACTTTTCTAAGCTTCCATTTTCCTTTTCTGAAAAGGAACAGGGCAATTATTGTAAGTATGGATTCGGCAAAAACTATTGCAACGCAGGCTCCCGTTAATCCCATGTTAAATGAGATGGCTAATACATATGCCAGTGGAATCTCTATCAACCAAAAACATACAAAGTTAATCTTGGTGGGAGTTATTGTATCTCCGCTTCCGTTAAAACCCTGCATCAATACCATTCCAAGGGCGTAAAACAAAAATCCCACGCTTATAATTTGTAATGCCAGAATTCCATTTTTTACAACAGCTTCTTCAGCAATAAATAATTGTATCCAGAATTCAGGGAAAATAGCAAGAATAGCTCCCATAAATGCCATGAATACCATATTCACATAGCCTGTAATCCAAACTGATTTTTCTGCCCGTTCAGGATGTTTAGCTCCAAGGTTTTGTCCAACCAGGGTCGATGCTGCATTACTCAGGCCCCAGGCCAATAAAAATGGAAAAATAATTATTCGTATTGCTATTGTATAACCGGCTACGGCATCAGGCCCTGTAACGGTAATAATTTTCATCAGCAATATCCAGCTCGATGTGGCTATTAGGTTTTGAAAGACGCCACCTCCCGACACCTTCAACAACTCCCACATTACTTTAAGCTTTAGTTTCAGGCTGTTCCAGTATAACCTGATTCGATATTTTCCGCTTGATAACAAGTAAAATTGGTACAATACAGCCAGTCCACGCCCAGTGGTTGTTGCAATTGCAGCCCCTTTTAATCCCAGCTCAGGGAATGGCCCGTAACCAAAAATCAGGAGTGGATCTAGAATGATATTTATAATATTTGCAAACCATAATACACGCATTGAAATAGCTGCATCCCCAGAACTTCTGAAAACAGCATTTATTATAAACAGCAGCATGATAACCATGTTTCCGCCAAAAACAATTGTTGGAAAAAGATAGTATTCTTCAACCATAACCTCACTGCCATTCATTAACCGTAGGAATGGTTTGGCAAATAAAATTCCCGGAACAGCTATTAATAACGAAACAAATACTCCAACCAAAATAGCCTGGAATGCAGTTACACCTGCTTCTTTTTTCTTTTTTTCGCCAATACGCCGCGAAACCAGGGCAGTAGTTCCCACAGCTAATCCTCCTCCAACTGCATAAATTACCGTCATTACTGCTTCGGTAACACCAACAGTGGCAATGGCATCGGAGCCAAGTTTTGAAACAAAGAAAATATCGACAACCGCAAAAACCGATTCCATCATCATTTCCAGAACCATGGGAACTGCGAGAATGAAAATCGCTTTGCCCAGGCTTATTTCAGTAAAGTCGCGCTCGGTGCCTGCTATTGCTTCTTTTACATCGAGCCAAAGTTCTCTTATACTGATATCTTTTAAATTTATTGAAGACAATACACTTGTTTTCTTATGTAACATGTTAAAAATAAATGGAAAAATTTGAATGAACTACTTTAATAATCTCTCTGTGGCCTGCACTATGACTGCAGGCAATTTGTGACGGTAATATAAATTGAGATCATCATTGTAGTACTCCTCTCTTATTTTGGTGAAACAAATATATGGAATTTAAATTTTGTGAGTGTTACGAAATTTGAATTTTTTTATCTGAAAAAAGTAAAATTTTACCCTTCTCAGGTAAGCTATATGTAAAAGCAGTGCGAGGATCGATTTAGAAAAGATTAAGAGTTCCTCTTAACAAGATGCCATATTATCCGGTAATTAATTAACCTTTGGGTAGGGCATTATATTTAGCTA
>JBDLJS010000014.1:0-50724 GCA_039714235.1 Bacteroidota bacterium | reverse complement strand
TCATTCTCTTTTATTTACTACATCAGCAAAAAGTTTGTTCATGCAGAAAAAGAAAATAAAAACTGGATTGAAGTCTTTAATATACTTTTCCCGGTATTTTTTCTTATTACTCTGTTTTTTACTTTTTACACAGAAATAGACCTTTTCTGGAACAATATTCAGATTTATGCATCGTACGAATTAAATACCGAACAAGTTTGGGTGAAAGCCTACGAAAAACTGAACCAGGATATTTTCTCTTTTAAAACCATTTGGCTGATTAATTATACAATATTTTTTGTTTCGGCTTTAGCATTTGTAAATTACAAATGGCTAAAAAACAACATTCTTAATGCGTTTGTTTTTGTAATGAGCGGGCTGATGGTTATTATTTTTCTGTTAAGTGGATTAGAAGCCCTTGGTAATCTACGTGAAAGTTATTTAAATACAAACTTACCTGACAATTACGGTGTTGATATTTTTCATTTGTTAATCAGGTACGTGGCGTATTTGTTTTTTGCCCTGCTTTTTTATTCCATCTACAGATTCACGTTGTCGCTGTTTACGAATAAAAATCTCAATAAAGCTTTCGAAATTGTATTAAGCATAACTATAATCTGGATTTGCAGCAGCGAATTAATTCACTGGTTAATCCTGTCGGGATCAACCGAAATTTACAAATACGGACTGAGCATTTTATGGGGCGTACTTTCGTTTGTGCTAATTGGTTACGGAATATGGAAAAAGAAAAAATACCTGCGCATTACATCAATCATTCTTTTTGGAGGCACAATAATTAAGCTCTTTGTTTACGACCTTACCAACCTCGAGACTGTTCCAAAAACAATTGTATTTATATCAATTGGAGCTCTATTGCTTGTTGTTTCTTTTATGTACAACAAATACAGAAAATTAATTTTTGATAACGACTAAAATTATATCTAATTATTCGATCTGAGAAATTAAATTCTAAACGAATGCAATACGGCTGCAAAATAGAGAGTATTGGAGTTAAACTACCGGAAAAAAGGTTGAGCACAACGGAAATTGAAAAACAATTAAGTTCATCAAGGTCGTTAAAACTCGAAATGCTAACCGGGATTTCCAGCCGCCGGGTGTGTAATCAATACGAAGATTCGCTAAGCCTGGCTGTTGATGCTGCCCGCGATTGCCTGAAATATTCTGGATTCGATGCCGGAGAAATTGAAATGATTATCAGCTGCTCCATCTCTAAATATGTTAACGGCCTAAACCATTATTACGAGCCAGCACTTTCATTGATGATTAAAGATAAAATAGGCAACACAAAAGCGCTGAATTTTGATATAATGAATGCCTGTGCAGGAATGGTTACGGGAATTCATATTGCCAACAATTTTATTTCGCAGGGAAAGGTAAAAAACTGCCTCGTGGTTAGCGGCGAATATATTACCCACATTGGAAAAAATGCGCTGAAAAGTGTAATCTCTATCCAGCATCCCGAAATGGCTTCATTAACTGTGGGAGATGCAGGTGCTGCAGTAATGTTAACACAGACCAACCGTAAAGAAGATAGTTTGTGGGTATCGGAAATGACAACACTAAGCCGGTTTTCCAATTTATGCACTGGTTATCAGAGCCCTGACTATCCGGGAGCGGTGATGAAAACCGACATGAAAACCATTCATGAAGTGTCGTTGCAAAATGTCCCTTCAGTGGTCGAAAATGCCTTAAAAAAGGCAGATATTAAATTCAGGGATATCGATTATTTTATCCCTCATCAAACTGCGAAAATATCCATTAAAGCAGGTGCCAGAATCCTTTCAAAATATTTCAGGGAAAAACCCGGAGAAGTTGTGATAAACCTTTCAGAAACTGGGAATACTGCATCTACAACACATTTTGTCACCTTGTATCAGTATCTTAAAAAGGGTAAGTTTAAAAAGGGAGACAAAATTATGCTGGTTAGTTTTGCTTCGGGCCTTGTAATTGGCTCGGTTGTTTTTCCGGTAAACGAAATCGTAAATCGATATGGGAACAATAATTAAATCGGTGGCTGTTGAGAATTCTGCCGGGATAAAAGGAATTATTCCCCTTGTTTCGGAGGCGGCAAAAAAATGTCTGCTCACTGCAAACGTCAATATCGACAACGTTGGTATGCTGATAAATACCGGAGTTTATTCTGAAAATCATTTGAAAGAACCTGCCCTGGCATCATTAATTCAGAACCGGTTGAATGGCAAATACCAAACGCTGGAAGAAGAGTGGAAAGAATCAGCTAACCTGTTTAGTTTCGATTTACACAGTGGCGGTGGTGGAATAATCCATGCTTTTGAAGTTATGGACAGCTTTATCCAGGCAAATGATTTTAAGAACGGGCTAATCGTTTCGGGCGATGTAAAACCGGAAACCGGAGTAACCGAAAATTACAATTACAAATCGGGGGCAGCTGCAGTACTTGTTTCGAAAAGCAACGAACAAAAGGGTTTCACTAAATTTAAAACCGAAACTTTCCCGGGGTTTATCAAAGACTTTGAAAGCGCAACAAACTGGGATAAAGGCAGGTTCAGGTTTGTTACCAGGCAAAGCGCCAACTATTTAAAAAACTGTGTCGATTGCACAGTAAAAACAATTAACAATTTCATTGAAGAAGAACAGATTTCATGGAGCGATATGGACCGGATAATCACATCGCAAAGCCCAAAAGGATTTGCCCAAAATTTGCAGGATAACCTGAAGCATGGAGAAAAGGTAGTCCAATTAAAAAACAGGCCTGAAATTTATTCATCCGGATTACTGTTTTCACTAAACCATTTCTTACAAAGTAAAGAACTCATCGAAAATAAAAACCTGCTTTTTGTTACTGTGGGTGCCGGAATTACCGTGTCGCTGGCTTATTATAAAAACCGGGCATGACGGAAATAAAAAATATAACCGATTATTTATTCGATTTTACCCGGATTAATCCGGATAAACCTGCTTTCCTTCACCCCAAAAAGATTACTTACCAAAACTTCTGCAGGTTAGTTGATTTGTATGCTTCAGGGGTTCAAAAATCGGGAATAAAAAAAGGGACCAAAACAATTGTTCTTATTAAACCAGGGATTGATTTGTTTGCCACAACTTTTGCACTTCTGCGAATTGGCGCCATTCCGGTAATGATTGACCCGGGCATGGGCACTAAAGCAATGGCACGGTCTCTGGCCAAGGCTGAACCTGAAGCGTTTGTCGGAATCCCAAAATCGCTTTTATTAAAATATGCTTTCCCGAATAAATTTAAGTCGGTTAAAACCTGGATATCAACCGGAATGAACTGGATTCGGGGTGGGAAAAGGCTATCCGCGTTTCGTAAATTGAACCATAAAAGTTATACGGTTGCCGACATCGGTAAAAATGATGATGTGGCTGTTTTTTTTACCAGCGGAAGCACCGGCCCGGCGAAAGGGGTGGTTTATAAAAACTACATGTTCGAAGCTCAACTAAATTACCTGAAAAACCATTTCAAATACCAGCCACAGGAAGTTGATTTATGTACATTCCCATTAATAGGTCTATTTTCGGTTAGCCTTGGCCTATCGGTTGTTTTAGCCGATATGGATATGACCCGGCCTGCAACATTAAAGCCTCAAAAATTATTTGATAACATCAATACGTTTCGGTGTACCTTTATGTTTTGCTCGCCTATGGTGCTGAAAAAATTGGCTGTTTACGGTCAGGGAAAAAACCGGAAACTTTTATCGCTAAAGAAAGTGATGACTGCAGGTGCGCCTGTTACACCCGAACTGCTGCAAAATTTCGTTAAACTCCTTGCCGAAACAGCAGAAATCCATACACCCTACGGAGCAACTGAAGCACTGCCTGTAACCGATATTGACAATAAGGAATTGCTTGAAATTTATAGTAAAACTGAAGATTATTCAAACGGAATTTGTGTTGGTTACTCCCTCGAAAATATTGACCTGAGAATTATTAAAATCACTGACACAGAGATTGAAAATATTGAAAATGCAAATGAATGCAGCGATGGGGAGGTTGGCGAAATAATAATCAGGGGAGAAAATGTAACTCAAAATTATTTCAACAACAACCAGGCCAACCGGTTATCAAAAATTAAAGACTCAATCAATTCGTTTTTATGGCACCGGACAGGCGATTTGGGAAGACTGGATAAAAAAGGCAGGGTATGGTTTTACGGCAGAAAGTCGCAACGAGTTATTACCGGGGGAACAACCTTATTTACAATTCCTGTGGAGGCTGTTTTCAACCGGCACCGGGCTGTAGAACGTTCGGCACTGGTTGGCGTTACAAAAACCGGCACTACAATTCCGATTGTTTGTATTCAGCTTAAACACAGATTCAAAAAAAACAGGCAAATGATTGCTGAATTACAGAGAATGGCAGAAGAATCCGGGTTCTTTCAAAATGATGTAACATTACTATTTCACAAAAAATTTCCAGTTGACCCGAGGCACAACGCAAAAATATATCGTGAGAAACTTGCAGAATGGGCTCACAGCCAATGGCTGAGATAATTATTGAGAACATGCAAGATGTATTAAATGTATTGGAAAATGAAGCAGGCCAGGAAGAATAAACGGTTGAATATTTTGGTTACCGGAGGTGGTGGATTTATCGGGATGGCGCTTGTTCGCAGACTGGTAAAACAGGGCTATCATGTCTCTACATTTTCGCGAAGCATTTATGAGGAACATAAAAAACTGGGGGTCAAAACTTATCAGGGCAATATCATTAATTTCTCAGATATTGAAAAAGCTTGCGCCGGAATTGATGTTGTTTTTCATGTAGCTTCAAAAGCTGGAATCTGGGGAGCATATAAAGATTTTTATCGTGTTAATGTAACCGGAACTGAGAATGTAATTAACGCATGCAAATTAAACAAAGTAAAAAAACTGATATTCACCAGTTCTGCAAGCGTAATTTTTGATGGCACAGACCTGGAGGGAGTTGATGAAACAATAAACTATCCTGAAAAACCTGTTTCGAACTACACAGCCACAAAAGCAGAGGCCGAGCAATTGGTTTTACAAGCCAACTCAACAACATTAAATACAATATCTCTCCGTCCCCATCTGGTTTGGGGGCCCGGCGATACTCAACTTATTCCCAAAATTCTGAAACGTGCAAAGTCGGGCAGGCTAAAAAAAATCGGGAGGAAAGAATTTTTAATCGACACTACTTATATCGACAACCTGATTGATGCCCAAATGCTTGCAATGGAAAAGCCTGTAAATGGACAAGAAATTTCCGGCAAGGCCTTTTTTATTACAAATGGCGAGCCTGTCCCTGCCTGGAATTTTCTTAATTCAATTATAAAAGCTGCCTGGCTACCCCCTGTCGAAAAAACAATTTCAAAAAAGATTGCTCTGATTGTTGCAGGAATTCTAGAGAAATTACACCTTATTTTCAGGCTAAAAAAAGAACCTTTTATTACCCGGTTTGTAATACACGAACTTTGCACACATCACTGGTTCGATATTTCGGCTGCTAAAAGGTTACTTGATTATTCCCCGAAAGTAAGTTTCGAAAATGGAATTAAAAATTTGAAAATACATTGAATGTTATGAAAAGAAAGTACATTTCACCTTTAATTTTAATTATCATTACAATTGTCCTGACCGGATGTTTTGGAACCCGGTCGATTACCCTCGACGATAAAGCCATTTCAAAAAAAGAGAACGTAATAGTGTATCAATCAGGATTGTCTTATGAACTAAGAAACTTTAGTTTTAACGAAAATGACCTATCAGGCGATTTATGGAAATCAAGTTTGTATTTACCAAAATCGAAAAAGTTGAAATGGCTTGAAATATATGTGGAATCCGGCTTTAATCTGCTGGCACCCGGTGCAACGAGCAATTATATAAAAATCCCTTATGCTTCAATCCAAAAAATAGAAAAAACACGATTTCGTGGAGAATACGGATTATTAATTATTCCAACCTGGCTAGTTGGTGGAGTACTCATTTATTGGTTAAGTGCTTTGTTTCATTAACTAACTCAATCTCGTTTCAGGCTCACAAATCCTTCTCACAAAGGCATTAATAATCTCCCCCAACTTTTCAGGGGCATCCTCCTGTAAAAAATGTTTCCCGTTCAAAATTTTATGTGGCTGGCCTTTGGTGCCCGGTATCCTGCCCTGAAGGATTTTTTCACCCCCTTTTGTAACCGGGTCGTTGTTGCTGAATACGGTTAAGAAAGGCTTCTCCCATTTTCCCAGTTCTTTCCAGCTTTCCTCAATTATTTCAAAACCGTTGTCACCTTTTTTTAAAGGAACAAGACCGGGTAAAACTCTGACGGGTAGTTTGTCGTTTCTCTTCGAAAATGGATAATTATACCCCGCCTTTTCAGCTTTCGACAACTTTCGGTTACACGCATAATTAACAATCTCTCCAACCGGTAAAACCGGTGAATATTTTGCAAACCGTTTCCAGGCATGAAATACTGCCGGAATTTTTTGCCCGGGCACCGGTAGCAAACCATTACAGGTAATTATCCCTGCAAAATGTTCGGGGCATTTTGCAGCAAGTACCATCCCTATTATTGCGCCCCAGTCGTGGGCAAACAAAACAATGTGCTGAAGTTCGAGCCTCCAGATAAACTCAGCCATGCATTCAACAAATTTTTCCAACGAATATGATTTATTATCTGAAGGTTTATCCGATTTTCCAAAACCAGGAAGGTCGGGTGCAATAATGCGATAGCCTTCGTCGATACAAACCGGTAATATTTTTCTGAATGTGAATGACCAGGTAGGTACACCGTGTAAAAACAAAATTGTGGGAGCATCCATTTTTCCCTCTGCCACAAAATGAATTTTGCATCCCTCAATTTCAACAAAGTTAGGTTGCCAGGTATAATCCGGCAGGAGTATCCGATCTTTATTTTTTCTGATTATTGGCACAGATAGTAAGATTAATTCATTTCTATTTTTACTTCACCATTCATCCCTATTAAGTTACAGAATAAAATAATCAGATCAAAAACTTGAACTTATGGTAAAATTAACCTAACAAAGTCAGAATACATCCAAAATATTGTTTTTCAACCACTTATTTCGTAAATTGAATAATAAACTTAAAAAGGACACCAAAATGATCGAACATGTACACAACCACATTACTTCCGAACTGCAGCAAAACACCAAAACCGACATTATTTTTATTTTGTCGGCAATTATTCTTAACCTGATTATCCTGGCTGTAAATGCCGGATTTGTAGATAAATCGCGAGGCGATGAAACCTACCTGATTATT
This sequence comes from Bacteroidota bacterium, assembly GCA_039714235.1. Lineage (GTDB taxonomy): Bacteria > Bacteroidota > Bacteroidia > Bacteroidales > Prolixibacteraceae > Draconibacterium. The sequence goes on along the minus strand of JBDLJS010000014.1, from coordinate 43,492 downwards.
ATGTTTCTTTTTGTTGCTCTACTTATTCTGTTAAACCTGGTAGTAATTTTCGGATTACTGAAAGGAAAACAAACCCGGGCAAAACTGCTTAACGGCCTCATTAAAATGTACAAGGATAAGGATGTCGATAAATATTACGATACTTCACTGCTGGCAAATTACAGCACCCGTTATAATTTATTTATGATGGTGGTAATTCTAACCGGCCTGATTTCGATTGTTGTACCGTTTATGATGCGATAAACATAATACATTTAAAATGAAAACAAAATCAAGATCAACAAGAACTCTACAAATTTTAACAAGTGTTGGTGCTGTATTGTATTTGCTCTTTATAGCAATGACTATATTTTTTGATTCGTATCCTATTTTCAATCCTTTCGATTTATATGAAGCACTCTTGCTTATTTTCATCGCAGGTTTTGCTTTGGCCTGGATGAATAAGAAACTAGCTGCAGGTATTATATTTATGATTTGGAATGCAGTTATTTGGATTTCTGATCTTTATTTAAATAGACCAGAGCAGGACTACAGCATGCTTAGCGCTATAGCTTCTTATTTTATGTTTATTGGAGCATTTTTCCTGCTCGAATGGTATAAAACCTCTAAAGCAGCCGTACCCTCGCAACAACAGCAATGGAAATTTATACTTCGTGTGCTTCTAATCAATTATGTTGTTTTATACTCCATCGTTGTATTTTCAGAACTTTCTGTCGGAGAACCGGTAAATTATCTCAGTTTTCCATTTGTCATTTACCCTCTGTTGCTTTTAATATTTTTAGTGGGCTTTCTGTTATCATGGAAAAAGGAACTTTTTGCAGGATATATATTTCTTTTTTGGTTTGCAATTTTGATAGTTGCAAATATTGCCTTTTCTGAAATTCTACATTTAGGGGGTTGGGCCGCATTTGGCTTACCAATACTGTTGCAGGGAATATTTTATATATTCAGATCTAAATAGAAATTTGCATATACATTAATTTCAAGACTCTTGATAAAAAGGTATTAGTGTCCGATATAAAAGTAATTTGAACATGAGATTCTTTCGCTACATTTAATTTCGCTCAGAATGACAGCAAACCACCCCTCCCCAAAGCAAAATCTTCCATGAGCCTGTCATTCCGACGCGCAGCGAGGAATCTCACGAAATTAACCGGACAGTAATGTTTAAAAATGTATGAACAAGAAGTAATTATAATAAGATGAAAATAAAAAAAAATTACCGCTACATCCTGTTTTTTCTCATTCTGCTACTTTCGGGTTGTATAATTAAACCATATTTGACTGAACACGATCCTTCAGCCGGATTTAATGGCAGTTTTGAGAAAACAAAGCACGGGTTACCTCTTAACTGGCATATTTATACACCCGAGGAATATGAGAAATCATACAAACTTATTTTCGACACCGTACATGTGAAAGAAGGTGAACAATCGCTAAAATTTGAAATTCAGAAAACTGACACATTAAAATTTCAGAAGGAATTAATGGCGCCCGGTATGTTTGGATGTATCGATGCAGAAATCGGAAAAAGGTACAAGGTAAGTTTCTGGATAAAAAACCAGGGCAGCGAATTTAATATTAATGTTGGCAACCAGTTTTTTATGACTTATTCTGAAGATATTCTTAAAACAAATGAAAACTTTACAGACTGGACTTACTTTGAATATGAATATACCATACCTGAATCCAATCCAAAAATTTGTTTTGGACTGAATTTTCTAAGCCCCGGTAATTTCTGGATTGATGATGTAAGGCTTGAAAAATTATCAGAATAATATTTTTGCCTGAAACCAGAATTGTCGGACACGCCATGGCGTGTCCCTATTTCCCCCTCTTCAAAATCACCATGGTTGCTCCGTAACCGTATTCCTTAAAAGATGCATCCTGGAAATAATATTTTTTGAATTTCGCTTTGAGCAATTTTGCCACTTCCTGTTTTAATACGCCCTGCCCCACTCCATGGATAAAAACGATACGTTTTGCATGACTTTGTATTGCCGATTTCATTTCCGACTCTACTTTTTCCATCTGGATTTCAAGAATCTCGCGGTTACTTAAACCTTCAACATTATCAAGCAATTCATTAATGTGCAAATCAATTACAATCTCATCATCGGTGCGTTTTCTCGCTAGTTTTGGTGGTTCCTGCTTTACCTCTTTCTCTTTTACAACTTTTTTAAAATCATCTTGTGTTAATTTATCCAATTCGGTTGACAGCACATTTTTTGTAATCTGTAAAACCAGTGCATTCTTTTTAAAATAAGAATTGGGCTGAAAACTGGTTTCTTTATAAAACTTAACCGGATTTACTTTAAATATTTTCGTAACAGGCTCGTGCCATTCAGGCTCTTCATCTTTGAAATAAAACAGCTGAAAACCAAAATCGGGCAAATCTGTTAAATCGTTTTGCGCAATACTTTCAAGCATTATTCGCGAATTAGACTGAATATGTCCGAATTTTACTGTATTTACCATCTCATTATTATGATGCGAGTAGCGGTACATTAACGTAAAATTGCTGTCGTTAACCAAATACAGTTCAATTTCATCCCCAACCGGATTTGTTGGATTAACAGGCACAAAACAAAAATAAAAGTCGGGCGAGTTTTTACCGTTAATAATCTCTCCAGCAGCTTTCGCAGGTTCCGGTATTTCCACTTTTTCAGCCGTAGAATCTGCTTTTGGCGCTTCCCCCTTATTTAGTTCAGGTGCACTAACATTAACCAGTTGCGAAATGGGATACGGAATTTCAAAGCCATCCTCGCCCTCAACATTTACCATATTTTTACCCACAAAACCGGTTACCACACCGCCTCCAACATCATTCAGAAACTTTACTTTATCGCCTACTTTAATCATCCTACCTTATTTTCGGCAAAAGTACAAAGATTTATTGATTTTGGTGAGAGCAGGACTTTCCGAAGTCCGGTATATTATTGGGATTGGAATTTCCTGTTTCCATTGATATAATTAGCGAAACAACAAACAAACACCTCTTCTTTTTTAAATGTAATCTTAAAAACACAATTGTATTTTTAAAATTTAATTGTAAATTTACCTTGTATTTTTAAATTCAATTATAGAAATGAAAAGGGTAATCGACAAACAATTAGTAAACTGGAAAAACAAAAAGCGAAGAAAACCTTTAATTTTGAGGGGAGCGAGGCAAGTTGGAAAAACTTATTCTCTTAAACATTTTGGTAGTGGCCAGTTTCATGACACCATTCTCATTGATTTTGAAAAAATACCTGAATATGTTACAATATTCGATACTGACTTTGATATTAGGAGAATTATCAGGGAAATTGAAATATTAACCCGAAAAAAAATTATCCCAGGAAAGACACTATTAATTCTTGATGAAGTACAACTTGCTCCGCGCGCAATAATGAGCCTAAGATATTTTTACGAAGAAGTACCTGAATTACATATAATCGCAGCCGGTTCGCTCATTGAATTTGCTTTTAGCCAGATTTCTGTTCCTGTGGGAAGAGTTCAGTTTATGTATATGTATCCTATGAACTTTTATGAGTTCTTACTGGCATGCAATTTCAATGATTTGGCAAAAATAATAAATGAAAAGCCACAAAAACTGTCACCTGTTATACATAAAAAGTTGTTGGAAGAACTTAAAAATTATTTTTTTACAGGAGGAATGCCTGAGTGTGTAAAAACATATGCAGAAACAGGTGACTTTATTGAAATTAGCGAGGTACATTCTGAAATTGTAAGTTCATACAAGCTGGATTTTACAAAATATACTCCAAAAATAGATATCAACTGCCTCACAGAGACCTTGAATGAGGTAAGTAAAAGCATCGGGCAACAAATAAAATACAGCAGGTTAACCTCACATTTTTCGGTACCTACCACGAAAAAAGCGTTGTTCTTGCTCGAAAAAGCCCGGCTAGTAAAAACAACATATTCTGTAAATCCGCCAGACTTACCCTTTAGTTTTTCTGCAAAGAAAAATATTTTCAAAGCAATATTTCTTGATATTGGATTAATGCAACACATAAACGGACTGGATTTTAAAGGAGAATTTTTAAAGGCAGAACTATTAAATATTTACAATGGTGCGCTGGCTGAACAATTTGTGGGGCAGGAAATGTTTATGGCTCAAAATGATGAACTTTATTATTGGTCGAGGCAAGCTAAAAGCAGTAATGCCGAAGTTGACTTCTTAGCCAGTTATCATAACAATATTTTAGGAATTGAGGTAAAAAGCGGCGCATCCGGTAGTTTAAAAAGCCTGCACCTTTTACTTAAAGAAAACCCTCAAATAAAAGAAGGGATTGTTTTTTCAACAAGGGAATATAGCGCAATACCTGAACAACGGTTACGTTTTATTCCTATTTATTATGCGGGGGCTAATTTTACACTAACTACCCCATGAACAGGGTTAAACACTAATAAAAATAAGTTATTTTTGCTTCTGGCAGAGTTACGTACCAACTAAATTTAAAATAGAAAAGAAGATTTTGAGTCCATATAAAAACATAAAAATCAACGATTTCAGTTACAATTTGCCCAACGAGCGGATTGCAAAATACCCTTTGAGTGAACGGGATAAATCGAACCTGCTGGTTTGGAAAAATGGTTCTATAAAAAAGGACTGGTTTAATAACTGTACGAAATATCTTCCTGAAAATGCGCAACTGGTTTTTAACAACACCCGTGTTATTCATGCCCGCCTTTTTTTCAGGAAAGAAACCGGAGCTAAAATTGAAATTTTTTGTTTAGAGCCTGTTGCACCTGCCGATTACCAAATTGCATTTCAGGAAATGGCGAAAGTAACCTGGAAATGTATGGTAGGCAACTCAAAAAAATGGAAAGCCGGAATTCTGAAAAACCAGTTTGAGATAAACGGGAAACAGGTTACCATGAATGCCGAAAAAAAAGCACAGATTGGCAATTCCTTCGAAATTGAGTTAAGCTGGACAGGTGGTTTTCATTTTTCGGAAATAATTGAACAAGCCGGACAACTGCCCATTCCCCCATATTTAAATCGAGAAACAGAGGAGTCGGACGAAGAAACTTACCAGACTGTTTATGCAAAGATTGACGGCTCGGTAGCAGCACCAACCGCAGGATTACATTTTACCGATGATGTGCTAAACCAACTGGTGGCAAAAAATATATCAACCAAAGAAATTACACTTCATGTGGGAGCAGGTACATTTCAACCCGTAAAATCAGAAACCATTTCGGGGCACACCATGCACCACGAGCAAGTTATTATCAACAAAAATATAATTGAAGGATTCATTAAAAATCCTGAAAAAATAATTGCCGTTGGAACTACATCGGTGCGTTCGCTGGAGAGTTTATACTGGATAGGACTACAATTGGAAACCAACACTTTCAATGCTAGCCTCCCTGAGGTTCTTCAATGGGATCCTTATGAAAATGACGCCATTATTACAACACTAAAAGCATTGCATAACATTGTTGATTATTTAAATAAATCAGGTCAGGATTCCATTCAGTTTTCAACACAAATCATCATTCTTCCAGGATACAACTTTAAGATAATTTCAGGAATGTTCACCAATTTCCACCAACCACAAAGTACTTTATTATTGTTAATCGGTGCGTTTTTAGGTAACGACTGGAAAAAGGTGTATGATTTTGCTATTGCCAATGGCTTCCGTTTTCTGAGTTACGGCGACAGTAATTTATATCTGAAATAGTATAACCATTCCATTAAATCTCAACCCTTTATATTTAAACCCCATCCAGAATGCAATTTAATTACTATGTTTGCACGCCTTTTCAAAAAAGAGAAGCCAAAACAGTTTATTAAATGATTACAGTTTCAGATTTAAGAATTCAGTTTGGGAAAAGAATATTATTCCAGGATGTAAACATGAAGTTTACCGAAGGGAATTGCTACGGTGTGATTGGTGCCAACGGTGCGGGAAAATCAACCTTCTTAAAAGCTATTTCGGGAGAGATTGATGCAACCGCTGGACATATTAGCTTAGGTACCGGGGAGCGGCTTTCTGTATTGAGCCAGGACCATTTTGCTTTTGATGAGTTTACCGTATTAAACACGGTGATGAAAGGGCACAACAACCTTTGGGATATTATGCAGAAAAAAGATGCACTGTACTCAAAGCCCGATTTCTCGGATGAAGATGGAATAAAGGCAGCTGAGCTGGAAGAGCAATTTGGTGATATGGGAGGCTGGAATGCAGAAAATGATGCTGCTACTTTGTTGAGTAACCTGGGTATAAAAGAAGAATTTCATTACATGCTGATGAAAGACATGAGCGGTAACCAGAAGGTTCGAGTACTACTTGCACAGGCACTTTTCGGAAATCCCGACAACCTGCTGCTCGATGAGCCCACCAACGACCTTGACCTGGAAACAGTTGTTTGGCTGGAGAACTACCTGGCCAACTACGAAAATACCGTTTTAGTTGTTTCGCACGACCGCCACTTTTTAGATGCAATTAGCACGCACACCATAGACATTGATTATGGCGATATAAAAATGTTTGCCGGAAACTATAGCTTTTGGTACCAAAGTAGTCAGTTGGCATTGAGGCAGCAACAAGCACAAAACAAAAAAGCAGAAGAGAAAAAGAAAGAATTGCAGGAGTTTATTTCGAGGTTTAGTGCCAACGTGGCTAAATCGAAACAAACCACCAGCCGTAAAAAAATGATTGAGAAGCTGAACATTGCAGACATTCAGCCTTCAACAAGAAAATACCCGGGAATTATTTTTAAACCTGAGCGTGAAGCAGGTGACAGAATTCTTGATGTGGAAGGATTAAGTGCCAGCATCGATGGAACTGTTCTTTTTAAAGATGTCGAATTTTCTGCACAAAAAGGAGAAAAAATTATATTCCTTTCGCGCGACCACCGTGCAATGACAGCCTTTTTTGAAATTATTAATGGCAATCGTCAGGCTGATTCAGGTACTTACCAGTGGGGCCAAACCATTACTTCGGCCTATTTGCCTTTAGATAATTCGGAGTATTTCCAAAGTAACATGAGCTTGTTCGATTGGCTTTGCCAGTTCACTAAAGACACCACAGAAATGTACATTCGCAGTTATCTTGGCAGGATGCTTTTTGCCGGGGAAGAAATATACAAAAAAGTAAAAGTGCTTTCCGGAGGTGAAAAAATGCGTTGTATGATTTCGAAAATGATGTTGATAGATGCCAACGCTTTAGTTTTGGATACTCCAACTAACCATCTCGATCTGGAATCGATTCAGGCCTTTAATAACAACCTGATGAAATATCCGGGAAATATTTTCATGTCGTCTCACGACCACGAGTTTATTCAATCTGTTTGTAACCGCATTATCGAACTTACCCCCAATGGAATTATCGACAAATTAATGGATTACGACGATTATATTGTAGATGAAAAAATACAGGTACAACGAGAAAGGATGTATAGCAAATAATCAGAATTATGGACGGCAGAAACAGAAAGAATATAGAAATTGGTAGTGAAGTAGAGATTGTTCAGAAACATCACCAGCGAAACGGAGAATTAACTGATGGGGTTGTAAAACGAATTCTAACCAAATCAGCCAATCATCCGCATGGAATTAAAGTTATGCTTGATACTGGCGAAGTTGGAAGGGTTAAGAATATAGTCAATGGTCAGTAAGCACTGCAAACTGAGACAATTAACTTTCTCAACTGCGACTGTTAACTTTCTTCATACTCGAATTCCCGGCAACCCAACCTGTAGACCAGGCAATCTGTAAATTATAGCCACCGGTTTCTGCATCAAGGTCAATTATTTCTCCTGCAAAAAATAACTCCGAGATCAACTTCGACTCCATGGTTTTTGGACTTATCTCGCTGGTTATCACCCCGCCAGCAGTTATTATTGCTTCTTTAAAAGAACGGTTATGCGAAACTTCAAAACGCATATTTTTCAATAAATAACGAATCTGTTTCCGCTCTTTTCCCGAAACCTGGTGACACACTTTTTCGGGATCGAGTTGCAGCAATTCAATGAAAACCGGGATCATTGATGCAGGCAACCAACTGCGAAAAATATTTACCAGCTGCTTTTTACCATGTTCGTTTAAATCTCGCTGCAGGCGTTTGTCCAGCTTTTGTTCATCAAGTGCAGGTTTTAAATCGATTGTAATTTCAACTTTGTTGTTCTTCTGAAGTTCAACAACCATAATCCTGCTCAGAGTTAAAATAATTGGGCCCGACAGACCAAAGTGAGTAAAAAGCATTTCGCCAAAAGCTTCGCCTGCTTTTTTGCCGTTTACCCAAACCACTGCTGTTACATTTTTCAGGTTTAGCCCCTGTAATTTTTGTGCCACGCTGCCCTTTGTTTCAACAGGAACCAATGCCGGAATGGGTTTCTCAATTTTATGTCCAACCTGACGAGCCAATTCGTAACCATCGCCGGTTGAACCGGTTGCAGGATACGACTTTCCGCCTGTGGCAAGTATTACTTTTTTAGCTGTAATAACCTCTCCGTTTACCTGCACACCAGTTATTACATTATCTTCTACAAGCAATTTTTCTACTCGCTGCCCGCATCGAATCTCAACACCCAATTCGTTTACCCATTTTAAAAGTGCTTGTAAAATATCCGACGATTTATTACTGGTTGGAAAGTACCTCCCTCCTCTTTCAAGAGTTAGCTCCACACCATATTTCTCAAGTAACTCAATAATATCTTTCGAGAAAAACTGAGTGAAAGTATTTCGTAAAAATCGTCCATTAGGAAATACATGGGTAATAAATTCACTGATAGTTGAGCTGTTGGTTACGTTGCATCGTCCTTTCCCTGTTATAAGTAATTTGCGTCCTTCTGTCCGCATTTTCTCTAAAATCAACACTTTACCGCCCAACTCAGCTGCTCTGCCAGCAGCCATTAACCCGGCCGGACCGGCACCAACTATTATTATATCTATTTTATCCATATGGTACTAAAGTAGTTTTTAGCAAGAAACAGAAAACAAATATTCAGACACTGTTTAAAAAGATAGTTCTATTTACCCCGCAACGCATTCCTCGAAGCTCTGTCAACAATAGTAAAAATTTTATCGATTTCGTCTTTTCGGTACGATGGCTGATGTCCGTTAACTTTAACCAGGTCAATGTTCAGTTTATCTGTTATTTGGTAAAACTCCCGGTATAGTTTATAGTTTTTAAGATGTTCATTTTTTTTTGAACGATAATCGTTCTGTTCGAACCGTGCACGTCTTCCCGGCAATCCTATTATGTTCTGAGAATCAGAATATACAGTTACTTTTTGCATCGGTTCGGAAATTTCTTTAAGTGCCCACAATAAAATCTGTAATTCCAATTTTGTTGACGAAGTATTCTCAAACCGTTTAACCTTTACACGCTTTTTTAGCAGTTCTATTGAAGATTCCAGTTTCTCAACAAATAAATACGCCCCAAATCCAATTTTACTTTGCGTATCTACACTCCCATCAGTAAACAGTATTAATTTATTCACGTTTAATTTCTTACAGCTCCCTTGCTCTCTTATTGGTCATTTATTTACTCCCTGTTACTATAGAATCTCTCCAGAATAGAACCATCATTAGCCTCTTTCGATAGCGATTCGATGGTACTTTTAGGAACATCGTAAACATCGAGTACAATTAAACCATCGAGACAATTGTTAAAGTTTGGATCGACATTGAAGCCGATAATTTTGGCATTTAGTTTAATATATTTTTTCAGTAGCACAGGCAGTCCCGAATTCAGCTCATCCAAATCGCCAATGGTTTTATCGAGGCGATTAATGTCGCGTTCCATATTTTCCATCAATATATTCAGGTCGACATTTTCGCTTTTAAACTTATAGCTGTTACGCGGTTTAATGTGCTGCGCCATTTTCCAGTTTAAATGGGTTTTCATTATAAACCGGATGATTAAGTCTCTCGAAATCTTGGAGTAATTATTACTGATACTTACCGGGCCAATCAAATAGCGGTATTCCGGGTTTTTCAGCAAAAAATATAATATACCCTTCCAAAGCAGGAACAATGGCATGGGCTTACGCTGGTATTCTTTAATCACAAAAGAACGTCCCAACTCAAGGCTCTCATTTAAAACCGGCTTAAACTTTTCATCGATTCGGAAAAGCGAATGCAAATAAAAACCACGCTTACCGAATTGATCCATAATATCTTTGCCCTTCCCGATACGGTATGCCCCAACAATCCGATGTTCATCCTCGTCCCAAATAAACATCTGGTGGTAATACAGGTCGAACTCATCAATATCTATACCTTGGTTGGTTCCTTCACCAACTTCGCGGAATGTAACTTCGCGCAACCGGCCAATTTCGTTTAATATATTTGGGATTAAATTGGAAGGAGCGCAATAGGCAGTATAATTTTTAAGCGTAAAAAGAGTATAATCACTTTTAAGTAACTGTACCTCTTTTAAAACTTTTTCCTGAGGGACGGCATCGATTATTGGTTCCGGTTTTATCGGGGGTTTTAATCCATAATTAAAAAAACGTTTTACCTCAATGTCCGACTCCATGCTGTATGTTTTGGCACGTAAAAACCTTCCAAACTGATATACGTCGCTGAACCTCTCCTGTTCTTCCTGTTTTACCGGATTTCCAACCCTGATTTTAATATTTTTATGTTTCTTACTTAAAATTTCGGAAGGCATACGAACATTAACCAGCGAAGGATGAATTTTTGCAAATACATGGAACAACCGACTGTTTGAGCCCTGGAAGAATATAGGGACTACAGGAACCCTGGCCTTTTTTATAAATTTCACAATAGGGAATTGCCAAACCTGGTCAACAATTCCGTCGAATGAATCGTTAGAGCTGGCATCAATTGCCGGAAAAAGGCACAATACACCACCATCTTTTAAGTGCGAGACAGCATCTTTAATGCCACTTAGATTGCCTCTGCCATTTGATTCATCAAACGGATTACCGGCCAAAAAATACTCCGATACAGGTTCAATTCTTTTTAGCAAAAAGTTACCTTGTACTTTTACATCGTTTCGCACCTGCGACAAATATTTAATAAGAAGCAGGCCGTCGAATCCTCCAAATGGGTGATTCGATACAATAATCAGCGGACCTTCTTTGGGAATCCGTTTTAACTCGTTTTCGTCGAATTCAATATTATATTCCAGTACACTAATAATCTCATCGATAAACTCAATCCCCTTTTTTTCTGCAATTTGATTATAAATCTTATTCAGTTTATTGAAACGGAGAATGTACATTAAAAATTTGGCGAAATAGTCACCACCGGTGAGGAAGGCTGAGCGATCCCGGAAAATATCCTTCGGTTTTAATAATTCCATTTATTGCTACTTATAGTAGAAACCAATACATATTTAGATAATACAAAAATAGAATGTTTTTTGAATAATCATTTGGAACAATCTCCAGGATTTAATCTATCAATTAATCATCAAATAACTATCAACGCTTAAAATTGTCATCCTATGACTTGCCGGGACATTATTTTTAATCATATTTGAATTTAAATTGTTATGGTAGAGACTAAAAAGAATGTCAGACGACAGACAAGATATTACACTTTGGCTTCCCACTTCTAAAAAAGAAGTACAGCAACATGGCTGGGAAACGGTTGATGTTATTCTGTTTACCGGCGATGCCTATATCGACCACCCATCGTTTGGTTCGGCAGTTATCGGGCGGGTGCTCGAGAACGAAGGGCTACGGATTGCCATAGTTCCACAGCCAAACTGGAAAGACGACTTACGCGACTTTAAAAAACTGGGAAAACCCAACCTCTTTTTTGCGGTTACTGCCGGGAACATGGATTCGATGGTTAACCACTACACGGCCGGTAAACGAAAACGCTCGAACGATGCTTACACTCCTGGCGGCAGAACTGGCCACCGCCCCGATTATGCTACTATAACCTATTCGAAAATATTAAAAAAAATTTACCCTGATGTCCCACTGGTTATTGGCGGAATTGAGGCATCGCTGCGCAGGTTAACGCATTACGACTACTGGACCGATAAACTTATGCCTTCCATTCTTGCAGACACGCAGGCTGATTTGCTTTTTTACGGCATGGGTGAAAAATCGATCACCGAATTTGCCCGGTTGGTAAAACGGGGAATTCCTGTTTCGGGGCTGACAACCATTCCGCAAACATCGTTTATTGTTGATACCGAAGAAAACTATGCCACCAAAAAGAATTGGGACGAACTGGAACTGGCATCGCACAAAGCTTGCCTGACCGACAAAAAAGTGTTTGCCCGAAACTTTATGCACATCGAAGAGGAATCGAATAAAATGGAGGCAAAAAAGCTGGTGCAGCGAATTGGCAACAATAAAATAATTGTGAATCCACCGTGGCCCACTTTTAAAGAAAAAGAGATTGACAAGGTTTACGATTTACCCTACACAAGGCTTCCGCACCCGAGGTACAATAACAAGGGAAACATTCCGGCTTACGAAATGATTCGCCATTCCATAAATATGCACCGGGGTTGTTTTGGCGGTTGTACCTTTTGTACCATTTCTGCCCACCAGGGGAAATTTATCGCCAGCCGTTCGGAAAAATCAGTTTTAAAAGAGGTTGAAAAGGTAACGCAGATGCCCGATTTTAAAGGTTACATTTCCGACCTTGGGGGCCCGTCGGCAAATATGTATAAATTGAAAGGCATACACGAGGAGATTTGCAGAAAGTGCAAACGGCCTTCTTGTATTTTCCCGTCGGTTTGTAAAAACCTGGATATTAACCACAAACCCATGCTCGTTCTATATGAAAAGGTGCGAAACAACCCAAACGTAAAAAAGGCTTTTATCGGCAGTGGAATCCGGTACGATATGATTCTGGAAAAAACCAATAACGAAGAAACCAACCGGAACAATAAAAAATACCTGCGCGAAGTACTTAAGCACCATGTTTCGGGGCGGTTAAAAGTGGCTCCCGAACACTCGTCGGACGAAGTGCTGAAATTTATGAGAAAACCACCGTTTAAACTTTTTGAGGAGTTGAATAACAAATTCAACAAAATAGACAAAGAGGAAAAGCTTAACCAGCAACTTATCCCTTATTTTATTTCGAGTCACCCGGGAAGCAAGCCCGAAGACATGGCCAACCTTGCTATTCAAACCAAAAATATGAATTTCAGGCTGGAGCAGGTGCAAGATTTTACCCCAACACCCATGACTCTGGCAACGGTTGTTTTCTATTCGGGCTACCACCCTTACACCATGGAAAAAATTTACACCGCAAAAAACCGGAATGACAAAGAAAAACAAAGGCAGTTTTTCTTCTGGTACAAGAAAGAGTACCGCAACAAAATCATTAACGATTTAAAATTGAAAGGAAGAGAAGATTTAATCTCCAAACTTTTTAAATAACTTTATACTGGTCAAATGCAATTATGTTTATTGGAACAACCATGTTTAACACCGTCCTTTAAATTGTGTACAAAAGAAAAACTTATATTAACTTTAACTGACTTTTAATAATTCAAACTCAAAATAATAAACATGAAAACCACAAAACTAACCGTATTCATTCTGGCATTAATTTTAACCGGATGTGCTGAAATTATGCAACTAGCACAACAAACTCTAGACTCCGAAACACCGCTTACACAAAACGAAATAATTGCAGGGCTAAAAGAGGCCCTGGTTACCGGCACCAATAACTCAGCCGGTATTTTAGGGGCAACAGACGGGTACTATAAAGACGATTTGGTAAAAATCCTTCTTCCGCCCGAAGCAAATATTATTGTTGAAAACGCAGGCAAAATACCCGGTGGCGAGCAACTGATAGAAGATGTATTGCTGCATATAAACAGGGCGGCAGAAGATGCTGTATCGGAGGCCAAACCCATTTTTGTGAATAGTATTACAAGCATGACAATATCTGACGGCATTGGTATTTTAAAAGGTGAAAACAATGCAGCCACACAATACCTGCATAAAACTACTTACGACCAGCTGTTTAATTTGTATAAACCCAAAATTAAAGCCTCGGTAGAGAAAGACCTGGTTGGGGGTATATCCACTGCCGAAAGCTGGGATGCCCTTGTTGGCAAATGGAATAAACTTTCGGGGACGGTTGCCGGGCAAATAGCCGGACTAAAACCGGTTGAAACCCAGCTGGAGGACTACCTTACCCACAAAGCCCTCGATGGCCTGTTCCTGAAAATTGAAGAAGAAGAGAAACAAATAAGGAAAGATCCGGCGGCAAGGGTAACCAGTTTGCTGAAAAAGGTTTTCGGTTCATTGGATTCATAACTCATAATAATTTTTAGATTGTAGAACATATTTGATTGACTATCTCAGCATTAATGTTTAATTTTCATCCATCGGGAAAGCCGGTTGAGTACTTAGGTGTTATAATCCAAAATTAATTACCATGAAACTAGAGTTTGTACGCATTGAAGAAGCCAACGATTTGGTAAACCAGTTAATAGAACATCATCCACAGGCCATATTCCTGACCGACCACAATTTTAAGGTGAAGTATTTTAACAAGTCGTTTCAGAAACTGACCAAAAGCGATAAAGACGATATTATTGGTCACGAATTTTGCGACATAATGGGTTGTACCGACAAGGAAAAGTTTTACGACGCTGAAAATAACATTTGCAAAAACTGTCAGCTTCGCAAACTGCTTTCCGGTTCGAGCCTGTCCGAAGTGGTTTTAATCCGCGATTTCTGCATTCATAATAAAGTGGTAACCAAACACCTTCATATCGATACTCACAGGGTGGTTATGGATGGCAGCAAATACCGTCTGGTGGTAATAGATGACAGGACCGGGAACCATTAATCTTTAAACAATCTCCCCTGCCAGGTATCCCTTTCTTTCAGCCGTTTTTCAACTTTGGCCACAAACTCAAAATTTTTTAATCCCCATTTGGGAGCAATCAGCATTTCGGGCGGTGCCTGGCTGATAAACCGCTCGACAATAATTCTGGGGTTGAGCAGTTCGAGGTAATCAACTACCAGTTCGATGTACTCTTCGGCAGAAAAAATGGTAAACTTCTCCGCGTTCTCCCTGTACTGTTTTTCCAACACGGTTTTTTTATGAATCTGCAGCTGGTGAAGTTTCAGGTTTTTTACCGGAAGCCCGGAAATTACCCGCGCCTGCTCCAGCCAATCCTCCCTGGTTTCTCCCGGAAGGCCGAGAATCATGTGAGCACAATTATTAATTCCCCTTTTGGCTGTTTCTTCCAGCGCCCAAACCGAATCGGCAAAAGTATGCCCGCGGTTTATGCTTTCAAGAGTTTTGTCGAGGTGCGACTCCAGGCCAAATTCAATCATCACATATACTTTTTCACTCAGTTCAGCCAGGTAATCGAGCAGCTCATCATCCACTGTGTCGGGCCGTGTGGAAATAACCAAACCAACCACTTTATTGTGTTGCAGCGCCTCTTCGTAAAGCCTTTTTAAATCATCGAGCGGAGCATATGTATTGGTATATGCCTGAAAATAGGCCAGAAACTGCATCGACTTATATTTCTTTGCAAAAAAACCAATACCCTGCTGCACCTGACTGGTTACGCTGTTATCTAGATTGCAGTATGTTGGTTTAAAAGTTTTGTTGTTACAGTATGTACAGCCTCCAACACCTTTAGTACCGTCGCGGTTCGGGCAGGTAAAACCGGCATCAATCGATACCTTTTGTACCCGTTCCGAAAATAAATTCCTGAAATAAGTCGGGAAGTCGTTGTACCTGCGCTCGTGCCCCCAGCTGTATATTGTTTGTGACATAAGTAATTTAGTGTTCCGTTTGCCGGTAATTCTAAGGTCTCAAAAATACGTAAAATTCAGACATACAGCCTCCTCAAAAAAACTTATCAAAAAATGTTGAAAACTTTAATCTTTTCTGTAGTTAAATACGTTTCAATTAAAAAATCAAATTCATACATTTATTAACGATAAAAACCTTAGCTTATGTTCTCTAAAAACGACAAACAACAAATTAACGAGCGTGGTAGTGAACTTCAAACCGTTATTTCACAGATAGAAAATTTCAAAAAAGGATTTCCGTATTTACATATCGAAGATGCTGCTTCAGTAGGTAAAGGGCTTATCAGATTAAATGCTGACGACCTAAAAAAAAGGATAACCCGGTACGACGAAAAAATTGCTTCCGGTATATCGCCATTAAAGTTTGTACCTGCATCTGGTGCTGCCAGCCGTATGTTTAAAGCACTTTTCGAAGCATTGGAAAATTGCGTGCCCGGTAAAGAAGATGAAGTTCTGGGAAAAAGTAAAGACGTTAAACATTTTACTGAAGAAATCAAAAAGTTTGCATTCTCCTCCGAACTGGAAAGGGTGATAGTAGGCGATGGTGAAAAAAATACCTGCAAAAACCAGGTTGACTACCTGCTAAATGAAAAAGGATTAAATTATGGTTCACTGCCCAAAGGATTGTTAAAATTTCACTCGTACGAAAACTCTGCCCGAACTCCGTTTGAGGAACATCTGGTTGAAGGAGCAAAGTATGCAAAAGACAACAACGGGAAAGTACAGTTGCATTTTACTGTCTCGCCGGAGCACCAGCCCGGATTTGAAAGTTTGCTTGCCGAAATTAAAGACAAATACGAACAGGAATTGGGGGTGACGCTTAAAGTTTCGTTCAGTCAGCAAAAACCTTCTACCGATACCATTGCTGTTGATTTGGAAAATGAACCGTTCCGTAATCCTGACGACAGCTTGCTTTTCCGGCCGGGTGGGCACGGAGCACTAATTGAGAATCTGAATGATCTGGATGCCGATATCATTTTCATTAAAAATATCGACAATGTTATCCCCGACAGGCTGAAACAACCAACCATAGATTATAAAAAAGGGCTTGCCGGAGTTTTATTAAAGCACCAGGAAAAACTGTTTTTCTATCAAAAGGAATTAAACGAAAAACATCATGTTGCTTTAGAAAGTGCATTTCTTGCCGAAGCAGCCAATTTCCTTGAAAATACACTTAATACAAAACCGGCAGAAAACCAGTATTATACTGAAAAAGAGGAACTTTATCAATACTTAAAAGAAAAATTGAACCGTCCGCTCAGGGTGTGCGGAATGGTTAAAAACGAAGGAGAACCGGGTGGTGGTCCGTTCTGGGCTAAAAATTATGATGGCACTGTTTCGTTGCAGGTTGTGGAAGGTTCACAAATCGATCCGGATAGTGTTCAGCAACAAAATATTGTAAAAAATGCCACTCATTTCAACCCGGTTGATTTGATCTGTGCCATTAAAAATTATAAAGGAGAAAAATACAACCTGACCAGGTTTACTGATCCAGCCACTGGTTTTATTTCAAAAAAATCGAAAGACGGAAAAGATTTGAAAGCACAGGAATTACCGGGATTGTGGAACGGTGCAATGAGTAACTGGAATACACTTTTTGTTGAAGTGCCTATTGAAACATTTAATCCGGTAAAAACTGTAAACGACCTGTTACGCGAACAGCACCTTTAAAGGTTTTTTCGTATTCTCGGGTTAATTATTAATTTCGCGGACTCATTTTTAGCAAATGAAACAGGAAAGGGATAATTTTAGGGAAGAAAATATTAGTGAAGCAGTTAACAGGTTTAAACGCTCATTAATTTCGGGTCGGAAAAAATATTTCGATGTATCGGAATTCGAAGGGATTGTAGAACAACTGATGGAAGAAGGCGATCTTCAGGCTTCGGAAATAGCTGCAAAACAAGGCATTCAGATTCATCCAAATGCCGTGCCTCTTCAGCTTAAATATGCCCAGATTCTTATTAACCAGGGGAAATACGACCAGGCACACCAATATCTCGATTTTGCCGAAAAGGTTGAAAATGTAAATCCTGATGTTCACATGCTAAAGGGTTCGGTATGGCTGATTATGGGAAACGAACTGGAAGCTGTTAATTCATTCCGCAATGCATTAAAATATGCCGGCAACGAAGCCGACGATGTTTTCTACCACATTGCCCTTGCTTATGTTCAGGTTGGCGACATTCAAAAAGCTATTGTCTACCTCGAGAAAGCCATTACATTAAATCCTGAAAACGAAGTTGCCCTTTACGACCTTGCTTTCTTTTCGGACCAAACAGGCGACTACCGGAAAAGCATTGAATATTACAACCAGTTTATCGATCTCGACCCTTACAATTATACCGCATGGTTTAACCTTGGCATTGTTTACAACAAGGCCGAAAAACACAAAAAAGCTATTAAGGCTTACGAGTTTGTCCTTGCCATAAACGAAAACTTTCATATGGCACTGTTTAATATTGGCAACGCGCTGGCCAATTCAGGAAAATTTAAGGAAGCCATTAAAAAATACCACGAATACCTGGAACTGGAACCGGAAAACGACGATGCATATTGTTACATTGGTGAGTGCTACCTTAACCTGGAAGACAATAACAAATCGGAATATTATTACCGGAAAGCGCTCAAATTAAATAAAGAAAACGAAACTGCCTGGTTTGGGATTGCACTTATTTTCTGGATTGAACAGAAATACGAGGAAAGTGCTGTTTATATAAAAAAGGCACTTAAAATTGATAAAGACAACTCGGAATACTGGCTCACGCTAGGCAAAGTTTTCAACGATGCCGGCAAACTCGACGAAGCGGTTAATGCTTTTAAAAAGGGAGCTAAAACTGATGCCGACAATACCGAAATATGGTTAACATGGGCAGAAGTTCTGTTTAAATTCGGAGAGTCCGAAAAGGCTATTCGTATTATAAAACGTGCAATTAAGAACAACACCGACTCCATGTTAAAATACAGGTTGGTGGCTTTCCTGCTCGAAACTAAAAACCAGAAAGATGCTTTCGAGTGGCTAAAAAAAGCCATGAAACAGGATTTTGAAAACATAAACTACCTGTTCGACATTTACCCCAAATCGTTAAAAAGTAAAAGGCTTAAAAAGGTGGTCGACGAGTTTCGAAAAACCAACAGTGTTTAATAAATCTCTTTTGTCAAACCAATCTCTAATTCTCATACTTTTTGTATTTTGGCACCCTTTAATTGGAAACGGTCAGAATTTGCATTCCAATAATTGTTAATGTATAACCATTTATAATGAACAGAACAATAAAAGACTATTTTATTTTAATTTTAAAAGGTATGGGAATGGGAGCTGCCGATGTTGTTCCTGGAGTTTCGGGAGGAACCATTGCTTTTATCACAGGAATTTACGAAGAACTGATAAACTCCATAAAATCGATAAATCTTAATGCGATAAAACTGTTTTTTTCGGGGAAGTTTACTGAATTTTGGAAAGCAATAAACGGGACATTTCTGATAAGCGTATTACTGGGTATTGGCATCAGTGTTTTTTCGCTGGCCAAAGGATTAAAATTTCTGCTCGACAACTACCCCATTTTAGTCTGGTCGTTTTTCTTTGGACTGATAATCGCTTCGGCAATTTATGTGGCGAGAACCATTGAAAAATGGAATTCAGGTACCATAATTGCAGGAATTGCGGGCATAATTATAGCTTATTTTATTACTGTAATTACACCGGCCGAAGCCAACACAACCTACTGGTTTATATTCCTTTCGGGCTCCATCGCCATTTGTGCCATGATACTTCCGGGAATCTCGGGCAGTTTTATTCTGGTTTTACTTGGTATGTACAAATTTATTCTCGAAGCAGTCGGGAATATGGAGATTGCAGTAATTGCAACTTTTTTGGTCGGTGCTGCCATTGGTATTGTAGCTTTTTCGAATGTACTATCTTGGTTGCTAAAAAAATTCCACAATCTTACCATTGCAGTCCTTGCCGGGTTTATGGTAGGCTCGCTCAATAAAGTGTGGCCGTGGAAGGAAGTAACGGCAACATTTATTGATCGCCACGGAGAGATTAAACCACTTGCTGAACGGAATATCTTGCCGGGCAGTTACAAACAAATTACCGAAAACGAAGCCTGGTTACTGGGAGCAGTTGCAATGGCAATTGTAGGTTTTGCCTTAATTTTTATAATTGAAGGAGTGAGTAAAAAAGTAAATAATCGCAGTAAAACAAAATTAAAATAAATGAAACGATACGGACTACTTGGATATCCGCTCACACACTCGTTCTCGAAACGTTTTTTTACAGAGAAATTCGAGAAAGAAAACATTAATTCAACTTACCAGAATTTTGAGATAGATACGATAGAGAAATTTTATGAGGTGGTAAAAAACAATCCGGAAGTGATTGGATTTAATGTTACCATCCCGTACAAAGAACAGGTTATTCCTTATCTGGATGAGTTGAATGAATCGGCCAGAGAAATTGGTGCAGTAAATACAATCCGGGTAAAAAGGACACATTCAGGAGTTCATTTAAAAGGATTTAACACAGACACTTATGGTTTTGAGTCTGCTCTGAAACCACTATTAAAAGAGCACCATAAAAAAGCGTTGATGCTGGGTACCGGTGGCGCATCGAAAGCCTTGAAATATGTGCTGCACAGACTGGGAATTGAATTTATTTCTGCATCTATTGAGGAGTTAAAGGAAAATGAAATCAGTTATGAGGAAATTGACGCAAAAATGATGGACGATCGTCTGCTGATTATTAATGCAACACCTCTTGGTACTTACCCTAAGGTTGATACATTTCCAAATATTCCTTATGAATTTATAACTGATAAACATTTGCTTTTCGACCTGGTTTATAATCCGGAAGAGACACTTTTCATGAAAAAAGGGAAAGCAAAAGGAGCTACCGTAAAAAACGGATACGAAATGCTGTTGCGGCAGGCGATTAAATCGTACGAAATCTGGAACAAAGAATAATTATGGATAAAACTAAAATACTTTTTGTTTGTTTGGGTAACATTTGCCGCTCGCCCAGTGCCGAAGCCGTTTTTACAGGCGTGGTAAAAAAAGCCGGGCGTAACGGAAATTTCGAGATTGATTCAGCCGGCACATCGGGCTGGCATGCAGGAGAACCTGCCGACCGCAGGATGCAGTCGCATGCGGTAAAACGAGGGTACAACCTTACCAGCAGCTCACGGCAATTCAATCCGGATACTGATTTCGACCATTTCGACATGATAATAGGGATGGACGACGAAAACATCCATGCTTTAAAAAACATGGCACGGTCGGAAGCTGATTTAAATAAAATCAATAAAATGACCGATTTCAGCAAAGAGTGGGATTACGACACGGTGCCTGACCCATATTATGGCGGCGAGGAAGGATTCGAACTTGTCCTCGATTTGCTTGAAGATTCGTGCGAAGGATTATTGGATAAAGTTAAAAATAATGAGATTTAAGCTTGGATTTTTTCTCAATACTCAAACCTCATTACTGAATACTATTATTCGAAATGATACAGGAAGTTTACCAGGGCATCATAAGCCGGTTTCTTCTCACCCTCAATATCAACTACAATTTTAACCTGTACACGGGCAATCCCCCTCAGGTTTTTAATATCATTAAGACTTACCGTTGCCCTGATTTTATCGTTCACTTTAACAGGTTGTTGAAAACGAAGCCTCTCAATACCATAGTTTACAATCATTTTCACATTGTTAACCTCTACAATCTGATACCAAAGATAAGTTAGCATCGAAAGCGAGAGATATCCGTGAGCTATGGTTGTTTTAAAAGGCGACTCCTTAGCTGCCCGTTCAGGGTCGGTATGAATCCATTGAAAATCAAGTGTGGCTTCGGCAAATTTATCAATCTGCTCCTGTGTAATTGTAACATATTCCGATACTCCAATCTCTTTTCCCAAAAAGGCTGCAAACTCTTCGTAGCTGTTGATTATTTTTTTTTCCATCAGTTATATTTTTTTGAAGTGTGCAAAGTATATTTTTTAATGAAATACAAAATATATTTTCTCCACCTATCACCAAATTTCATAAAGGTTTCACACACATCTACTGAATATTTATACCGTACGTTCTAATTTTAGATTATAAAGGCTAACCCAAATTAATTTTACACCTTTGCACAACTTTTTTGCAGATGAGAAATATTTTAAAAAGCACAACATTTTTAGCTATCCTGGCTTGCTGGTTATGGTCAACAGCTTTTGTCGGTGTTAAAATCGGGTTGGAATACCATACACCACTTCAGTTTGCCGGAATCAGGTTTTTCATTTCCGGCATTCTCATTTTCATTTATTTCGGAAAACCTTTAAGATTAATTGCTGAGTTAAAGTCGAACTGGAAATTTGTTTTACTGCTTTCGGTTGTCCAGATTTTTGCACAATATGCACTTTTTTATCTGGGCATCAACCTGGTACCGGGAGCCCTTGGCGCGATGATTATTGGTTCATCTCCCCTGTTTATTGCCATTGTTGCACACTACTCTTTTCATAACGATAAAATGACACCATTAAAAACCGGTAGCATTTTAATTGGAGTTGCAGGGATTATCATAATTACACTTGGGCGTGCAAATGTTGAGATAAAAAATGAACTGGAATTCCTTGGAATTGCATTACTTCTCATAAACAACCTGATGGCCGGTTATACCAATGTATTAATAGCAAAAAAATCAGCAGGGATTTCGCCTGTGGTTTTAAGTTCAACCTCCCTGATGACTGGTGGGGCTTTGTTATTTGTGATTTCTATTCCGTTTGAAGGGATAAACTTTGGCCCGTTTCCGCCAACCTATTATTACTCTTTAGCATGGTTGAGTTTCTTATCTGCTGCAGCAATAACCATCTGGTATTCGCTGTTAAAACGCCCGGGTGTAAAAGTTTCTTTGCTTAATGTCTGGAAATTCCTCATCCCGGTATCGGGTGCAACTCTAAGTTGGATTATTTTAACCGATGAACAGCCCGATCTTACATCCATTTCAGGAATGGCAGTAATTGCACTCTCGCTTGTTACGCTGAATTATGCTAATAGAAAAATGAAAAGGGTATAGATACACCTACTCCTCTAAAACCATTAACTCAATCTTTCTGAAATCGGTATTGTGGCTTTCGGCCTGTAACGAAATAGTTCCTTTGGTCAGAATTTTATTCCCGTCGATTGGCAGTAGTTTTTCGTAATATTTATCACGCGGGTCAAGTTGCGGGTCATTATAACTCATCACTTCTTCTCCATCAACAAAATGACGAATAATTTCACCGCCTCGAACTTCTACCTCAACATTCACCCACTGATCGTCGCAATAGGTTTTCGATATAGAAGGAGTACAGTGCCTTTCAATAAGTTCATCGTCCATAACCACATTTGTACCAGGGGTACACAGGTTCATGGTCGATCTTTCCTCTTTACCGGTTACACCTCCCAGCAACTGCACTTCAATTGATGTTGGAAAACCCTGGTCAATCTCCATCGACTCTGCACTTTGTCCGTGCAACATCAGTCCGTTATTTCTGAAAGCCCAGCCCGGACCGTCTTTT
Organism: Bacteroidota bacterium; assembly: GCA_039714235.1. GTDB lineage: Bacteria > Bacteroidota > Bacteroidia > Bacteroidales > Prolixibacteraceae > Draconibacterium. The sequence goes on along the minus strand of JBDLJS010000014.1, from coordinate 20,205 downwards.
ACCTGCTCGCCAATAAAACGGTATTCAACACGCAAACGGTAATGCGAAAATTCGCCTTTATAAAAAATATGCCCGAATTTACCATTCCATTCCTCCCAGTTCTCGTACGAAACGCGTAACATTCCATCCTCTACACGGAATGTATTATTGTAATTATCTCCTAATTCATAGTCTTTAAATTTAATGTCCCAGTCATTTAAATCTTTGCCGTTAAAAAGTTGTATCCAGTTCTCTTTTGCAGATTTCTCAACTGTTTTATCCGATTTTGGCTTAGGATTACAGGCAAACAACAAAACAATACCAACAAAGACAAAAATTTTAAAAGTGATGATTAATGCTTTCATTTTTGATTTTTTTATTGAGAAGTTGTTTAAAGTAAAATTGAAAAACTGCGAGCAACATCTTGATTTCATTGGACATCAGCTAATTTTTCTTCCGCAGCTATGGCTATGCAAGAAAAATGGACCCCGAGGACTCGGGGCTAATAAAACCAATATGTCACTCTCAAAATTCCCCGTTTACTTTAAACAACTTCTGATTTAGATTTTCTAAAAAAGTAAAGGTAAAAGAATTTCCAAAAATACATATTAACCAAATGGTTAAATTTTTTAGTTAAATTATTTGGTTAATTTAATCAAACACCATAATTTTGACCAAATGGTTAAACCAGTAAGTTAAAATAAATATGAGATGAATACAATACAAAAAGACAATACCGAAAACAAAATTCTGGATGCAGCACAAACGGTATTTATCCAAAAAGGGATGGACGGTGCACGAATGCAGGAAATTGCAAACGAAGCAGGAATAAACAAAGCCCTGCTACATTATTATTTCAGAACCAAGCAGAAATTGTTCGAAGCCATATTTCAAATGTTATTCAGCCAGGTTTTTCCAAATATTGAAACACTGGTTCTCTCAGATCTACCAATAAAGGAAAAACTAGGAACGTTTATCGAGAAATACATCGATTTATTATTAAAGAATCCGTTTCTGCCTACATTTATTTTAAAAGAAATAAACCGCGATCCGGAGTTTCTGGCATCGGTAATTAAAAGTCAGGGAATTAAACCCGAACAAATCTTCGAAATGCTGGAGAAAGAGATGGATGCAGGAAAAATCAGGCGAATGGATCCTCGCGAAATAATGGTCAACATGCTTGGGCTCAGTGTATTTCCTTTTGCCGCCAAACCATTGATGAAACTTATGTTTTTCGAAAACGACAAAAAAGCGTACAATCAATTTCTGAAAGAGAGGAAAAATACGGTTAAAGAGTTTGTTTTAAATTCAATTTTAATGCCATGAAAAAAATTTTAATCATACTTTTATTTCCAATCCAGTTGGTATCAGGCCAGACTGAAATTCTACTCGACAGTTGCTATAGTTGGGCGCGACAAAATTATCCGAATTTAAAACAATCAGAACTCTGGCAGGAAATTTCGTCATTAAAACAGGAAAATTATGGCACCGCATACCTGCCACAGATAACTTTGAATGGTCAAATAACTTACCAGTCCGATGTTACCGAAGTTCCGGTTTCAATGCCGGGAATAACAATTCCGACAGTTACAAAAGACAGGTACAATACATACGCAGAATTGCGCCAAACCATTTGGGACGGAGGCATTTCCAAAACTAATAAAACCCTGGAAGAAGCCATTTTAAAAAGCAGCCTCAGCCAACTGGAAGTTGAATTGTACAAGCTAAACGAGCAGGTGGCACAGGCCTTTTTTACAATAATGGTTGTTGAAAAACAAAAGGCCGTTGTGGAGGCTCAAAACAAAGTATTAGACGAACGGTTAAAAACAGTAGAATCGGCAATTAAAAACGGGTTCACAGAAAAATCATCTGCCTTGGTCTTGCAGGCTGAAATATTAAACATGGAACAAAACTCCGTCCAGTTAGATGCAGCAAAAAATGCAGCCATTCAGATGCTTTCCATTTTAACAGGACAACCAATTCCTATTGATTCTGAATTTCGGTTTGCTGAAAATGCAAATTATTCCAACCACAATTTAAACCGACCTGAACTCCAACTTTTTGCCAGCCAAATAAATCAGTTAGATACTCAAAAAGGACTTTTAGTCAAAACCAGAAATCCGAAACTTTTTGGATTTGGAAAAGTTGGTTACGGTAAGCCAGGACTTAATATGTTACTTGACGAATTTAAAGGTTACTACCTTTTTGGAGTGGGAGTTTCATGGAATGCATTCGATTGGAAAAACACTGCCCGCCAGAAACAGGTAATTCAGCTTCAGCAGGAGATAATTTTGACACAAGAGGAAACCTTCACACAAAATATTCAACTTATACTTATTCAGCAAAAAGAGCAAATCAAGAAACTGGAGACTATGCTGGAGAATGACCAACAAATGGTGGCTCTCAGAACCGATATTTCAAAAGCAGCAGCTTCTAAACTTGAAAACGAAACCATTACTGCCTCCGACTTTATTCAGGAAGTACAGGCTGAGACAGTTGCTAAACTAAATTATGAATTGCATAAAATTCAATTAACCGAAGCAAAAGAAAAGTATAATTTAATTAGAGGAAAGTCGCAGTAAACAGTCGCAGTCGCAGTTTTAAGTAACAAATAATAAACAACAAAAAAACAAGATATCATGAAGTACAGATTATTAATTCTAACATTTGGCATCTTCCTGTTTGGATGCTCGCAAAACAACGAGAAATCAGATGCATTCGGGAATTTCGAATCAGAAACAGTTATTGTTTCGTCAGAATCAGCAGGTAAAATCCTGCAGCTTAATGTAGAAAAGGGACAGAAAATAGAAAGTGATTTTGTAGCCGCCTTGATTGATACTGTACAGGTTCAATTAAAACTTTTACAAATTGATGCCAAAAAAGCGGCCGTCTATTCGCGACGGAAATCAATCAACTCGCAAATAGAAGTCCTTAAAGAACAAAAGAAAAACCTACAGGTGAATGAAAAACGGATAAATAAAATGCTTGAAGATGGAGCATCGACGCAAAAACAGCTGGACGATATTCAGGGGCAGATAAATGTTATCGACAAACAAATTGCCAGTACAAAAACACAGTTCACTGCTGTCTCTAAAGAATTGGAAGTTCTTAAAGCACAAGAACAATCGTTAAAAGACCAGTTGGAACGCTGTTGTGTAAAATCACCTGTCTCAGGAACCATTTTAGAAACCTATGCAGAACAGGGAGAATTAACCACCCCGGGAAAGCCTCTGTTCAAAATTGCAGACTTAGATGAATTGAAATTAAAGGTTTATGTCAACGGAGCACAATTACCGAATATTAAAATCGGACAGGAAGTAGAAGTGATAATCGACAAATCAGAAAAGGAAAATCAAACATTAACAGGTAAAGTAACCTGGATATCTTCCGAAGCCGAGTTCACACCAAAAATTATTCAAACCAAAGAGGAAAGGGTAAAGCTGGTTTACGCGGTAAAAGTAGCAGTAAAAAACGACGGAACTTTGAAGATTGGAATGCCGGGAGAAGTTAGTTGGCAGTGATTAGTCGCAGTCACATCAGGCAGTTATAATGCTCTTGTAAAATGATATCAATAAAAAACATAAGTAAATCCTACGCTGAAGTAGAAGCTATAAGAAACATCTCTTTGGAGATTAAACATGGCGAACTGTTCGGACTGATTGGCCCTGACGGGGCAGGAAAAACCACGCTGATGCGGATTCTGATGACGCTGCTTTTACCCGATTCAGGAGAAGCAAAAATGGATGGACTGGACGTGGTGAAAGATTTCAAAAAAATTCGCCACATTGTCGGCTACATGCCCGGACGTTTTTCGCTGTACCAGGATTTAAGCGTTGAGGAGAACCTTAACTTTTTTGCCACCGTTTTCGGAACCACGGTACAGGAGAATTACGATCTCATACACGATATTTACTACCAGATTGAACCATTTAAAAAACGTCGTGCCGGAAAACTTTCGGGAGGAATGAAACAGAAACTGGCCCTGTCGTGCGCACTAATTCACAAACCGAAAATATTGATGCTCGACGAGCCAACTACAGGTGTAGATGCCGTTTCCAGGAAAGAATTTTGGGAGATGCTGAAGAACCTGCAAAAGAAGGGGATTACAATTATGGTATCGACGCCATACATGGACGAAGCTGTTTTGTGCGACCGCGTTGGCCTGATTCAAAACGGGCAAATCCTGGACATTGATTCTCCCACCAGGATTACCGTAAAGTTTCCACGAAAAATAATACAAGTGCGCTCGGAGAATATGTTCAAACTGATAAACGACCTACGCGATTTCGAAAAAGCCGAGGCGGTTTACGCTTTCGGGCAGTTTGCCCACTTTACAGGGACAGATGACAATGTAGAAACCAGCGAGCTCGACAATTACCTGCATAGCCTTGGGCACAAAGAAATACTGGTGGAAGAGATACCGCCGGGGATTGAGGATGTTTTTATGAATCTTATGGCAAGTTCGCAGTCTCAAAAAAGTTAAAAGGGATGAACAACATTATAACAGTAAAAAACTTAACCAAAAAATTTGGCACATTCACCGCCAACAACAACCTGACATTCGAAGTTAATAAAGGCGAAATCTTCGGATTCCTGGGGGCAAACGGTGCGGGAAAGACTACGGCAATTCGGATTCTATGCGGGCTATCCTCTCCCACCTCAGGTGAAATAAAGGTGGCTGGTTTTGATGTGTATAAAGAGACAGAGAAAATAAAGAAAAACATCGGATACATGAGCCAGAAGTTTTCACTTTACGAAGACCTGACAGTTTCGGAAAACATTCAGCTGTATGCCGGCATTTATGGAATTTCATCAAAAAAGAGAAAAGAAAAAGAGGCTGAACTATTGGAGAAGCTGCAACTAATCCAGGTTAAAAACAAGTTAATCGGCGACTTGCCACTGGGCTGGAAACAGAAACTGGCATTCTCGGTTGCTATTTTTCACGACCCAAAAATTGTGTTCCTCGACGAGCCAACCGGGGGCGTTGACCCGGTAACACGACGGAAATTCTGGGACCTGATTTACGAAGCTGCCAACAGCGGCATTACAGTATTTGTAACCACCCACTACATGGACGAAGCCGAGTACTGTGACCGCGTTTCGATTATGGATGCAGGAAAAATTGAAGCGCTCGACACTCCGGCAAAACTGAAAGAAATGTATAAAGCTAAAAATATGGACGAGGTGTTTTTAAGGATAGCGAGATAATAAGCCACAAGACTTGTCATTTCGAAGGAGGCACGACTGAGAAATCTCTCTCCAATGAAACAGATTTCTCCTCCTTTGTTGTCGAAATGACAATAAATAATTAAGACATGAAACAGTTACGGTCATTCATAAAAAAAGAATTCTACCACATTTTTCGCGATCCGCGGACAATGCTGATTCTGTTTGGCATTCCCATTGCCCAACTGTTGATTTTTGGCACGGTTATTAAAAGCGAAATAAAAGATGTACACATTGCTATTTACGACCAGTCGAAAGATGAAACCACAAGGCAAATCACCAACAAACTGCTCTCATCAGGCTACTTCATATTAGACGAAAACCTTAACAACACCAAGGGCATTGAAGACATTTTCAAGAAAGGAAAAGTTAAAGAGGTGATTGTTTTCGAGAATGGGTTCGAACAAAAACTCGTTAAAGAGGGTTATGCCACCATGCAGCTGATTGCCGATGCGTCGGACCCAAACATGGCGAGGCTGGTTACTTCGTACACAAAAGCAATTGTTAACGATTACATCCGCAAAATGTACCCCAACCTGCAAATGCCCATGCAAATTACCCCCGAAGTGCGCATGTACTTTAACGAAGAGATGAAAAGTGCTTACATGTTTGTGCCGGGAGTAATGGCGCTGATTTTAATGCTTATTTCGGCAATGATGACTTCCATATCTATTACCCGCGAAAAAGAGCTGGGAACTATGGAAGTATTGTTGGTTTCACCTCTTAAACCCGTGCAGATTATCGTGGGCAAGGTACTCCCCTATCTGTTGCTTTCTATTGCCAACGCATTTATTATTGTGCTTATCGGACGGTTTATTTTTGGCGTGCCAATTACAGGCAGCTTTATTTTGCTGATGTTGGAAACTATTCTGTTTATAATGATGGCACTTTGCCTGGGAATACTTATTTCTACTGCAGCAAAAAGCCAAATGGTAGCCATGTTTATCTCGATGATTGCATTGATGTTGCCAACAATTATCCTTTCAGGGTTTATATTCCCCATTGAAAATATGCCAAAAATGCTGCAACTGTTAAGTCATGTTATGCCTGCACGCTGGTTTATTGCTATTATCCGCGGAATTATGCTGAAAGGTGTTGGAATAACTTTCGTTTGGAAAGAGACTTTGATTTTACTAGGGATGACGATATTTTTTATTGCAATGAGTGTGAAGAAATTTAAGATAAGATTAGAATAGGAAGCCCCCTCTAACTCCCCCAAGGGGGAGAATATTGAAACTGTTAGCTGGTTCCCAGCTGTCATTTCGAACGTAGTGAGAAATCTGACAATCAAAAAGATTTCTTCTCCAAAGTCGTCGAAATGACAGACAAATTTGAGAATTTAAACTTTGAACTGAATGAAAACTATTCGATACATACTACAAAAAGAATTCCGCCAGATATTCAGGAACAAAACCTTGCTGCCCATGATTTTTGGTGTTCCGTTGTTACAGATGCTACTGTTGGTTTTTGCTGCCACTTTCGATATGAAACGTATTGATATGGTAGTGGTTGATAACGACCTTTCAACAACTTCGAGGCAAATGGTTGCCAAATTCGACGGGATACCATTCTTCAATGTAAAAGGGGTTGTGCCTGATGTCGCATCCGGCGAAGATATGCTCATGGCCGACGAGGCAGATGTAATAATGGTTATCCCTCAAAAAATGGAGACTAATCTTATCCGCGAGGATAAATCGCAGGTACAGTTGCTTGTGAATGCTATCGATGGCAACTCGGCACAGCTCATCTATTCGTACTGCTCCAATATTATTGGTGGGTTCAACAAGAGTATTATTGCTGAATGGAAAGGTATACCTGAGTTTAATCCACCAACACAAATTGAGATTACCGAAAACTACTGGTACAACCGTGAGCTGGACTACAAATGGTACATGGCGCCGGGAATACTTGCAATTCTGGTTACCATTATCGGCATGTTTATGTCGGGGATGAACCTGGTACGCGAAAAAGAGATTGGCACCATTGAGCAATTAAACGTGACACCGGTAAAAAAATACCAGTTTATAATTGGCAAGCTGGTGCCGTTTTGGGTAATTGCCCTTTTCGACCTGGCATTTGGATTGCTGATAGCCTGGATAGTTTTCGACCTGCCCATTGTTGGCAGCCTCTTTTTACTTTTTGGGTTTGCCGGGGTTTACCTCATAAGCGTGCTGGGGCTGGGGCTGTTCATTTCAACCGTTACCCAAACTCAGCAGCAGGTAATGTTTGTAAGCTTCTTTTTTATGATGATTTTTATATTAATGGGAGGCATTTTCACCCCTGTTGAAAGCATGCCCGGGTGGGCACAAACCGCCGACAGGCTAAATCCAATTTTCTATTTTATGAAAGTAATGCGAAATGTAGTCCTCAAAGGTTCCGGCTTTTTTGATTTAATTGAAGAGTTTGTTTCGCTGCTGGTTTTGGGAGTGGTGTTTTTAAGTTTGGCAATTTGGAGGTACAGGAAAACGGTGTAGCCGTTTTTAGTCGCAGTCTCAGTATACAATTAACAATAAACCTAATTCAAATAATTAGATAATTGTTAATAGCACAAATTTCTCCCCCTGAATCAGGGAGAGTACGGCTTTAGCCGGGAGGGGGTAATCTTCGCAACCAACAATTATTTCATTAAGTTTGCAAACAAAGCAGCAAAATGAACATTTCAGGCACCTGGAAATATAACGAAGATTTTGGCCATGGAAAATCGGCAGGAGAAGTAAAACTTACACAAAACGGAACCGAAGTAACCGGCATTTTTACCTTCACCGAAAAAGTTGAAAACGATTACGAAATTAATGTGGTTGAAAAGGTAAGAGGTACAATTTCAGAAGGCAAAGTGCTGCTCGAAAGCATTGAAGTAACTGCCACCCAAAACGGCTGTTCAATTGATTATCTGCCAAATAATTTTGAAGTTCATCTGGTTTCTGATAATAAACTGGTTGGTTCCACTAACGACAGCGAAGACGTTTGCGGGGTATTTGTGTTGGAACGAATGGGCAATAAAAAAGGGGCAGCCCCCATCTTATAAGCTCCCCCTTTCTAATTTTTATTTGAAATTTTATCGCTTCCGGCATTTTCTTTGTTTGAAGTATTACTTTTTTGTAATTTTGGCAGCCAAATTTAGTTGATGTATGAAGACAGGTGTAGTTGTAATCTATTTATTTATTCTTTCCGTATTTATTAATCCAGTTTCGGCCCAAACCAAAATAACGGATGCGAAAAACAAACCCAACGTTGTTATTGGTATTGTTGTGGAAAATATGAGGCCAGATTATATCCAGCGTTTCTGGAATAAATTTCAGCCTGATGGCTTTAGAAAAATTTATACCGAAGGAGCGGTATGCACAAATGTAAAACTAACATTACATAACCAAAACTACGCCAGCGGAACTGCTACACTTTTTACCGGGGTTCATCCTTCAATTCATGGTATTGTTGATAACAAGTGGTACGACCGCTTAAAGAAAGATGAAATTGAATGTACTGAAGATGACTACTATTTTACCGTTGGTGCTGACACGGAATCGGGTAATGCTTCACCTAAAAACCTTTTATCGACAACAATTACAGATAACCTAAAAATTATTACACAGGGTAAATCGAAAGTCTTCAGCGTTGCATTAAATCGTGAATCGGCCATTTTTGCAGCCGGCCACGCTGCCGACGGTGCTTACTGGTTCGATGTAGAATCTGGGCGTATGATATCGAGTTCGTTTTATATAAGCACATTTCCCGACTGGGTGCGCCTGTTCAACAGCGAAAACTACGCCGAAAGATATGCATACAGAAACTGGTTGACGTTATTACCGGAGACGACTTATGAAGAGTGCGTACAGGACGACTGCATCCTGGAGCGAGGGTATTTTGGGGAATACAACACCTATCCGCATACAATAAGTAAATACGTTAAAAGAACAGAAGATTTAAGGCCGTTTAAAACAACTCCATCTGCCAATATGATGGTTAAGGATTTTGCATTGCAATTGCTCGAGAATGAAGATTTTGGCAATGATGATAAAATTGACTTCGTCACTATAGTTTTTTCATCTATGGATTACGAAAATGGATCTTTCGGCCCCCCATCACTGGAGATGATGGATTCTTATCTTTACCTCGATCAGTACATTGGTGAATTAATAGCTGCTGTTGAGAAAAAATTCGGAAAAGAAAATGTTCTGTTTTTTCTCACAGCCAACAGCTCAGCCTCTTATCCGGTAGAGTATTTAAAAGAAGAGTATAATCTGTCAGTCGACTATTTTAATGTTGAAAGTGCAGTTGCCCTGCTCACTTCCTACCTGAATATCACTTATGGCGAAAATCGCTGGATTGAGCACTATTCTGATTTACAGCTCTACCTCGACCACGAATTAGTTAACAAGCACAAAATTAATTTGAACGAAATGCGTGATGCCGCATCCAATTTCATCAACCAGTTTGAAGGTGTGCAGGTATCCATGCCAGCGTATCAACTGGAACAGGGAAGTTCGGCCAATGGATTATTCGAACCCATTTACAATACCTATTTTAAAAACCGTTCAGGCGATTTTATGTACACTTTAAAAGAAGGCTGGCAACCAAGCTATAAGTTCAAAAGGGTTAATTACACCGACCAGTCACGTATTCCATTGGTTTTCTTTGGCAACTCAATTCAGCCGCAAACCATTAACGAAAAACATAATGCTACCGATTTGGTTCCTACTTTGTCTGAAATATTAAATATTCCTGTTCCTGATAAATGCCAGGGTAAAATTGTTAATGAGTTAGTAAAATAATATCTTAGTTATATCCACTACGACGATTTGGTTTTTTCTTTGTTTTTGCACCCGCATGTATTTCTACATCTTTTTTCGGTCGATCTTTACCATTTTTTTGGGGTTCAAGTTTAATTATTAAGGTTGTATCCGATTGTAGTTCCAACTGCTCGATATGCTCTTTAAATCCATCGTCGGTAAAAGATAATATTGAATTCCCCTTTTTAAGAACCAGCTTATAAAAACCGTTTTGGTTTGTTATGGTTCCAATTCCTGAATTCGATTCAAAAATACTTACATTCTCGAGGGCATTGTCTTTAATACTGTGTTTTACGTATCCGGTTATAGTAACTAATTGCGACTTGCCAATTCCCGGCAATAGAATTAAAAGAAAAGTAATGTGGGTTAAAAAAATTGTTTTCATTTTAAAAATTGTTCAATATCGTTTTCTGGCTATATAAATATAGACAAAAAAAAGCAGAAAAGGGTTGCTTTATGTTTGGTAGTTTTTTAAAAAAACGTTAAGAAACCTAATGCTTATTTAGACTACATTATGTTGTAAAACACGTCAATTTATTTCGTATAACATATCACAACATGACAAAAGTTATATTATAAATCTTATTTATAATGAAACTGAATTAACACACCTTAAACATGCTGAATAACATTATGTTACGCAACAATATTTTCGTTTTTTCACCTCTATCTTCCTATTTTTGTTAGTAACCTTTAAGATAAAAACACCCTGTTATAAGGGTATTTTTTAAAACTATTGACCTAGCCTTTATTGGCGTGCTATTTAACAATAACAACTAATAACGATTTTATAAACAAAAACTTTTCTCATGGATCAAATCCAATCTTTAATTAAAGACCTCGCTGACAAGCATGGCAGAAACAGAAAAAGCCTTTTGCCAATTATGCAGGGAGTGGTCGAACGCGAAAAATTTCTTTCTGAAATTTCGATGATAGAAATTGCCCGGGAAATAGATATTCCGGCGGCAGATGTGTATGGAACGGCAACTTTCTATTCGTTTATCGAAACCAAGCCTGCCGGAAAGTATATCATTCGTATGTGCAGAACCATTACCTGTGCAATGAAAGGCAAAAACCAGGTGTTATTTGCCATACAGGACATGTTAAAAATTAAACTCGGTGAGACTACTCCCGATAAACGTTTTTCACTTCTAGAAACGAACTGCCTGGGTTGGTGCCACAAAGCTCCGGCCATGTTAATCAATGATGATGTTTATACCGAGCTTACTCCTGAAAAAGTGAGGGAAATACTTTCGAGTTACATGAAACAGAATGGACAAATCTAACACTTAAAACTATGGCAAATTCACATCAATTAAAAAGGGTAGATTTTATTTTCAGAAATGAAAATGATTGGGAAAAGATACTTTCAATGACCATTAAAAAGAAACCACAGGAAATAGTAAACGAGCTAATTAGCTCCGAATTAAAAGGACGGGGTGGTGCCGGATTTCCTACGGGATTAAAATGGAAACTTACTTCAGAATCTAAAGCTGATGAAAAATATGTAATCTGCAATGCTGATGAAGGTGAGCCGGGAACATTTAAAGACCGCGAAATTCTTTCAAAAGTCCCTTACAAGGTTCTAACGGCAATGGCAGTTTGCGGGCATGTAACCGGAGCTAAACAAGGTTTTATTTATCTGAGAGGTGAATACAAATTTCTCGAACCTGAGTTAAATAAAGCCATCGACGAGTTTGAATATTATTGTAAAGAGATAAATCTCGATTTTCAAATCTCCGTTTTTATGGGAAGCGGAGCATATATCTGCGGAGAGGAAACAGCACTCATGGAATCGATGGAAGGTAAACGAGGCGAACCAAGAAATAAACCACCGTTTCCTACCCAGCAAGGTTACATGGGCAAACCAACTGTAATCAATAATGTTGAAACACTGGTCCACACCTACACCATTTTTAAATACGGAGCTAAAAAATTCTACGACCTTGGTGTTCAGTATTCCAGGGGAACAAAGTTATTTTCTGTATCGGGCGATACACCGAAACCAGGTATTTATGAGCTGGAGTTAGGTATGAGCCTGCAGGATTTTGTATACGAGTTTGGCGATGGCGATACGAAAGCAGTCCAGGTAGGAGGTGCTTCGGGATTCCTTGTTCCTCGCAAAAAATTTAAAGATGCTGCCATCGGATTTAAAGGTAAACTTACAGGTATTTCATTGCCCACCGGTGGTTCAATGATGCTATTCAACAGTTCCCGTTCAATGTTTAATGTACTGGACAATTACCTCGAGTTCTTCCGCGAAGAATCGTGTGGGCAGTGTACTCCCTGCCGGGTTGGATGTCAGCAGTTATTACTGGGAATAAAAGCAGTGAAACGGGGCGATAAACCGGCATCGTATCTCGACAAGTTAATGCGCCTTACCGAAACCATGCAGTACACTGCCAAATGTGGATTGGGACAATCAGTTGCAAACTCTTTCTCCTCTATTGTTGAGAATTTCAGAGAAGAAATGATTTATTAATAACCGGTAAAAACTACAAAATGAGTAAAAAAATAAATATTACAATAAACGGTTTTCCGGTAGATATTAAAGACGGAAAAACCATACTTGAGGCTGCTGAGGAACAGGGTATTTCCATTCCGACATTATGCTATCATAAAGATTTATGTATTGCAGGAAATTGCAGGGTTTGTGTTGTTGAAGTAATAGGACAGAGAAGATTATCTGCATCTTGTGCGACTCCTTGCGAAGAAGGAATGGAAATTCTTACCAACAGCTTAAAAGTAAGAAACTCGAGAAAACATATTATTGAGCTGTTGTTGGCAGAACACAATGCCGACTGTACAAAATGTTACCGGAATGGTAACTGCGAATTGCAGACACTTGCTTCGGAATATAAAATTATGACGCAAGATTTTATTGAGCTTGTTCCGTTAAAAAAGTATTCTGTTGATATGTACTCGCCATCCATAATGAAGGACGACAGCAAATGTATCCGCTGCCAGCGTTGTGTACGTACATGCGCCGAATTGCAGGGGGTGAATGCTTTAGCGGTTGCACACAAGGGGGGCGACATGAAAATCACAACGTTCCAGGAAAAACACATCCGCGATGTTGTTTGCACCAATTGTGGCCAGTGTGTTAACCACTGTCCTACAGGTGCTTTGGTAGAGAAGAACTACATTGAAGAAGTTTGGGAAGCCATTGCAAATCCGAATAAACACGTTGTAGTACAAACGGCCCCTGCAGTAAGAGTTGGCCTGGGAGAAGAGCTTGGCCTTGAACCCGGGGAACGTGTGACCGGGAAAATGGTAGCAGCATTAAAACGTCTTGGATTCGACTCGGTCCTCGACACCGATTTTACAGCCGACCTTACAATTATAGAGGAAGGCACCGAGTTGCTAACAAGACTAAAAAAAGCTCTGGTAGACAAAGACACAAAAGTGAAACTGCCAATGGCAACATCATGCTCGCCGGGCTGGATTAAATACATCGAACACATGTATCCTGAACATTTAGGTAATTTATCGACCTGTAAATCGCCGCAACAAATGTTCGGTGCACTTGCAAAAACCTACTATGCGAAAGCAAGAAACCTTGCACCCGAAAATATTGTCTCCGTATCCATAATGCCTTGCACAGCTAAAAAGTTTGAAGCTTTCAGACCAGAAATGCACGACAGCGGATACCGAGATGTTGATTACGTTTTAACAACACGCGAGCTGGGTATATTAATAAAACAGGCAGGGCTCGATTACGATAAACTGGAGCCGGTTAAATATGATCGGTTAATGGGTGGCTCTACAGGCGCAGGAGTAATTTTTGGAGCAACAGGTGGTGTAATGGAAGCAGCACTGCGCACAGCCTACGAAATAATTACAGGACGTGAAGTACCATTTAAAAACCTGGATATTAATCCGGTACGAGGTATGGAAGGCATTCGCGAAGCAACAATAAAAATTGAAAATCCGGTTGAAGACTGGGCTTTTCTGGACGGTGTTGAACTGAAATGTGCAGTAGCACACGGACTGGTAAATGCAAAAACGGTTATGGAGGCCGTGAAAGCAGGAACTGCCGATTACCACTTTATTGAATTTATGGCATGCCCGGGCGGTTGTTTGGGAGGTGGAGGACAACCAATACCTACCAATCCTGAAATTAGGCAAAAACGTGCAGAAGCTATTTATGCTGAAGACCACGATATGCCAATCAGAAAATCGCACGAAAATCCTGAAGTTGCAAAGCTTTATAAAGATTTCTTAAAAGAACCACTCGGAGAGGTTTCGCATCATTTACTTCATACAAAGTATACCAAACGAAACCGCTATTAATTAAACTAAACCATTTATATACATTGTTTAAATTCAAATCCGGTATCTTTGGGTACCGGATTTTTTATGAATAAAAAAAAATTTATAAAATACATCGAATCGCCTGTCGGATGGCTGGAATTAAAAGCAACCAGGGATTCGCTTACTGCAATTTCATTTGTGGATGAAAAAGGTATTGCATCAAATTCTGAACCGGAAATATTAGTTAATGCTGCAATACAACTGGATGAATATTTTAAGGGTGAGAGAAAAGAATTTGATTTGAATATTGCGCCTGAAGGAACTGAATTTCAGAAAAAAGTCTGGCAATTTGTATCCGAAGTTTCATTCGGACAAACTGCATCTTATCTCGATATTGCATACAGAACAGGTTCTCAGAAAAACACAAGGGCAGTAGGTTTTGCCAATGGAAAAAATCCGTTACCCATAATAATCCCATGCCATAGAATTATTGGGAGCAACGGAAAACTAACCGGTTATGCAGGAGGCCTTAAACGCAAACAATGGCTACTTCAGCACGAGCTTAAATATTCTGAAAAAGCCGGAGTTCTATTTTAAATCCAATTTGTCCAAAATTGGGAACTATGTCCTATTTTGATTACGCATACAAACTTTGACACAGACACTAATCGCCTAATTTTGAAACGATTAACAAAAATGGCGTTCTTTTTGCATAAACAATCTTCGAAATCAGGAAGATAAAAAATTTGGGAAGATAAAAAATCATCCTACACAAAGTGGAATTCTAACGAGAGTTCCACTTTTTCTTTTTATACCAATTTCAAAATGATTGAATAATAACCTAATCATTTTCAGAATTGGTATTATATTCGCTGCAAAAACTTATCATGCACAAACATATTTATACACTCCTGATATTTCTGTTAGCCACAATCGTTTTATATTCCCAGGAAAGGTACTCTCAGGTGCAATTCGATGAATTTGTAACAGAAACTTATACCTATAATACAAAAGATGGTGAAGACCTGGAGCTGGATATTTATATGCCCGATTACGATTCTGAGACTGAACGTGCAACCTTAATTTATGTTCATGGCGGAGGATTTAGTGAAGGAGAACGTAACAGTGAACGAATTCAGGGATTTTGCAGACAAATATCCGGCTATGGTTATGTGGTTGTGTCCATGTCGTACCGGTTAACCAGGAAAGGAGAACCTACCGGTTTTGGCTGCGATTGTCCTGCCAACGAAAAACTAAATACTTTTCATGCCGCTGTTGAAGATATCCAGAATGCCACTTTTTTCCTGATTGAGAATCGCCATCAGTTTGGCATAAATCCGCAAAAAATAATTTTGGCAGGAAGCAGTGCGGGAGCCGAAGCTGTTTTAAATACTGCATATCAACCGCCTTACTGTTATGGTCTCGATTCGGGACCGGTTTCGTTTGCCGGCGTAATTGGTATGGCAGGTGCAATTCCTGATACAACGGTAATTTATGATGAATCAGCAGTTCCTTCCATGTTTTTTCACGGTACCGACGACAACCTGGTTCCTTATGCTACGGCACCTCATCATTATTGCGAAAAAGGCAATCCGGGATACCTGATACTGCATGGCTCGCATACAATGGCTGAGAAACTCGATGCGCTTGATGTTCCGTATTGGTTACACACAACGTGCGGTGGTGGGCACGAACTAGCCAGCAATCCTTTAACTGATTACTTTGATGAAATTATTGATTTCTGCAATAATTATGTAATTAAGAACACAGGAGAAAAAAGACATACCATTATTGAAGGAATACAAAAAGAAGAAAAAATTAATAATTTTAATTTTTGTACAGAATGAAAAAAATTTGGGTAATCATCCTGGTTTTGATGATTCCGGCAGCAATTTTTGCCCAGCAAATGAATATTATTTCTTATAATATCAGATACAACAATCCGAACGACGGAATAAACGCCTGGTCAAACCGTGTTGAAATGGTAAACGGATTATTGTCGTTCCACGATCCCGATATTTTTGGATTACAGGAAGCGCTGTACGAACAGATTATAGATATAGAAAAAGGCCTTGCCGGTTTTAAATGGATTGGCGTTGGCCGCGATGATGGAGATAAAGCAGGAGAATTCTCTCCCATTTTTTATAATACTTCCAAATTCATTTTATTACAGGAAGGACACTTCTGGCTGTCAGAGGATTGCGAAAAGCCAGGCCTGGGGTGGGATGCCGCCTGTAACCGCATTGTTACGTGGGGAAAATTTCAGTCGAAAGTAACCGGAAAACGGTTTTACGTTTTTAATACGCATTTCGACCATAAAGGGGTGGAAGCCCGAAGAAACTCAGCTGTCCTGATTCGGGACAAAATTGAGGAGATGACTTACAAAAATAATCTGCCTGTGATTTTAACAGGTGATTTTAACCTCACACCTGAACAGTTGCCAATTTCGTTATTGAAAAAATTTATGAGCGACAGCCGCGATATTTCAAAAGAAAAACCATACGGTCCAACAGGAACTTACAGTGGTTTTAAAGTCGATGCCGAACTAGACAGGAGAATTGATTACATATTTGTACATGGTGGTATTAAAGTTTTGGAGTATGCTGTTTTAACCGATAACAACGACAACCGTACTCCATCTGACCATTTGCCTGTTTTTGTTAAAATGCAGTTGAAGTAGAGTTGTTTTTTTACTGCATTTCTCTTTTCTTAGATGAATGATTGACAAAATCGGCCAACTCATCATTAAAATTTCTGATGGAATTTGGGGAGCCCCACTTCTTATTCTGCTTCTTGGCGGCGGATTTTTCTTTCTGGTTTACTCGCGTTTGGCACCGCTTCGATACATTGGCCATGCACTTAGAATACTTACCGGGAAATACGACGATCCAAACGAACCAGGGCAATTACGACACTACCAGGCGCTATCTACTGCATTAGCCGGAACCGTAGGAATGGGAAACGTAAGCGGTGTTGCTGTTGCCATAACAATGGGAGGTCCTGGGGCTATTTTCTGGATGTGGATTTCGGCGCTGCTCGGGGTAAGTACCAAATTCTTTACCTGTTCGCTGGCAGTAATGTTTCGTGGCAAGGATTCGGCAGGTGTAATCCAGGGTGGCCCAATGTATTTTATTACCGAAGGGCTTGGTAAAAACTGGAAACCACTGGCCATTTTCTTTTCCATTGTTGCCATGATAGGTGTATCTCCGTTGTTTCAGGCCAACCAGCTAACACAAATGATTCGCGATGTGATTTTATTACCCAATAATTTTGAGGTTTCATTTAAATCGGATCTTATTACCGGAATTATAATTGCAATAATAGTTGCACTTGTTGTAATTGGTGGAATTAAACGCATTGGAAGTGTTACCGGTAAACTGGTACCCACTATGGTTGTAGTTTACGTTATTACCGTTTTATATATCATTTTTTCAGATACATCGCAAATAATACCGGCCTTTAAAACCATTTTTCACGATGCATTTACCGGCGATGCGGTTTTGGGAGGTTCACTCGGAGCCATTATAATTACCGGGGTACGCCGGGCTGCCTTTTCTAACGAAGCAGGAATTGGAACCGCTCCAATGGCCCACGGGGCTGCTAAAACCAGCGAACCCATCCGCGAAGGCCTGGTTGCCATGCTCGGGCCAATTATAGATACCATTATTGTTTGTACCATGACCGCCCTTGCTATAATAATAACCAACACATGGGTAACCAGCAGCGCTGATGGAATTTCTCTTACAGCACTCGCTTTCGATACTTCCATCCCGTTTTATGGGAAATATATACTTGCAGCTTGTGTGGTTTTCTTTTCCATGTCAACACTGTTTGCTTTTCCGTATTATGGCGTAAAATGCCTGGGATTTGTAGCCGGAGCCCGTTACCAGAATATCTACAGTTATGTTTTTGTAGTTGTAATTGTAATTGGTGCAGTATCCAATTTCAGGGTTATCATCGGATTAATCGATATTGCTTTTGCACTGATGGCTTTTCCAACGGTAATTGCAGCTATTCTGCTTTCGCGTCATATTAAGCGGGCGGCAAAAGATTATTTTAAAAGATTAAAAGCCGAAAAAGAACAACGTTTATAATTCACCAATAATATCTGTTTGAAGATTTGCATGAGTTCAAATCCACAGTTAGAAAATATTGAAAAAGCCTTTTACTCCGATGGTTACCGGTTTGGGATGAAAGTGGTGGAAGCAGGCATGGAAAAATCTGCTCTTTTTTCTGCTTTAAAAGAAATGTACGGTGCTGTTGACAGTTTTATTGAATCGCTGCTGGAATTTGCAAACAGGCAGGGGCAATTGATTTCGTGTAAAAAAGGTTGCGAATGGTGTTGTCATCAACCGGTTTTTGCTATGGATTATGAACTGGCATATTTAAACCAGTTTATACAAAAAAACATGAGCCGCCGGGGATTGACAGAAATAAATAAACGGGCAAATGAGAAACAGAAGAAACTGGATGCACTTGAAAAAGAGGATCTGCTTAACTCAAAATATCCCTGCCCACTTTTAAAAGATGGTAGTTGCCTGGCTTACGAAGCGCGCCCAATGGCCTGCCGGATTTATCTTTCAATCGATGTTACCACATGCCTATCGTTTTATAAAATACCTGAAGATAAAACCAACTACCCTGCCCTGCTCGATTTTCCAATGCGTGCCGGGAGGATGATGAGTGAGGGATTTAAAGCAGCGCTAAAAACCAACAGGGTGGTAACAAAAGAGTATCGGATAGAAGAAAAACTCTGTTCATAAACCCAAATCCGGGATACTCCTGATATCTTATAAAAAAATTTCTAAAACAATTCTTATTCTGAACATATATTCATTAAATTGCAGCAAAATTTTAATTCAATGTGTTGTAATAACTTCATATTAATAAACTTCAAAACATGAACAAAAATAAATTTGACGGACTGGCATGTTATACAGTAATGAAAAAACTGGCAAAGGCACCAATAAGTAAAAGCCTGGGACATCTGGTACTTGAATCGGATCCAACGCCAGAATACTATTCAAAAAATAACTTCCCGGTTAACAAGCAAGTCAACGATTGGAATTATTATATTCCTGTAAAAAACCAGATTATTTGTTTTCAGGATATTGTGTTACGTAATGCACATGACATTCAAAAAAAGATTAAAAGTGCTGCGAAAATTTATCCCGGACAAATATCATTTCATCATCTGAACTATTCCAGTATTTGGGTAAAATCAGACAGCGAAGATATTATAGAACCACTTATAAAAGAATTTGAGAAACTTGGTTTTCGTTTTTTTAACAACAGAAAAGTTGAGACTTTTGACAGCCTTATCTACTTTAAAAAATACACCGTTTTTAAAAAGATTGGCGAAGGTATTTACGAGGATGATAATAATGCTGACAGGTTCTTTTTTGAAATTCCGGATCTTATCAATTTTGAGAAATTCATATCTGGTATAAACAGAATTAAAAACAGTTGCAACTACCACCTGTTTGATTCTTTTCTTACATCAATATTCAAGAAAGGCACAACACAGGACTTTATAGGGATTTATTCTAAACATTGCGATAAAAACAGGTTTGACGAGTTAAAAGAGGAAATTCAAAAAACGTTTATAAAATAAAATAAGAATTTCTCACAACTCCAATATTTCAATCCCTGCAGCTTCAAATTTTTCATTTAAGACACCGGGCGATATTGGTCGGGCATTACGTGTAAGAACGGTTGTAATCCGGGCATTTACCATTAATTGATCGTCAGATTTACGTATGATTTGCTGATCGAAAATAATTCGTAGGCGCCCCTGTTTTCCTATTCTTAAACGGATAATAAAGTCGTCACCGGGACGAAGTGGAAATTTGTAGTCAAGCTCTGCTTTTATTACCACCGCATCTATTCCTTCGTTATGCAATTGGGCAAAATCGAGCCCCACATGGATTAAAAACTTATGACGGCAATGCTCCAGGTA
>JBDLJS010000013.1:0-50883 GCA_039714235.1 Bacteroidota bacterium | reverse complement strand
AAAGGCGGGCCGGGAATGCAGGAGATGCTCTACCCTACTTCATACCTGAAATCGATGAACCTGGATAAGCATTGTGCACTGATTACCGACGGGCGTTTTTCAGGAGGAACGTCAGGATTATCAATTGGCCATGCTTCACCAGAAGCTGCTGCAGGAGGCACCATCGGACTTATTCAAAACAACGACAAAATTGAAATAGACATTACAAAACGTTCTATTAACCTTGTTATTTCTGACAAAGAAATAGAAGAACGAAGAAAAGCTGAAGAATCAAAAGGAGATAAAGCATTCAAACCGGGGCCACGTAAAAGAAATGTTTCAAAAGCATTGAAAGCTTATGCAAGCCTTGTTTCGTCGGCTGATAAAGGTGCAGTTAGATTGATTGATTAAAATAAAGCTGTCATTTCGAAGAAGGAACGACTGAGAATTGAAAATCAGCGGAGCTAAATCTCTTCGTTCAAAAAAGATTTCTCCTTTCAGTCGAAATGACAAAACAAAATAAAATAACAAACAGATAAAGTTCAATAATATGACGACAAAAAAAATGACCGGATCAGAGGCAGTTATTCTTTCATTGCTGGAAGAAAATGTTGAAATAATATTTGGATATCCAGGTGGTGCAATGATTCCAATTTACGATTCATTGTATGATTATAACGACCAAATAAAACATATTTTAACACGACACGAACAAGGGTTAGTGCATGCTGCCGATGGATATGCAAGAATATCGGGAAAACCGGGAGTTTGTTTTGCAACCTCAGGTCCGGGTGCAACAAACCTCATCACCGGAATTGCCAATGCTATGTTAGACTCAATTCCCCTGGTTTGCTTTACTGGGCAGGTTGGATCGCCACTACTTGGTACCGATGCATTTCAGGAATCTGACCTGATAGGTATTACAATGCCCATTACCAAGTGGAATTACCAGATTACTAAACCAGAAGAAATTCCGGAAGCAATTGCCCAGGCTTTTTTCATCGCTCAATCGGGGCGGCCCGGGCCTGTGCTTATCGACATAGCAAAAGATGCCCAGGTAAATACGTTAGACTATGAGTATAAAAAATGCACAAAAATACGTAGCTACGTACCTGAATCTCCTGTAGATACTTCAAAAATAAATGAAGCTGCCGAGCTTATCGACCAGGCTAAAAAACCTCTTTTATTACTCGGACAAGGAGTAATTATTGGAGGTGCTGAAGATAAACTCAGAGAATTTATCGAAAAAACCGGAATTCCTGCTGCCTGGACACTACTGGGGCTGTCGGCGTTACCAACCGACCATCCGTTAAATGTTGGCATGTTGGGTATGCACGGAAATTACGGCCCCAATTTACTGACCAACGAAGCAGACCTGATTATTGCAGTGGGAATGCGTTTCGACGACAGAGTTACCGGGAAAGTTAGTACTTATGCAAAAAATGCAAAAATAATTCATCTCGAAATAGACCCTGCCGAAATTAACAAAATTGTAAAAGTAGATGTAGCCGTTTTGGGAAACTCTAAAAAAACGCTGCAAATGCTAACTGAGAATGTAAAAGAAAATTCTCATGACGAGTGGATTAAAGAATTCAAAAAATGTGATAAGATTGAATTCGAAAAAGTGATAGAGAAAGATATTCATCCGACCAAACCTGGGCTTACAATGGGCGAAGTTGTACGTATGGCTTCGAATAAAACCAACCACGACGCAATTTTGGTTTCGGATGTTGGCCAGCACCAAATGATAAATGCGCGCTATTTTAAATTTAAACACAGCCGTAGTCATGTATCATCGGGCGGATTAGGAACCATGGGATTTGGATTACCGGCGAGTATGGGAGCTCAAATGGCAGCACCAGACAGAACTGTATTTTCGGTTAGCGGCGATGGAGGATTTCAAATGACCATTCAGGAATTAGGGACCATTGCACAAAACAAATTACCTATCAAAATTATCATTCTTAATAATAATTTCTTAGGAATGGTACGCCAATGGCAAGAGCTATTCTTCGAAAAAAGATACTCCTTTACTCAGTTACAACACAATCCTGATTTTATAACCATTGCAAAAGGATATGGAATTGAAGGCCATAAAATTGAAAAACGCGAAGACCTTGATGCAGGAATGCAAAAAATGATTGACCACGACGGGCCTTACGTTCTCGAAGTTACAATAGAAAAAGAAGACAATGTATTTCCAATGGTGCCGGCCGGTGCCTCTGTTTCGGACGTAATGCTCGAACGTTAAGTTAGTTTAAATTGAATGTAATACGATTAATGAATTATTAAATCAAAAAAATGAGACAAGAATATATAATAAGCATTTATTCAGAAAACCACATTGGTTTGCTTACAAGAATTACAAATGTTTTTACACGGCGAAAAATCAACATCGAAAGTTTAACAGTTTCTGAATCGGCAATACACGGCATTTTTAAGTTTACTATTGTAGTTCTTTCAACAAAAGAACAAGCGATTAAGGTGGTTAGCCAGATTGAAAAACAAATAGATGTTTTAAAGGCATTCTATCATACAAACGACGAAATGATTTACCAGGAAATTGCGTTGTACAAGGTTTCAACTGAAGATATTTATGATTCGGATACAATTGAAAAGATGGTTCGTAAAGCTGGAGCCAGAATTCTGGAAATTACGCGAGAATACACAGTTATTGAAAAAACGGGACACAAAGAAGAAACTCAGGCATTGTTTGAACAGTTAAATCATTTTAAAGTAATGCAGTTTATCCGTTCAGGTCGAGTAGCATTGACCCGCGATCCCATTGAACGATTAACAGAATTCCTGAAAGAGAGAGATGCTTATCTCGATAGTTTGGATTAACTAATCTCATA
This sequence comes from Bacteroidota bacterium, assembly GCA_039714235.1. Classification (GTDB taxonomy): domain Bacteria; phylum Bacteroidota; class Bacteroidia; order Bacteroidales; family Prolixibacteraceae; genus Draconibacterium. The sequence continues at coordinate 48,049 of JBDLJS010000013.1, read as the reverse complement.
TCTATAATTACAAACCTGTCCGGCTTTCGGGCAGGTTTTTTATGTTTCAAAAAAAAGGCCCTGCCAACCGACAGAGCCTCTCTAAATATTCTTTTGGATATGACTATTTTATAATCGCTTCCATTGCCTCCATTGCAGTACGCAACTCGGCACCAATAATTTCAACATCGTGGTAACGAACCTCTTCGTTCACCTCAATCAATTCATTATTATCAACATGTCCGTCAATTCCTTCGTTAAAGTTTTTACCGATAACGTTGGTATCGATTTTACCCATAAAATCAGCCAGTAACGGACGGCAGGCATGGTCGAACAGGTAACAACCGTACTCAGCAGTATCGGAAATAATGCGGTTCATTTCGTACAGTTTTTTACGGGCAATTGTGTTGGCAATAAGCGGAGTTTCGTGCAGCGATTCGTAATATGCCGATTCTCCTTTAATTCCTGTTTCTGTCATTACTTCGTAAGCCAGTTCAACGCCTGCTTTTACAAATGCAACCAGCAGTGTTCCGTTATCGAAATATTCCTGCTCGCTTATTTCCATATCTCCGGCCGGAGTTTTTTCAAATCCGGTTTCAGCAGTAGCAGCTCTCCAGGTAAGCAGGTCTTTATCGCCGGCTTCCCAGTCTTTCATCATGGTCGACGAGAATGTTCCGTCCATGATATCATCCATATGATGTTCGAAAAGCGGGCGCATAATTGCTTTTAATTCAGCAGCCAGTTTATATGCTTCAACTTTTGCCGGATTCGACAGGCGGTCCATCATGTGCGTAATTCCACCCAGTTTTAATGCTTCGGTAATGGTTTCCCATCCATACTGAACCAGTTTGGATGCATAGTTAGGATTAATTCCTTTTTCAACCATTTTGTCGAAACAAAGCAATGATCCTGACTGCAGCACACCACAAAGAATAGTTTGCTCACCCATCAGGTCAGATTTTACCTCGGCCACAAACGACGAGTGTAATACGCCTGCTTTATGGCCACCTGTTGCTGCACAATATGCTTTGGCAATTTCCAAACCATCACCATTCGGGTCGTTTTCGCGGTGAACCGCAATTAGCGTAGGAACACCAAAACCACGAAGGTACTCGGCGCGAACCTCGGTACCCGGAGATTTTGGCGCTACCATAATTACGGTAATATCGTCGCGAATTTGCATTCCTTCTTCAACAACATTAAAACCGTGAGAATACGAAAGGCACGAGCCTTTTTTCATTAACGGGACAACCGAGCTAACAACCGGTGTGTGGTATTTATCGGGAGTCAGGTTAAGTACGAGGTCGGCTTTTGGTACCATCTCTTCGAAAGTACCATATTCAAAACTATTCTCTGTAGCGTTTTTATACGAAATGTGTTGTTCTTCAATTTCTACCTGACGCAGTGCGTAACCTACTTTCAAACCACTGTCTCTCAGGTTAAGTCCCTGGTTTAAACCCTGGGCACCACAACCTAAAATAACGACTTGTTTTCCTTTCAGTTTTTCTACGCCATTTGCGAATTCCGATTCATCCATAAAATCGCATTTACCCAGTTGTTCTAACTGAAGGCGCAACGGTAACGAGTTGAAATAATTTGCCATTTTTTATATTTTTTAATAATTAATAATTCTTGGAACTTATTATCTACAAAGCAACGAAATAATAAGAATAAACAGGATGTAAAAATACATGAATTTTAGGTAATTTTCATGGATTATGAAAAACAAGGTCAAAATTAAATTCAAAATACCTGATTAGTTTTCAACCAATTAAAAAATATATACAATAGCACTTTTGTAAGGTTGCTTATAATGACTTTGTCCTGTACTGCAGCGGCGACATCCCGGTTTCACGTTTAAAGAATTTGGCAAAATAACTCTGGTCCGGAAAATTCAGACGGGTAGCAATTTCTGTTACACTCAGGTTTGTATGTATCAGTAGCCTTTTTATCTCCAGAATTTGTTTCGATTTAATAATTTGAGACGATGTTTTTCCTGTTAGTTGCGTTACAGTTTGAGTAAGATGGTTAGGGGTTATGGCCATTTTATCGGCATACTGTGTTACCGAGAGATTTTTAATGTAGTTCTCCTCAACCAGTTGAAAAAACCTTTTTACAACTATGTGCCCTTTCCCTTTATTAATAACATTCTCTTCGGTTTTATAAAGCGAAGCACAAGAGGTTAAAATAAGGTCGAGGATGGAACGAAGCAAATCGATCGAGAACTCTTTGCCTTTTTGAGTTTCTTCAATTCCTTTCTCAAACAAACTTTCCAGGAACTGAACATCGTTTCTATTTTCGAGTAGAAGTGGCGGATTATCCTGCCTGATGGTAAAAAAGAAGGAAAACTCAATTAATCGGTTTTGGTTGCTGTGATTTATGAGGTAGAACTCGGCAGTAAAAATAAAAATGAAGCCCTCTATATCGTTCGAAAACTCTATTTTATGTGCCTGCCCCGGCGACATAAAAAACATGCAGGGTGGTGTTATTTCGTATTTATTACCATCGATAACATGAAATCCTGAACCTTTGGAAAGGTATAAAACTTCGAAGAAATCGTGCCGGTGCGGGTATTCTACACTAAAATGGCGGTTGGCATCGAAAACCTCTACCTGAAACTGCAGGCTTTCCTGTTCCTTCGAACTAAAGTTGTGCAGGCTGTAAACAGGAATATGTTCCGACCTGATCTTCAAGATTATAATTCTTTTCTGTTAATCAAATTTAAGGTAATACCCTGCCGATAAGCGGATTAACCTGTGTTTATAGGTTTTAATATGACTTGCTGCTGCCACATTGGGTATTCCGTAGTCGTAGGATACAGAACAGTTCAATCCTCCGTCAAATAAAAATCCTACCTTGGCTGACACACCATAATCAAATCTCTTCATATCATCCTCCTTGCTGTCGAATCCCCATTTTACGTCAACAAACTTAGTTTGGTTTTCGCCGTTAATAATGGCATAAGTGTACTCTTTTTTGCCTAACAATCCGGCGCCAATATATGGCCCCACGCCAAAATATAGTTTATTCAGATTTCGAAATCGATGTTGATATTTCACTAGAATAGGAATATCAAGATAATAAAGATTAAACTTGTTGATCTGGGTAAAATCACTTTCGTTTTCTATCGCATCCTGATCGACACCCTTCATATCAAACAGCAATCCGGGTTCAACAGATATAAATGTATTGATTTTCTTGTAAATGATTAAATCGACCAACATCCCAACATGAAATCCAGGTTTCATTTTATACGATTTTTCAATATCTGTGGTAACTTCACCATATTTTACCTCCATGTCAGAGACATTTAATCCTCCGGTAAAAGTGATGTGCTGTGCGAGGGATGGCAGTGATAAAATTAAAATTACGATTAATGGCAATGGTTTCATCAGGTACTTCATAAGAGTTTTGTTTAATTTGATATGGAAATATAGTAATTATTTGTTAATACCAATATCGCGCATTTTAGATCCTTCAACTTTTCTCGATTGTTAATACAAGGCAAATAATTTTGTTTTTCTAAATTTACCGACATGAGTAATATTTTTCATAGAGGATTATCAGGGGTATTGCTACTTTTTCTATTAAGCGGTTTATCTTCCGCTAATTCATTTATAAAAGAGAAAAACAATAATAATACCTATTTCTTTTCCGCGAATTCTTTCACAGGATACTGGTTGCATAATGATTCAATACACAAATTAAATTTCAGATACCCAGATAAAAAACGGGGGATAAAACCTTACATTGCCCCTACCCTTTTAATTACCACAGGAACGGCAATACATTTTTCTGACTTCAAATACAGGTTTCAGGATTGGATTGATGAAAATAGTTCTTATTCGGCCGACATTGAAGATTATCTTCGATTTGCTCCTTTAGCTGCCGTTTATACCTTAAATGCAGTTGGAATAAAAGGAAAAAATAATTTTGGTAACCGAACAGCACTAGGGCTTAAAAGCTTTCTGTTAAACGATTTTATTACCTGGAAACTAAAAAAGTGGACCAACAGCGAACGCCCAAACGGAGGAATACACTCGTTTCCGTCGGGGCATACTTCGGTTGCTTTTGCCATGGCCCATTTTATGCATAAAGAGTATGGGGAACTGAATCCATGGTACAGCGTTGGAGCCTATGCATGTGCCACAACAGTTGGATTAATGCGGGTTGCAAAAGGTGCACACTGGATTTCGGATGTAATGGCCGGTGCCGGAATAGGGATGCTTTCTACCGAACTCGTATATCTTACACATCTTTACAAATGGGATAACGAACACCTTAAAAACTTTGATATCTTTCCTTTTAAAATAGGTAACCAGAAAGGTATAACTCTGGTTTACAACTTCTGATGCATCATCATATTTGCTGATGTAACCTGTTTATTCAAAATACGTTACATAATCTAAATAAAATTACAACTCCTTTTATGACAAAATATGGAGGATATACGCTTATAGCCATTGCTGTTTTGGTATTTATTTATCGTTTCGACATTATATTCGAAACTTTAAAAGGAACTGAAAACATACCTTATTATCAGCTTCTCACACCTGCCGCACTACTTGTTGCAGGAGTAATAATTGTTCAGCTTAAATCGAAAAAAGAGAAAAAATGAACAGGTTAATAATTTCATTGTGCTTTATCTTCTTAACATCCGGATTATCGGCACAGGATTCAATTGATGGATTTATGGAACTGTTTGGTTGGGTAAAAAAACTCGATGATAACATTTCTTCCATTGTACGAACTGAAAACAAAAAAAAGTTAGTGAGGCAAATCGGTTATTTGCAATCTGACCTGGATAATTTCATTGACCAAAAACGGGAAATAACAGACAAACTTATTCAGCATTGTACTGATTCGAGTGTAACTATTACCGAAGTTGAAAAAGAAGTGGACTACTACAATGATGAAGTTAAAATATTGACCAACAGAGTAAGAGAAATCAGAAAAACTATCATCTTTAAAGATGACCTGTACTCTGTTACCGAAAAACGGGTTGTAACCAAATACCGGAAATCCGACTCAACCGACCTGGGAACCAGCCAGTATGTAGTCATTAATGGCGATTCTGTATTAATTCAAAGCCAGCCGGAAATTGCCAATGATCCTATTATACCTGCAAATGCCATGGTTCAGCATAGGGTTATGGATATACAAAATATGCCACCTCAGGAAGTTCTTATTCCTGACGGTGATACGACAATAGAAGTTACTTATACGAAAAACAAAAACGAATGGAAAGAGGTGGATACCGAGCACCTGTTTCTGGAAATTGAAAAGTCGCTTAGCATGAAAGGGAGTAACATGAGTTATATGGTTGAATATTTGTCGAAAGATTGTAACCTGGAATTAATTGAGGAAGAAAGCGAGATGGCGGTAACGGTATTAACCAATATCAGGAATGAGTTCAGAACACTTCGGGGAAGAATCCGGGAATATGAACCAATCCAATAACTATTTTAAAAAATCTTCACGGATTGGATTAAAACTGTCAACCAACCGAACATTTTTTATTAGTAATTTTATGGTATGCATTTTCCCCGGCGGTACGGCAAACATATCTCCCGCTTTTAAATGCTGGTCAGGCTCACCTTCGCAATAAAATATTATTTCACCTTCGGCAACATACGAGGTTTGTTCGTGCGGGTGCGAATGAGGCGGTTCTGGTTCATCCCACGGGCCGTTACTAAAGTCGATGAGTACGGTCATCAGGTTGCTGGTATGTATAATTTTACGTTGTAATCCTTCTTTTATTTTCTCAAATGGGACTTCATCAAATTTAAGTACAGCCATAATTTAAGGTTTTAAGAATTTGAATTTATAAAATATGGTTTAAAATAAAAAAGAGCCGCCAGTAAAAACTGAACACCTGTTTTTTTAAAGAAAAAGATTTTCTTATCTTGCTAAATAAACGTTTTTAAACTAACTATAAATAATCTTTTGAAAAATTATATTTTCTATATTAAATCTAAAACTATTAATTATGCGAATTTCTAACATGTGGAGGGGTAGCTTATTGTTTCTTCTCCTCTTTGGCTTTGCGATTAGCTCTGCCTACGCTCAGGAAATTACGGTTACAGGTAAGGTAACAGCTGAAGATGAAGGTTCTCTTCCCGGTGTAACTGTTGTTTTAATGGGTACTGTTAAAGGTGCAATTACTGACAGTGATGGTAATTACAATATCGTAGTTCCCGATCAAAACGCGGTCTTGGTATTCTCTTTTGTAGGATACGAGTCTCAATCTGTAACTGTCGGCAATCAATCTACTATTGACGTTACATTAGTTTCTGATGTAACAGCATTGGATGAAGTTCTTATTATCGGTTATGGCACACAGAAGAAAAAAGAAATTACAAGTGCTATTTCGAGTGTTAAGTCTGAAGAGTTCAACAAGGGTAATGTTAACAATCCTGCACAGTTGCTCCAGGGTAAAGTAGCCGGTTTGTCAATAAGTAAACCCGGAGGTAATCCTAACCAGGGATATGATATACGACTAAGAGGATTAAGTACCATTGGAGCCAACACCCAGCCTTTAGTAGTAATTGACGGGGTGATTGGAGGATCGCTTAACAATGTGGATCCAAATGATATTCAATCTATTGATGTATTAAAAGATGGATCTGCTGCTGCTATTTATGGAACCAGGGGTTCAAGTGGTGTAATTATTGTAACCACCAAGAAAGGCAGAGCAGGTATTGCAAATATTGATTACAATGGCTATGTTACTAACGAAGTAGTTGGAAAATATCCAAATGTAATGAATGCAGATGAATGGAGGGCAATGTCATCTGAAACTGGTTTGGGGACCGACTTTGGTGCTGATACCGATTGGTTTAAAGAAACTACTCAAAATGCCATTTCTCAGGTACATAACCTTTCATTGTCAGGTGGTACTTATAAAACTACCTACCGTGCCTCACTTAATTTCCGCGATGCCAATGGTGTTATGTTGAACTCAGGGTTTACATCTTATAACGGAAGAGTTAACGTTACACAAAAAGCACTAAACGATAAGCTGACAGTAAATTTTAATCTCAGCACTACTCACAAAGAATCGCAATATGGTTTTACAGAAGCATTTCGTTATGCCTCAATCTATAACCCTACAGCACCTGTAAGAAGTGATGACCCTGCATTTAATATTTATGATGGATATTTCCAACAGATTTTATTCGACTACTATAATCCGGTACAAATTCTGGAACAAAATATTAATGAAGGAATTGATAAAAGGTTAAATCTCGCACTTAAAGGTTCTTATGAAATTATTGACGGATTGACAGTTGATGCTTTTTATTCCATTGAAAGTGGAAATTTCACAAGAGGACAGTATATAGACAAAAACAGTTACTGGCGAGGACGTGATCGTAATGGTTTAGCAAGGAAGGAGCAGCATAATAATTTAAATAAACTTTTCGAAACAACTACCCGTTGGAATGGTGATATGAATGGTATTAATCTTAATTTATTAGGTGGTTATTCATATCAGGAATTTATATCGGAAGGTTTTAGTGCCGAAGGTGGTGATTTTATTACCGATGCATTTACATACAATAATTTAGGTGCTTCCCTCGATTTTAATAATGGAATTGGTTCTGTTGGCAGTTATAAACATTCATCCAAACTAATAGCCTTTTTCGGACGTGCTAATTTGGATGTAAACGAAATCTGGTATGTAAGCGCCAGTGCAAGATATGAAGGTTCGTCAAGGTTTGGTGCCGACAATAAGTGGGGTTTGTTTCCTGCTGTTAGTGCAGGTGTAGAACTTGCCAAATTTATAAACTCCAGTTCTATCGATAACCTCAAACCCCGGGTTAGTTGGGGACTTACCGGTCAGTTACCGCGTGATAGTTATCTTTCATTGCTTCGCCTGGGACCCGGAGGTAATTTCTTCTATAATGGTGAATTTGTTCCCGGTTACGAGCCTGTAAGTAATGCTAATGAAGATCTTCGCTGGGAGAAAAAAGCTGAATTGAACATTGGATTTGATTTTTCATTCAATAAATCGAAAGTGTTTGGTTCATTCGATTTCTATACAAGAACTACAACAGATTTATTATTTCAATATGAAGTACCTGTTCCACCAAACCTCTATTCTCAGTCGTTGTTAAATATTGGTGAGATTAAAAATAGTGGTCTTGAATTAGCCATTACATGGAAGGCCGTTGAAAGAAATGATTTCTCTTATAATTTGACATTTACACCTACTTATTATCTTGAAAATAAATTGGTTTCTTTATCAGGAGTTTTTAATGGTGCTGAATTAAATTATGGTGTAAATGATCTTGGTGGCATGGGTGCACCAGGGCAAAGTGATGTACCATTGGTAAGAGCAGAAGAAAATCAACCCATTGGTCAGCTATGGGCATTAGTTTATAAAGAAATAGATGCAGACGGAAATTTGATATTTGAAGATATCAACGAAGATGGAACCGTTGATACAAACGACCGTGCAATTGTTGGAAACGGAGTGCCAGACTTCGAATTCGGTTTTGGTAATAATTTTATATACAAAAACTGGGATTTGAGTATTTTATTCCGTGGTGTTATAGGACATGATTTGAACAACACTTTCCGTGCTTTTTATGAAGTACCAAATATGATTGGTTCATATAATCTTCCAAAGACAGCTACAGACATGAGAAATCCGGATACAGGAACACTTTTGAATAATTCATCAGGTGTGCTATCCAGTTATCATATTGAAGATGCCTCTTTTGTTTCTCTTGATAACATGAGCTTAGGTTACAACTTTAATTTATCTGAAGATTCCGGATTTAAAAAGGTCAGAGTATATATTGCAGGAAACAATTTGTTCTTTATTACTGGTTATCAAGGAGTCGATCCAAGCCCCAGATTAAATGATGGTGGAAATCCTCTCATTCCTGGTATCGACAGGAGGAATACCTGGTTTAGAACAAGTTCTTTATCTCTTGGTGTAAGCCTTGGCTTTTAATCCTAAAATGAATACGATATGAAAACAAAAGAAATAAATAGAATGGAAAGATTAATATTTCTGTTAAAAATTATGATGGTTGCGTTAATCGTGATTGGACTAAGTCCGTCATGTACCAACCTTGACGAAGAACTATATAGCGAGGTTACACCTGACAACTTCTTCAACTCAGAAGAAGCATTCGTTTCAGCATTAGGTGCAGCATATACTCAATTTGGCAATTTTGCTTCCGGAGATCCTCTCTCTTTACAGTGTGTTTCTACAGATGAGATGGTAGTACCCACAAGAGGACAGGATTGGGATGATGGCGGTGCGTGGAGGAGATTCCATTTACATGCGTGGACATACGAAGACGGCGCAATGAATGGTGGATGGAATTTTGGTTTTGGAGGTGTAAATACAGCAAACAGACTTATCTATCAGTTTCAATCTCTAGTGGAGAGTGGACAGGTGGAACAAGAAGCTGCCGATGCATTTATATCGGAGCTTGAAACAGTACGTGGCTTCTTCTACTGGCAATTAATTGATTTATATGGCAACGTGCCTTTGGTAACCGATTTTGCCAATGCAGAAGCAGCACCACCAACTGCCCCAAGGGCAGATGTGTATGCAGCTGTTGTAAGTGGACTGGAAACAGCTGTGCCGAAGTTATCTAAAGCAGTTGACGGCTCTACTTATGGTCGTATGAATTATTATGCTGGACAAACATTGTTAGCTAAATTGTACTTAAATGCCGAAGTTTATTCGGGTACGGCTCAATGGGACAAAACCATTGCGGCTTGTGATGCGATAATCAACTCGGGAGAGTATTCGCTGGAAAGCAACTATTTTGCAAATTTCAATATTGACAATTCCGGGTCCAATGAATTTATTTTTGCTATTCCTTACGACCAGGTATTTTTTCAGGGATTTAATCTTGCCGTACGAACATTACACTATGGCAGCCAAATGACTTATGACCTGACAGCCCAGCCATGGAATGGATTCTGCACGCTTGAGGAGTTCTATAATTCATATGATGAAAATGATTTGCGCAGGGGTGATGCAGGTACAGAAGATGCCCCTGCATCAAAGCGAGGTAATTTTATTGCAGGCTACCAGTATACACTTGGTGGTGATTATGTAACAGATGATGGATTTGAAACTCCAAATCCTGATCGCCAGCCCGAACCCCTTCTTGGTGACCCTGATGGTCTTCCTCTTAACTTTGGAAGCATTGGCTCAGGACAACCACAAATTAATGAATTGGGACCACAGGCACTTCGGCAGGCAGGTGTAAGAATAGGTAAATGGGAAATTGGCGTAGGTAGTATGCCTAACAACATGAGTAATGATTATGCTGTATTCCGTTATGCCGATGTACTTTTAATGAAAGCTGAAGCACTTTGGCGAAAAGGGAATGAAAGTGATGCGTTGGTATTGGTAAACCAAATTAGAGATCGTGCAGGTGTTCCTGCTCTTACTACCTTAAATGGACCATTGAGTTTTGACATGGAAGCCGGTGATGTTGCAGGTGGAGAATTATTCAATGAAATAGGTCGTGAGATGTTTGCAGAAAACCACAGACGGCAGGATTTGGTTCGTTGGGGATTCTTTACCGAGCTTGAGAAATGGACACTTCCATTTTATAATCCTGGAGATGTAGTAGTATCCGGAGACCATACTACACTTTTCCCAATTCATAGAGATAAATTGGATGCTAACTCAAACTTGACTCAGAACCCGGGATATTAATATATTTATTAATTAATTCTTTTTGTTTTAAGCTTTATATTATCTTATTTTAGGATAATATAAAGCTTAATTTTTGTCTCATTAATTGGATAGTGTTATATAATGAAATATCAATACTTCAAAAGGCTGTCAATTGGTGTAATATTATTAATTTCCTTTTTTGCGAATTCGTGCAAAAACAATAGGACAAATAATAGCCCCTCCCCACTGTTCTCACTTCTTAATGAAGAAAATACAAACATAGATTTTTTAAACAGGGTTGAATATACCGAAGAATATAATACATATACATATAGAAATTTTTATAATGGTGCCGGTGTAGGTTTGGGCGATTTTAATAATGATGGGCTACCTGACATCTACTTTTGCGGCAATATTGTCGATAATAAACTCTACATAAATAAAGGTAATTTTGTATTTCAGGATATTACTGAAAGTGCCGGTGTTGCTTGCCCCGATGTATGGTCAACAGGTGTAAGTATTGTAGATATAAATGGAGATGGATGGAGGGATATTTACGTTTGTAAATCAGGAGATCCTAAAAGTCCTAATCGTCATAATGAATTGTTTATTAACAACGGCGACCTTACTTTTACTGAAAAAGCCGCAGAATATGGTTTAGACGATCTCGGATTGTCAACCCATGCATCATTCTTTGATTATGACAGAGATGGAGACCTGGATTGCTACCTTCTGAATAATTCCTTTCAATCAGTTAGCGAATTCGATCTAAAACCCGGACAGCGAAATATACGAGACACATTGGGAGGAAACAAACTGTACCGGAATGAAGGTGCTTATTTCAAAGATGTTAGCACAGAAGCTGGTATTTATGGAAGTAAAATTGGGTTTGGACTGGGAGTAAGTGTAGGAGACTTAAACCGCGACGGATGGCTGGATATTTATGTGTCTAACGATTTCTTTGAACGCGATTATCTCTATATAAATAATACCGATGGTACATTCAGTGAATCTCTCGAAGAGCAAATGCGTGAAATCAGTCTTGGTGCCATGGGGGCTGATATGGCTGATATAAACAACGATGCATTCCCTGAAATTTTTGTGACAGAAATGACAGCTGAGGGAGATTCAAGATTAAAAACAAAAGTTCTTTTTGAAAACTGGGATAGATATCAACAAAAACTAAAAAATGGATATTATCATCAATTTGCCAGAAATGTTCTTCAACTTAATAATCGTAATAATCGTTTTAGTGAAATTGGGAGATTGAGCGGTGTAAGTGCCACCGATTGGAGTTGGGGGGCATTAATTATGGATCTCGACAACGACGGCTGGAAAGATATTTTTGTTGCCAATGGAATTTATAAAGATTTGTTAGATCGCGATTATCTGGATCTTTATTCAAACCCTGCCATTATGCGCTCTATGATTAAGAACGAGGAAAATGCTATCTTAAAAATAATAGATGATATTCCTTCTGTCAGGATTCCTAATTATGTATTTCGCAATAATGGGAATCTTACTTTTACAAACTTTTCAGAATTATGGGGATTAGAAACACCTTCACATTCGAACGGTGCTGCTTATGGCGATCTTGACAACGATGGTGATCTCGATCTGGTAGTTAATAATGTAAATATGCCCTCTTTTGTTTATAGAAATGATACTCAGCAAAAACCTGAAACAAATTTTCTCATAATAAAATTAAAGGGCGATGGAAATAATACCGATGCTATAGGCGCCGGGGTTACAGTTTATTACGATGAAAAACTTGGTTATCAGGAACTAATACCAATGAGAGGATTTAAATCGTCTGTTGGAAACCAAATCCATTTCGGACTTGGAGCAACAAAGCTCATAGATTCGTTAGTGGTGAATTGGCCCAATGGAAATTATTCAATCTTACACGATATTCCTGCTAATCAGTTTCTGATTTTAGATGAAAAGGATGCTAATAAAAAAAGATTGAATACACTGAAAAAGCAAACCTCAAGTGTTTTCCGGAAAGTATCTCAGATTCCTGACCTTGATTATACTCATAAAGAAAACAATTTTGTAGATTTCAGCCGCGATAGATTGTTGTTCCGCATGCGATCAAACGAAGGACCTCATTTAACTGTTGGCGATATAAACGGTGATGGGTTGGACGACCTGTATATATGCGGGGCAAAAGATTCTCCCGGGGCGCTGTTTATGCAAGACAAACAGGGACATTTCAATAAAACAAATCTAAATCTATTTGAAGCGGATAAAATTTCGGAAGATACTGATTGTGCATTCTTCGATGCTGATGGCGATGGCGATCTTGATTTATATGTAACAAGTGGTGGAAATGAGTTTCCGGTAAGCTCGTCAGCGTTAATCGACAGGCTGTATTTTAACAATGGGCAGGGAGAATTTATTAAATCGCAACAAATGCTTCCTGTTGCAAAATACGAGAGCAGTTCGTGTGTACAACCTGCTGATTTTGACAACGATGGGGATATTGATCTGTTTGTAGGCATTCGGTTGCATCCCTTTTTATATGGTATTCCGGTAAACGGTTATTTATTGGAAAACGATGGTTCAGGCACATTTTTAAACGTAGCAGCAACCCGGGCACCGGGATTGAAAAACACAGGCATGATAACCGATATGAAATGGGTAGATATTGATAACGATGATGATCTCGATATAATTATAGTTGGAGACTGGATGCCAATAAAATTATTCATTAACGACCATGGAAACTTTACAGATAAATCGGAACAATTTGGGCTTTCAAATACAGAAGGTTGGTGGAATGTAGTTGTTGCAAAAGATTTGAATGCAGATGGAAATATGGATCTCATATTAGGTAATCATGGTTTGAACTCACGTTTTAAAGCATCGGTAAAAAAGCCAATTACGATGTATGTTAACGATTTTGATTTGAACGGTGATGTTGAACAAATAATTTGTGCTTTCAATGGCGAAAAATCATTTCCGGTTGTTATGAAGGACGACATAGTAAGGCAGATTCCAACGCTGGGAAGGAAGTATAAAAACTTTGCAGATTACAAAGAACAGACCATTGAAGATATTTTTTCTGATGTGGTATTGAAACGAGCTGTTAAGCTGAATGTTAAAGTACTGGAAAGCTGCGTATTAATAAATAACGGCTCGGATAGTTTTAATCTCAAACCTTTGCCTGTTGAAGCACAATTCTCGCCCGTTTATGCAATATTAGCAGATGATCTGGATAATGACGGTGTGGATGATTTAGTAATTGGAGGAAACCAATACAGAGCCAAACCTGAGACCGGAATTTATGGCTCAGATTATGGACTCTTCTTAAAAGGAAATACAGATGGAACATGGGAATCTGTTCCAGCTATAAAATCAGGACTTCTTATTGAAGGTGAAATACGTGATTTTGAAGTTTTGAGTGTTAATGAAAATAGTATTATTGTTATAGCTAAAAATAATGATAAATTACAATTTTATAGATATTGATAAAACTATGAAGAAAAGGATTGGATGGATTTTGCCGATACTTATAGTCGGTATAATAATTTATGGATGCTCCTCGCCAAAGTCGAAATATGAGAACAGATTGAAAAATGAATTAGAAAGTGGCGTGAGAAATGATTCACTATTCATGGGAATATATTTCGGGATGGGCGAAAAAGAGTTTTATTCCCATTGTTGGAAATTAAATAAAGAAGGTCTTATTAAACAGGGTCCGCAGAATACCACAGTTGAGCATCAATTGAAAGATGAATTAAAATATCCGGCTTCAATGTATTTTTATCCGGAATTTACAGAAGGAAAAATTTATGAAATGCCGATAAGATTTGTTTATAATGGCTGGACTCCATGGAACAAAGAACTATCATCAGAGAGTCTTCAGCTTGATGTATTAAAATGGTTAGAGCAAACTTATGGCGATGGTTTTATGAAAGTAAAACATCCTGAACGGGGAATGGCATATTTTAAAGTAGATGGCAACCGTCGCATTACAATATTTAAAGAAGACGATACATACGTATGGGCTGTTTTTACTGACATGTTAGTAAATACAGACTTGAAAAAAAAGAACTCCTCCCCGGGAAATTAATAATAAATTTCTAAATATTTTGAGAAAATAATATGGCTGAAAGACGTAAGTTGTTTAGTATTTCAAGAAGGTTGGTTTGGCTATTATTGCCCGTATTCCTTTTTGCATGTGACAAGGAGAAAGAACAGTCGGGCAATAACTTGTTTACACTCATGCCCTCTTCCGTTACTCATGCAGACTTCGTTAATCATCTGGATTATGATGAGCAACTGAAAAAAAAGTTTAATATTTATACATATCGTAATTTTTACAATGGTGGTGGAGTTGCTTTGGGCGATGTGAATAACGACGGACTAATTGACATATTTCTCACCTCAAATATGAGCTCAAACGTATTGTATTTGAATAAGGGAAATTTTGAATTTGAGGATATTTCTAAGGAAGCAGGCATTATCGGCAAGGGCCAGTGGTCAACAGGAGTTAGTCTGACCGATGTAAACGGAGACGGATTGACAGATATTTATGTTTGCAATTCGGGGAATGTGGAAGGCGATGAGAAGCGAAATGAATTATTTATTAACAACGGGGATCTAACATTTACTGAAAAAGCTAAAAGTTACGGAATTGATGATTCTGGTTATTCTACACATGGAGCATTTTTTGATTACGACAAAGACGGTGATCTCGACCTCTATTTATTGAATAACTCTTTTAAAGCCATCGGTAGCTTTAATCATAATGATAATCAACGATTTGTTAGAGATTCTATTGGAGGAGATAAACTTTTTAGAAATGATGGCAATAAATTTACGGATGTTAGTGTTGAAGCAGGCATTTATGGAAGTGTTATAGGATTTGGACTTGGTGTTACTGTTGGAGATATTGATCAGGACGGTTGGATGGATATATATGTATCGAACGATTTCTTCGAACGGGATTACATATATCTCAATAATCAAGACGGAACATATAGAGAAACGTTAACTAAAATGATGCGTAGTATTTCTGCTGCTTCAATGGGAGCCGATATGGCCGATATAAATAACGATCACCATCCTGAAATATTTGTGACAGATATGATTCCCGAACATGACGATCGTCTGAAAACAAAAACAACATTCGATAGCTGGGATAGTTACAGCACAAATATTAAGAATGGCTATCATCACCAGTTCACTCGTAATATGTTGCATTTGAATAATGCAGATGGCACTTTCAGCGAAATTGGCAGATTAACCGGAGTATATGCTACCGATTGGTCGTGGGGTGCATTAATTATGGATCTCGACAATGATGGATTAAAGGATATTTTTGTTGCAAATGGTATTTATCAAGACCTTACCGATCAGGATTATATTCAATATTTCTCGAACAGAGACATGGTCATGTCTATAGTATCGGGCAATAATGTGGATTATAAAACTCTCATAGATGCCATTCCTTCGGTTAAAATTTCGAGTTATGCCTTTAAAAATATGGGTAATTACAATTTTCAAAATATGGCAACACCCTGGGGGCTTGCAGAACCCAGCCATTCCAATGGTTCTGCTTATGGCGACCTGGACAATGATGGTGATTTGGATATTGTAGTTAATAACGTAAATATGCCAAT
Source organism: Bacteroidota bacterium (assembly GCA_039714235.1). Lineage (GTDB taxonomy): Bacteria > Bacteroidota > Bacteroidia > Bacteroidales > Prolixibacteraceae > Draconibacterium. Next base: position 31,783 of record JBDLJS010000013.1, on the reverse strand, counting down.
GTTTATATACCGAAACGAAACTAACGAACTATTACCTGACAATCATTACCTTAAAGTAATCTTAAAAGGCGACAAGGGAAACACAGCCGCTATTGGTGCAAAAATTACTGCCAAACATAAAGGTAATATCGTATATATTGAACAAATGCCAATACGCGGTTTTAAATCAACAGTTGATTTCAGACCAAATTTAGGATTAGGTACATTATCGATAGTAGATTCTCTTATTGTTGAATGGCCTGATGACCGGATTACAGTATTGACAAACGTACAAACAAATCAGACTTTAACTTTATTTCACGGTGATGCTGATTTTTTATTATTAAAATCGTCAGATTCTACAATCAATAAAAATCTCTGTTTCGAAGATATTAGTGATGAAAACAGAATACAATTTGTTCATAAAGAGAATGATTTTGATGATTTTAAACGGGAACGGTTAATTTATCAGATGATGTCGACCGAAGGACCCCGAATGTGTAAAGGTGATGTAAATGGAGATGGGCTGGATGATGTTTTTGTATGTGGTGCCAAGGGGCAACCCGGCGCATTGTTGGTTCAAAATTCTAATGGCATCTTTACATCGGTAAATAAATTATTATTTGAAAAAGATAAAATATCAGAAGACATAGATTGTGCCATGTTCGATGCTGACAATGATGGAGATTTGGATTTGTACGTTGCAAGCGGTGGGAATGAACTTCCACTGAGTTCGTCGGCTTTAAGCGATCGATTGTATATAAATAAAGACAACGGACATTTTGTGAAATCTCCCCAAATATTACCGGCCGGCAAGTATGAAAATACTGCCTGTGTTAGAGCTGAAGATTTTGACAATGACGGTACGGTAGAACTATTTGTTGGCCTGCGTCTTATGCCTTTTCAGTACGGCGTACCTGTTAGTGGATATATACTGGAAAACGACGGAAAGGGAAAATTAATGAATGTTACGAAGCAAATTGCTCCCGAATTATTAAATGTAGGTTTAATTCGTGATATGTTATGGGAGGATGTAGATGGCGATGAGGATAAGGACATAATTATTGCCGGAGAATGGATGCCTATAAAAATATTCATTAATGAAAATGGCAAATTTACAGAGCAAAAAGAAGCATTTTTTTCTGAAAAAACAGATGGTTGGTGGAATTGCCTGGCTGCCGGAGATTTTGATGGTGATGGCGATGTGGATTTTGTAGCCGGAAATCATGGATTAAATTCGAGGTTTAAGGCAGCCCACGACAAACCTGTAGATATGTATGTCAATGATTTCGATTTAAGTGGAACAGTTGAGCAAATTGTGTGTGTTTATGAAGGCGAAAAATCCTATCCTTTGGCATTAAAACATGATCTTACAAGGCAACTACCCGGATTATTAAATAAATACCCAAAATACGAAATGTACAAAGGACAGCAGGTTGCAGACATATTCCCGCCGGAGAAATTGAAAAATTCTATTCACTTAAAAGCCTATGTACTGGAAACTTCTCTCTTTTTAAACGATGGATCAGGACATTTTACAAGAAAATCGCTACCTGTTGAAGCACAATTTTCTACCACAACAACAGCTTTGGTTAACGATTTTAATGGCGATGAGATTGATGATATTTTATTAGGCGGTAACTTGTATAAAGTAAAACCTGAGGTTGGGCGTTACGATGCCAGCTATGGTTCTTTTTTGCTGGGCGACGGGAATGGGAATTTTAAAAATATCTCATCCGGATTTCACTTAAATGGTGAAATCAGGGATATGTTGGAAATTTCAACTTCGAAAGGAGAAATATTAGTTATTGCGCGTAACGACAATTCGTTACAGGTATTAGATATATTAAAACGGTAAATTGCTTTTATGAAAGAATTATCTCTTTTCCTAATCGTGCTGATTTTAGTTTCTTCTTGTAAACATGAGGAGAAAAAGGGAGATAGTTTGTTTACTTTATTACCCTCATCAAAAACAAATATCAATTTTGTAAACCAACTTACAGAAACCGAAGAGTTTAATATTATTCAATATCTATATTTCAACAATGGTGCAGGAGTAGCTGCCGGAGATATAAATAACGATGGTCTTGTTGATCTCTATTTCACTTCAAATCAACAATCGAACAAATTATTCTTAAACAAAGGAAATCTTAAATTTGAAGATATAACCGAAAAGGCAGGTACGGCCGGGAAAGGTGATTGGACAACCGGAGTTACAATGGCAGATGTAAATGGAGATGGTTTTCTCGATATTTATGTTTGTCAGGTTGCAGATTATAAAAACCTAAAAGGCAAAAACCAACTTTTTATAAATCAGGGCGACCTTACGTTTAAAGAAGAATCTTATGAATACGGACTTGATTTTCAGGGATTTTCAACCCAGGCAGCCTTTTTTGATTATGATTTGGATGGAGATCTTGACATGTATCTTTTAAACCATTCGGTTCATACCTCGCGTAGTTATGGAGATACTTTGTTGCGTTTTGTCCGCGATGAAAGGGCAGGCGACAGGTTGTACCGAAATGATAAAACGGAAAGTGGCGGGCGTGTTTTTAGTGAAATTACCAAACATGCAGGAATATACAGCAGTCAGATTGGATATGGACTTGGAGTAAATATTGCTGACATTAATAACGATGGTTTCCCTGATATATATATTTCCAACGATTTTCATGAAGATGATTATTTATATATTAATAACGGAAATGGCACTTTTTCGGAGCGATTGACAGAAATGATAGCGCATACAAGCAGGTCGTCGATGGGTAACGATGTGGGAGATATTAACAACGATGGATTGTTGGATATTATAGTGTTGGACATGTTACCTGATGAGGAACAAATTCTAAAACAGTCGGGGGGAGAAGACGACTATGAACTTTCGGAGATAAAACATAAATACGGTTATTATTACCAATTTGTAAGAAATACACTACAACTTAACCTCGGTGGAGGGATATTTAGTGAAATAGGCAGGTTAGCAGGCATTTATGCCACTGACTGGAGTTGGTCTCCTCTGTTTTGCGATGTAGATAATGATGGATTAAAAGATATTTTTATAACAAATGGGATTTACCGCAGAGCCAATGATTTAGATTATATAAAGTTCCTCACAGGTGGAAACAGATATTTTCCATATAAGGATAATAGTGACGTGCTGGATAAAGTGTTATATGAAAAGATGCCTCTATATCCAAATATTAATTATATCTATAAAAACAATGGCGATTTTACATTTACAAATATGGCAAAAGCATGGGGATTTGAACCCAGATCGTATTCAAATGGCTCCACTTATGCCGATCTCGATAATGATGGAGACCTGGATCTTATTGTCAATAATATAAATAGTTCAGCTTTTATTTATACGAATAATACCGATACACAATTAAATAACCATTATTTATCTGTCAAACTAAAAGGTGACGGATTAAATACACATGGAGTAGGTACTCGCATTAAATTGTTTTGTGACAATCAGGAATTGATTGCCGAGCAATTTGCAACAAGAGGATTTATGTCAGCCACTTCTGATCTGTTGCATTTTGGACTTGGGGATACAGATAAAATTGATTCACTTATTGTTCGATGGCCCAACAAATCAGAACAGATACTTTATGACTTGCCCGTTGACAAAATTTTAACATTTGAAATAAAAAATGCAGAGAAGCCGGCATCTAATTTTGAAAAAGTGAATGAGAACATGAAATTATTTTCCAGGCATTCAATCAAAGGACTTGAGTACAGGCACAAAGAAGATAATTATGTCGATTTTAACCGTGAACGACTGATACCTCATAGCTTAACTGCTGAAGGTCCTGCTTTGGCTATTGGAGATGTAAATGGTAACGGGCTGGAAGATATTTTTATTGGCGGAGCAAAAGACCAGCCTGCAAAATTGTTTATTCAACAATCCGATGGAACTTTCAGCAAATCAAACATATCCATTTTAGTCAATGACAGATTTACAGAAGATACTGATGCTGCCTTTTTTGATGCTGACGGAGATAGCGATTTAGACCTTTATATTGTAAGGGGAGGTAACGAAGCTTTTACCGGAAACCCGTTGCTGGCTGACAGGTTGTTTATAAACGATGGGAAAGGTAGTTTTAGTAAATCAAAAAAAGGAACACTGCCTTATATGGCTCATAATGGTTCGTGTGTTCGGCCTGCCGACTTTGATGGTGATGGTGACCTTGACATCTTTATTGGTTCAAGATCGGTACCAGGTGCTTATGGGTTGTCACCTGATCAGTTTCTTCTCGAAAACGATGGAAATGGCAACTTTAAGGATGTAACAGATGAACGAGCCAAAGGGCTGAAAAATATTGGTATGGTAACTGACGCCCGTTGGTTTAACTATGATGGAGATGAAGATCCGGATTTAGTATTGGTTGGTGAATGGATGAATATCTCAATTTTTAAAAACGATGAGGGTCATTTTACTGATGCAACCGGCATTTCTGGCCTTGATAGAACTACGGGATGGTGGAATTGCATAAAATTTTCTGATATTGACGATGATGGTGATTTAGATTTAATTGGAGGGAATTTGGGACTTAATTCATTGTTACGGGCTTCAATTCAGGAACCGGTTGAAATGTATGTTAATGATTTTGATAATAACGGCTCTCTTGACCAGGTAATTTGCTCGTATAAAAACGGTATTAGTTATCCCATGGCTTCTTTAGATCAACTAATAAAACAAATGCCCGTTTTAAAAAATAAATACCCAAGCTACTCTGATTTTGGAGAAAAAACTGCAAAGGATATATTTGGAATAAAACAACTGGATCAATCAATAATAAAAAAAGCAGTCCTTCTTGAAAGTTGTGTTTTCCTCAATAATGGAGATGGAACTTTTATAATAAACAAACTTCCCAAAGAGGCACAGTTTTCATCGGTTCGAGATATTTTTGTTGATGATTTTAATTGTGACAGTGTGAGTGACATTTTATTAATCGGTAACAATTATTCAGTAAGACCATCATTTGGTCGTTACGATGCCAGTTATGGATGGTGTTTATTGGGCAGTTCAGAAGGCAAATATAACGCCTTAACACCAGTGAAAAGTGGGTTTAGAGTCAATGGTGATGCTCGAAAAACAGATACCATAAATATAAATGGGAAACAGTTTTGGGTTACGGTAGTAAACAACGGGAAACTGCAGATATTTGATAAAAATATGAATGTGGAAATGGATATTTCAAAGGTCCATTAAATTAAGTTTTTATTAACCCTCCATTCCCTGCTTCCGTAGTCAGACCATTTGATTTTGACCATGATGGTGATATTGACTATTTAAACTTATCGTCCCTTCACATTTTTTCAAAAAAAAAGAGCTGCCAAATTGTGACAACTCCGTTTTGTTTCGGTGAACCTGAAGGGACTCGAACCCCCAACCTCCTGATCCGTAGTCAGGTGCTCTATCCAATTAAGCTACAGGTCCGGAACGTTTTGCTCTAAAAGCGGTGCAAATATAATACTTTTTATAAAAAAATACTTCCTTTCCAAATTTAATCTTCATACTTCCAACTTCCGGCTTCGGGCTTTTATTCGTACTTTTCCATTTTGTCTTCTATCGTAACATCTTCTGAGAAATTAACCTGGATTTTCAGGTTGGTTAACATTTTTTTGGTTCCTGCTCTTTCGCAGGCAATATGAATTCTCTCAAGCAAACCAGCCAAATCATCGTAGCTGCATTCAACCACGGTTTCAAACGGACAAACCTTATACCTAAATCCCGATTGTTGAATTACCTTAATGGCCTCATCAACCAGAGTATATTTCACTTTACCATCAGCCTCAGGCAAAACCTGAATGGCCACATTTATCTTATTCTTCGTCCAGTTCTTCAAAGTCACCTTTTTTGTTTTGATATATTAACTGAATTATTTCGCTTCTCGACATTTTTTTTACGTTGGTAATTATTAAATCCTCCTGCAAAAAATTACCGTATTGATTACACTCGTCGATAACATTACTGAATACCTGTTTTATCTCCACATGCAATGGTAGCATCACAAGTGTCGAAGAAAATCCCTCCATAATTTCCATCGACTCAAATTCTCCCTCATGCTTTTTCAGCTCAAAAATAAGTTCATCTTTTAATAATTTTTGTTGGGTTTTGTTTAACATCTCATTTTGATCTTTATTCAGAAAAACGACAAAATATCGCAGTTTCTGCCCTTTTCCCCCAAGGCCGGTCGAGATAAAAACCTGTTGCTCGTCTAGAAGCGAACTGTGCATTAACATACGGCTTTCCTGAAATGCGAGTATTGCCCATTGTTTTAATTCGCCACTGGCTTCCCCAACAAATTTCTCGATAGTACGGTAGGCTTTCACATCGTCGTAAACGGCAATGGCAGTGAGAATTTCCTTTTTGCGTTCCTCTCCCATTTCGTCATTGAACAGCTCGTCACGTTTTTCAAAACACTCTTCAGCATTATCTTTTTCGCGGGTATTTTTTGTGAACTCGAAATACTTCATCTGCACATCAATATCAATTTGTTCTTCCAGAATGTTATAATTTTCCGGAAGATCTTCCAGTGCTTTCTGAATGTTTTTATAAAACTTATCTTCTTCCATCATCCCCTTTAGTTACTGCAAAAATAATTACTTGTTACAACTATTTTAAGAACATGCAATTTTTATTTTTCCTGAATAGAATTTGAATATCTTTGTAGGCTTATTTTTATTTAATTTAAATATAAAAAACAAAGGGGATTGTGAAACTCAGTGAAGTTAAACAAAGTGAGACGGTAATAATAATAAAAGCGCTGGGGCATGGCTCTTTTCGGAAAAGAATTTCTGAAATGGGCTTTATTAAGGGGAAAGAAGTAAAAGTTATTAAAACGGCGCCCTTTAACGGACCGATAGAATTTAAAATACTGAACTACAATGTTTCCCTCCGAAAATCGGAAGCTGATTTAATTGAAGTTGTTCCGGTTAATGAATTTGACGTAAAATTAAACGGAAGTTACGAAGGAATTATCGACCGAAATATCAGTTTGGTAAACCAGTCAGAAAGGACAAAAACAATAAACATTGCACTGGTAGGAAATCCTAACTGTGGGAAAACGACTCTTTTTAATTTTATTTCGGGAGCAAAAGAAAAAGTTGGAAATTATCCAGGTGTTACGGTCGATATAAAAAAGGCAACCTTGAAAAGACAGGGTTATACCTTTAATTTCTTCGATTTACCGGGAACTTACAGTTTAACAGCCTATTCGAAAGAAGAGATATTTGTACGAAAATTTATATACGAACAAACTCCCGATATTGTAATTAACGTTGTTAACTCCACCAACCTTGAAAGAAGCCTGTTTTTAACCACCCAGCTAATCGACATGGATTTGCGTATAATAATAGCTTTAAACATGTTCGATGAGTTGAAACGGAACAAACACACTCTCGACCGGGATGCTTTGGCAAAACTGTTTGGAATACCTGTTATACCAACAGTCAGTTCGAAAGGTAAAGGACTTAATAAACTTGCAGATAAAATAATAGAAGTTTTTGAGGGGAAAGACTCCGTTTCGAGGCATATTCATATTAATTACGGTAAAGAGCTGGAAGAATCGATTAAAATTATCCGGCAAAAAATAAAAGTAGATAAACCAATTACCGATAAGCTTTCATCGCGCTTTCTTGCTATAAAATTACTCGAGAAAGACAACCAGGTAATTGAGTTACTCTCGCATTATCCAAACTTTCAGGATATAAAAGAGGCCTCTGAAAATGAAATACGTAAAATTGAATTACTGGAAAATGATGACAATGAAACAGTAATTACAAACGCCAAATACAGTTTTATTACCGGTGCTTTAAAAGAAACGTACAACAATCCGAATGCTGCAAAAACCACCCGCTCGGAAAAAATTGACAATATATTAACCAATCGATTTTTAGCCCTTCCAATTTTTACAGCAATACTTTTCTTTATGTTTTGGGCAACATTTAAGTTAGGCGCCTACCCAATGAAGTGGATTGACCAGGGCGTTGCAGCTCTGGGAAGTTTCATTTCGCAAACTTTGCCAAATGGAATGTTAAATGATTTATTGGTAGATGGCATAATTGGTGGTGCCGGAAGTGTATTGGTTTTCCTGCCAAATATTATTATTCTTTTCTTTTTTATATCGCTTCTCGAAGGTTCGGGATATATGGCCCGTGCAGCTTTTATAATGGATAAAATAATGCACCGTTTCGGATTGCACGGGCGGTCGTTTATTCCGATGATAATGGGTTTTGGTTGTAATGTTCCCGCAATTCTTGCAACCCGCTCCATGAGAAACCGTGGCGACAGAATACTCACCATGCTGATTATTCCGTTTATGTCGTGTAGCGCCCGGCTACCTGTATTCATCCTGATTATTAGTGCATTGTTCCAGAAATATCATGCCTGGTATTTGATTGGCATTTATGCTCTGGGAATAATATTTGCCTTTATTACAGCTCAGATTCTGAATAAAACGGTTTTTAAAAACAAAGAAACACCGTTTGTTATGGAGCTTCCAACGTATCGGTTACCTACATTCAGGAATATTATTTACCACATGTGGGACAAAACTCAACACTACCTGAAAAAAATCGGGACAGTTATTCTTTTGGGAGTTATAATTATATGGGCTTTGGAATATTTCCCCCGCGAAACTGAAAAGACAAAGGAATTTCAGACTCAAATTGAACAAGTTGCCAGCGATGACGGGATTAGTGTTGCAGAAAAAGAAAATTTAATCACTAAAATTGAACAGGAACAGGAAACTGACCGTTTAATAAATTCCTATTTGGGAAGAACAGGCAAATTTATTGAACCTGCATTGAGGCCGCTCGGTTTCGATTGGAAAATGAGTATCGCCCTGGTTGCCGGGTTGCCCGCCAAAGAAATTATCGTCAGTACAATGGGAGTTCTTTATCAGGCTCCGGATGATGAAACCAGCGCAAATCTTCAAAATAAACTACAAAATGAGGTTCATATAACCGGGAAAAGGAAAGGCCAAAAAGTGTTTACCACACCTGCAGGTCTGGCATTTCTAATATTTATTCTCATCTATTTCCCTTGTATTGGCGTTATTGCGACCATTAAAAACGAAGCCGGCTCGTGGAAATGGGCAGCGTTTGAGGTTCTTTATACTACCTCACTAGCATGGATTACTGGATTTATTGTGTATAATATCGCAAACTTAATGGTGTAAAGCATGTTGCAGGAAATATTAACATATATGATAATTGGATCGGCAGTTACTTTGGCTGTTATAAAAATTTATAATCAGATTCGAGTAAAAAGAAAGCCACAAAAATCTAATTCACAGAATAATAAAACCACAATTCAACATAATTGCTCTGGTTGTACAGCTGATTGCATGTTGCGCGATATGCCCACGCAGAATACGGCAATTACAAATGAGGTTTGTAAAAAAGTTGATATAAATTTATAGCGATTTTAATCCCTTAATGGTTGCAACCGGATCTTCTGAATTAAATACAAAACTACCTGCAACCAAAACATTGGCTCCCGCTTCGAAAAGTTTTTTTCCTGTTTCGAAATTTACGCCACCATCTACTTCAATTAAACAGTCAGGATTAACATTATCAACCATCTCGCGGAGTTGTTTCACTTTACGGTATGTATTATCAATAAAACTTTGCCCTCCAAAACCCGGATTTACCGACATTATTAATACCATATCGAGCTCAGAAATTATTTCTTCCAAAACAGAAACCGGTGTGTGTGGATTCAAACAAACGCTGGCTTTAATGCCCTGATCTTTTATCGAATGCACAGTTCTGTGTAAATGATTACAGGCTTCGTAATGAACCGTTAAAATTGTTGCTCCTGCTTTAACAAATGGTTGAATAAACTTATCCGGATTGACAATCATCAGGTGAACATCCAGCGGTTTTGTAGCAATTCGGTTTACATGCTCAATAACCGGTATGCCAAAAGAGATATTCGGAACAAAAACGCCATCCATTACATCGAAATGAATATAATCGGCCTCGCTCCGGTTTATCATTTCAATATCTCTTCCAAGGTGATTAAAATCAGCTGATAAAATTGAGGGTGCAACCAATTTCTTCATTCATTAAACATTTATTGACCGAGATAAGATTTTAATAATCTGTTCCGGTATTGGTTTTTAAGTTTTTTTATTGCCTTTTCTTTTATCTGACGTACACGTTCTCTTGTAAGGCCAAATTCGTCTCCTATTTCTTCCAGAGTATGTTGTTGATAACCATTCAATCCAAAATAGAACCGGAGAATTTCAGCTTCTCTGTCACCTAAAGTTGCCAACGATCGCTCAATTTCTGTTCTTAACGAACCATTAATTAATCCCTCGTCAGGTTTTGGAGAATCGTCGTTTAAAAGTACATCGTATAAATTATTTCCTTCCTCGTCGCGCAGCGGTGCATCCATTGAAACGTGTATATTTGAAAAATTCATGGAATCCTCGATAAACTCAGGTTTCGATTCCATTAACTTAGCAACTTCATCAAGGGTGGGTTCGCGCTGAAACTCTTGCTCTAACTTATTAAATGCCTTGTTTATTTTATTTATCGACCCTATTTTGTTTAATGGCAAACGAACGATACGTGCCTGTTCGGCCAGTGCCTGCAATATTGACTGACGAATCCACCAAACGGCGTAAGAAATAAATTTAAATCCACGGGTTTCATCAAACCGTTCAGCAGCTTTTATTAGGCCAAGGTTTCCTTCGTTAATCAGGTCGGGTAAACTCAATCCCTGGTTCTGATACTGTTTCGAAACCGAAACTACAAATCTTAGATTAGCTTTGATTAATGTTTTGAGTGCTTCGTGGTCTCCTTTTTTGATGCGTTTGGCAAGTTCAACCTCTTTTTCTGCAGACAACAATTCAACCTTCCCGATTTCATGCAAGTACTTATCGAGCGACAGGGTATCGCGATTAGTAACTTGCTTGGTTATCTTAAGTTGTCTCATAATTTGTTTTGCTAACATTCCATAACGGAAAGTAATACTCTGTATAAATAATATTCCGTTATGTATACAAAAGTAATACTCTATTTCAAAATTCCTAATTCTGAAAGACAGATTATTTCGATTTAAAACAATTTCAATACTAAATTACCCAACTCAGAATCGCTTTATTATCAGGAAGTTTCACTCAAAAAGCCTTTAAACACCTTATACTCTTTATTTAGAGATGCGCTTCTTTTTTTTCCTTCCATAAATCTTGCCAGTTTGTCGGGTAATTCAACTTTTCCTTCCCCAATTACTTCTTCAACCGTTTCGGTGAATTTGGCAGGATGTGCTGTTTCCAGGAATACGCCAACCTGGTCATCAGTAAGGTACTCGTTTAACGCTTCTATTCCACATGCGCCGTGCGGATCGCATAAATATCCGGTTTCATTATAAACCTGTTTAATTACTTTTCTGATTTCGTCATCAGAATAACGATATCCTTTTATCAATTCAGAAATAGTTTTATGAGAGTGTTGATACAAATCGAGAATCCGGGCAAAATTACTTGGCGCGCCAACATCCATGGCATTTGCAATGGTTTCAACCGAAGGACGTGGTTTATATTCCCCAGTGTTTAAATAATGAAAGACCACATCATTTTCATTATTCGCCGCAATAAATTTTGCCACCGGCAAGCCCATTTCGCGGGCAACCAAACCTGCTGTCAGGTTTCCAAAATTTCCACTCGGCACCGAAACAACAAACTCTTTATTTTCGAGCACTCCCTGTTGTTTTAACCGGGCATAGGCATTAAAATAATAAAATGCCTGCGGCAAAAACCGGGCTACATTAATTGAATTGGCTGATGTCAATTTAAGTTTATTATTCAGTTCTTCGTCGAGGAATGCAGTTTTCACCAAATGCTGGCAGTCATCAAACGTTCCGTCAATTTCTATTGCTGTTATATTTTTCCCTAACGTAGTAAACTGCGACTCCTGAATCCTGCTCACTTTACCTTTTGGATACAACACGTAAACATGAATTCCCGGAACTCCAAGAAAACCATTTGCAACCGCGCTTCCGGTATCGCCTGATGTGGCAACCAAAACATTAACCAGTTCCTCTTTCTCGCCAAGAAAATAATTCAATAGACGGGCCATAAACCGGGCTCCCACATCTTTAAAGGCAAGAGTTGGCCCATGAAAAAGTTCGAGTGAGTAAATCGTGTCAGTCACCTTAACAACCGGACAATCAAATTGAAGGGTATCAAAAACAATCTCTTTCAGCTTCTTTTCCTCAATATCTTCGCCAAAAAACTTTTTAGCTACTTCAAAAGCTATTTCCTGAAACGAAAGATTCTGTATAGTATCGAAAAATGAGGAATCGAACTTTTCAATTCGTTCAGGCATAAACAGCCCGTTATCAGCTGCCAACCCTTTCACAACTGCCTCCTTTAACGAAACCTCTGGTGTATTTTTATTTGTGCTGTAATATCGCATATGCTTAAAAAGGTAAAAATTAAATGTTATTAATCTTCATTCAGGAATGCTTGCATAAATTCAGCTCCTTTTAGCAAGCCGAAAGCTCCCCTTTGGGTCTCAAATTCATTGTAAACGTTCACATCATCAGGTTGGTTGCCCGGTTTATAAATAACAAACGGAACCGGCTCCCTTGTATGTGTTTTTAGTTCACATGGAGTCGGGTGGTCGGGTAAAATTGCAATGGCGACCTCTTCATCCATTTTAGAGGTTTCTTCCAGAATATATTTTACAACCCGCTGGTCGAGGTATTCTATAGTTTTGGTTTTCAACTCAACATCTCCTTCATGGCCTGCCTCATCGCTTGCTTCAATGTGCAGATAAACCAAATCGTTATTTTTAATTGCATTAACAACTGCTGCGGCTTTCCCTTCGTAATTTGTGTCGTACAAACCTGTAGCTCCTTCAACCTTAATTACTTTCATACCGGCATAAACACCAATTCCCTGAATTAAATCGACCGCTGATATTACAGCAGAGTTTTCAATACCAAACATTTCCTTTAATGTTGGCATTGCAGGTTTATACCCTGGCGACCATGGCCAAATGCTGTTGGCCGGATCTTTTCCTTCTGCTTTACGTTTAACATTTACAGGGTGATTTTCCAATAGTTCCTGCGACCGGTTAATTAAATCGGTAACCAGGTCTGAGGTTTTTTGTGCACTTTCCGACTTCGGTTTTGGTAAAACTTCGTTATACAATGTTCCCGGCACATCGTGTGGTGGTGTGCATTGAAAATCTTTCACCCCATTCTTTATCACCAACAGGTGCCGGTATGATACCCCAGGGTAAAAATTCACCCTGTCGCTTCCCAGGTTATCATCTAAAAACTTAATAAGTTCTGTAGCTTCTTCGTTGGAAATGTGCCCTGCTGAGTGATTTTTAATTCGTTTGTTTTCAATGGTAATCAGGTTGCAGCGCAATCCCAAATCACCGGGTTCCAGTTCAACTCCAATGCTGGCAGCTTCAAGTACTCCCCTGCCCTCAAAAACCTTTTCCACATCGTAACCCAGCACAGCCATATTAGCAATTTCACTTCCCGGATGCATAGTTTCGGGAACTGTGATTAACTGCCCCGAACGTCCGTTTTTTGCCAGCCAGTCGATATGCGGCTTGTTTGCCATCTGGAGTGGAGTTTTGCCGTCATAATCTTTTAATGGCTCATCCGACATTCCATCGCCTAATATTATTATGTACTTCATCTCTATCAAATATTCGAAACCTTAATTAAATCGGCAAAAACTCCTGCTGCTGTTACCGATGCTCCTGCCCCGTAACCTTTTATCAGCATCGGAAATTCGTTATACCTTTCTGTGGTATACATCACCAGGTTATTGCTTCCTTCGAGGTCATAAAACGGATGGGATGAATCTACAACCTGTAATCCAACTTCAGCTTTTCCGTTTTCGAAACTGGCCACAAAACGCCATTTTTTATCCTCAGCTTCCAGTTTCTTTCTGTTTTGTTCGAACTCAGCATCTAAGTCAGCAATCCCATTCCAGAATTCATCCAGGCTTCCTTTAAAACATGAATCCGGCATAAAACGATTTATTGTAACGTCATCCATTTCAATCTGGTAGCCCGATTCGCGTGCCAGGATTAAAATTTTTCGTGCCACGTCAACACCACTTAAATCAACCCTCGGGTCCGGTTCGGAGTACCCTCCGATTTTTGCCATTCTGATAGTCTTGCTAAATGGTATTTCTTCTGAAATTGTATTAAATATATAATTCAGTGTTCCTGAAAGAACCGCTTCAATTTTTAAAATTCTATCGCCTGAGTTAACCAAATCGTTTAAAGTATTGATAATCGGTAATCCTGCCCCAACGTTTGTCTCGAACAAAAATTTTACACCTTTTCGTTTAGCTATTTTCTTTAATTCGGCATAGTTTGAATAATCAGAAGAAGCGGCAACTTTATTGGCTGTTACAACCGAAATATTCGAGTTCAGAATCTCTTTGTAAATGGTCGCAACATCGTCAGAAGCGGTACAATCTACAAATACTGAGTTGTAAATATTCATTGCTTTCATTTCGTTAAGAAATCCCTGGAAATCAGATTGTTTTTCAGATTTACCAAGGCTCTCTTTAAAAGTTGAAATATCTATGCCTTCGCGGTTAAACAGCATTTTTTCAGAGTTGGCAACACCTGTTAGTTTCAATCTCAGGTGTTTCTCAATCAATAGCTTTTCCTGTTGCTTTTCAAGTTGCTGCAAAAGGTTTCCGCCAACGGTGCCAATTCCCATCAGAAAAATGTTTAACTCTACATTTTCGGAAAGGAAGAAGGATTCGTGAACAGAATTCAGTGTTTTGCGAAGTTCTTCTTTTTTAACAACCCACGAAATATTTAACTCCGAGGCTCCCTGTGCAATGGCAATAATATTTACACCGCTTTTACCTATTGTAGAGAATAATTTTCCTGCGATACCGGTTGTGTGCTTCATATTTTCTCCCACAATAGCAACAACAGAAAGCCCGCTTTCCATCTCAATTTTATTGATCTGCCCGGTTACAATCTCTTTTTCAAATTCCTCTCTGATAGCATTATCGGCCAAATCAACTGCATGTTCGTCAATGGCAACACTTATCGAATTCTCGGAAGATGCCTGTGAAATAAGGATTACATTAATATTCTCGCGGGCCAATGCTGAAAATAACCGCATTGAAATACCGGTAACTCCAACCATACCTAATCCCTGCAAGGTTACCAGGGTAATTCCCGAAATTGAGGAAATACCTTTAATCGGCCTGTCGAAGCCATTTTTACCGCTTTTGGTAATCATGGTACCGGGATTTTCCGGCATAAAAGTATTTTTAATAACAATAGGAATGCCTTTTTTATAAACCGGTAAAATTGTAGGTGGATAAATTACTTTTGCACCAAAATGCGAAAGCTCCATGGCCTCTGAATACGTTAATTCCGGGATGGTGTACGCATTATTGATGACGCGTGGATCTGCAGTCATAAAACCATTTACATCAGTCCATATCTCCAAAATTTCTACATCTAACGCAGCTGCAATAATTGCTGCGGTAAAATCTGATCCACCCCGTCCAAGTGTAGTAAATTCGCCTTTACTGTTTTTTGAAATAAATCCCGGGGCAACGGCAATACCTTTAAAGCTTTTAAAAGTTTCCTGAATATTTTTATTGGTAACCCCAAAATTTACCGTTGCTTTTCCAAAATTGCTGTCAGTTTTGATAAACTCTGAAGAATCTTTTCTTTCAGCACCCACAAATTTAGCCACTATATTAGACGAAATCCGTTCGCCAATACCAGCAATTCTGTCGAGTGTTTTTGCAGTTAATTCGCCTACCAGGGTAATTCCGGTAAGAATTTGTTCCAGCTCGTCGAGCAACTCTTCCACAATACTTTTTATCTGGTCTGAACCATTAAAAAGCTCCTGAATTGTTTCGTCATGTTTTCTTCTTATTTCGGTCAGTTCTGTATGAAAGTCGCCTGTATGAGAGGCAGCATTGCGCGCTGCCGTAAGAATTTTATCGGTTATGCCTCCAAGGGCTGAAACTACTACAATTACATCATCGTTCTGATTTTGAACAATGTTTTTTACCCTCTTAATGTTTGCGGCCGAACCAACTGATGTTCCGCCGAACTTTAACACTTTCATACTATATTTTTAATCGGTTATTAAAAAAACCGGGTGAATCGACAGAAGCAATTCACCCGGCACTATCTGTCTTTAAGTATAGTTTATTCTAATGCTGTTCCTGTTATTGCTTCAATAATTTTGGTTTCCAGCTCCATGGCCAGTTCCGGATTATCAATAATTAAATTTCGTACGGTCTCGCGGCCCTGTCCAAGTCTGGTTTCGCCATAACTGAACCACGAACCACTTTTCTTAATAATATTATACTGAACACCCAAATCGATAATTTCACCTGATTTGGAAATTCCTTCGCCGTACATTATATCGAATTCAGCTTTTCGGAAAGGCGGAGCAACCTTGTTTTTTACGACTTTTACACGTACGTGGTTACCCTGTACTTCTTCTCCGTCTTTTACCTGCCCGATGCGGCGAATATCCAGTCGCACCGAAGAATAAAATTTAAGAGCATTACCACCCGTTGTTGTTTCAGGATTACCGAACATTACCCCGATTTTCTCTCGCAACTGGTTAATAAAAATGCAACAAGTTTTTGTTTTGTTAATGTTGGCAGTTAGTTTTCTAAGTGCCTGCGACATTAACCTTGCCTGCAGCCCCATTTTAGATTCGCCCATTTCACCTTCCAGTTCGGCCTTGGGGGTAAGTGCTGCAACCGAGTCGATTACAACAATATCCAATGCCCCGGAGCGGATCAGGTTATCGGTAATTTCCAGTGCCTGCTCGCCACTGTCGGGTTGAGAAATTAAAAGTTCATCGATGTCAACACCTAATTTTTTTGCGTAATAAGGATCGAAAGCATGCTCGGCATCAATAAAAGCTGCAACACCTCCTGCTTTCTGTGCTTCGGCAATGGCATGAATAGCCAGGGTTGTTTTACCTGATGATTCGGGTCCGTAAATTTCTATTACCCTTCCTTTTGGATAACCACCAACCCCCAGGGCAACATCAAGGGCTATGGAACCCGAGGCAATGGAAGCAATATTGTCAACCGGCTGGTCGCCCATCCTCATAATCGATCCTTTACCATAGCTTTTTTCAATTTTATCCATTGTAAGCTGAAGTGCTTTCAGCTTCTCCTTATTCATCTGACTTTTTTCTTCTTTTGTCATGTTTTGTTAAGGTTATATGTTTAATGCTTCAATAATCTGATTGGTATGGTCTTTAGTTTTCACTTTTGTAAATACCTCTGAAATTATACCGTTTTCATCAATCACAAACGTAGTTCGCAAAACTCCCATGTACTCTTTGCCATACAGTTTTTTTAATCCCCATGCACCATATGCCTGAAGAATTTCTTTTTCAGTATCAGCAATAAGGTTAAATCTTAATCCATATTTACCGATGAATTTCTGATGAGAATTTTCGCTGTCAGGACTAACACCAATTACTTCGAATCCCTTTTTCAACCAGTCGCCATAATTGTCGTTCAAATTACATGCTTCTGCAGTACAGCCGGGAGTGTTATCTTTCGGATAAAAATAGAGTATTAATTTTTTTTCCTTAAAATCTCTCAACCTAACCTTATCTCCATTCTGGTTTATACCCTCAAAATCAGGAGCTTTATCTCCAACACTTAGTTTTGTCATTGTTCCAGTTAAATTCAGTTATGCAAATATATATTATTAAATAATATATCTCAGGTTTAAAAATCACTTCTTAACGGTTAATTCAATTTACCATTTAATTCATAAAAGATACATTTTTAGTAAATTTACAGTGTTTAATATATGAAACCGTTTTTGTAATGAATTTTAAAAAAACCAATGCACTTTTAACAATATTGATTTTCATTTTGTTTTCGTCTGTTTATACAATTGCAGACGGCCAGCAAAACCCGTTGGTAAAGGCGATTCAACTTTTCGATGAAGAGAACTATAATGAGGCCGAAGTAATTTTCAAAAAACTTATTAATGAAAAGCCTGACCACCTGATGGTTAATTATTTTTATGGTGCATGCCGGACAGAAAACGGGCATTACGGGACCAATGAAATAGTTTATTTATTAAATGGCAGCATAGGTGAATCACCTATGAAAGCTGACTATTATCTGGGTATTCAGTATCATGCAAAAAGCATGTGGGACGATGCACTGAAACATTACAAACGGCACCAGAAAAAAACTGATATTACAGAGGCTGAGAAAGTAAACCTGGAAGAAAAAATTCAACAATGTTACGATAAAATTAACCCTTTTGAGACGAAAGAAGCAACAAAGGCAGAGGATGTAATGCCAGTTCCACTTCCAAAAGTAACCGAACATGAAGAAATAAATCTAATAGTTATAGATTCTGTTGATTCTGCCGACTCAATTGACATTAGTGTTGAAGATTCGATCAGCACCACAATTGAGAAACCTAAAAAAATAATTGTTACCGACCTCATAAACTTTGTTATAAATAGTGAAATAACATATTTAGACACCACGCATTTCCATACAAAAAAGGGACTGAAATTATTTTGCAAAGGAAATAAATATCAGAAAGAACTGAATATTCAACAAAAAGAGGCAGATAAATTGCGCGAAGAATATGGTTCTACTGATGTGTGGAATGAAAAACAATCGTTAGGCGAAAAAATTCTTGCAGCAGAAACTGAGATTTACCATAAACAGAGCGAAATTAAAAGTCTGTTTATAGAATCGAAACAAATTGAAAATGAATACTGGCAAAATGCTCCTTCTGATGAAAAAGAAGCCTTTATTATTGAGCTTGAAAATTGTTTAGCTGTAACAGAAGAAGCTAAATCAGTTCAGGAAGAAATAATTGACAGCTCAAATATTATTGTCCCGGGTGAGTTGCTGGTTGCAACGGAAATTACCAGGCAAAATGAAGACGATGCGGAAGATGAACTAATTTATAAAATACAAATTGGAGCATACAGCCGCGGATTACCAGCTTATGTAAAAAGGTTGTTTGATAAATTATCATATATTCGTAAGATTGAAAATTACACCGACGAGAATGGCGTGGTTGTATATACCACCGGCAACCTCACCAACTACGACGATGCAGTAAAAATGAAGAAACAGGTTAGGCAGGAAGGTGTAGAAGATGCTTATATTGTACCGTATTTTAACGGAAAAAGAATAACTTTGAAAGAGGCTAAAGAAATAGAAAAAGCAAAATGACACTGAAAGAGACAAAAAAAAGTCCGGCGGAAGATTACAATGAAAAAGTTGTTGATAAAAAACACCTGATATTACACAACGATGATGTGCATACTTTCGATTATGTAATTGATGCATTAATAGATATTTGCAACCACGGTTACGAACAGGCTGCACAGTGCACCATGCTTGTACATTACAAAGGAAAGTGTGATGTAAAAAGAGGTGGTTTTGAAGCCCTGAAACCAATGAAAGAAGCATTAATAGAACGCGAATTAGAAGCTACTATAGATTAACTGACATGACAATATTTGCCATTATTTTACTCATTTTATTAGGCCTCCTGCTTTTATTAATTGAATTCGCAGTAATACCGGGAGTTACCATTGCAGGTATTGGTGGTTTTTTGCTTTTGGGAGCAAGCGTATACATTGCATTTTCAGAATACGGTATTGGAATTGGATTTATAACACTGGCTGTTGTTTTGGTTTTAGCACCCGCCATGATTTATTATTTTTTTAAATCGAGAGCCGGGAAAAAAATGATTCTTGATAACAAAATTGGCGGTAAAGTTGATTTGGTTGACAGCGAAAAAATTACCGTTGGCGATGTAGGAAAAGCAATAGGCCGTTTGGCACCAATGGGCAAAGCGAAGGTAAACGGCGAAGTGGTGGAAGCACAATCTACAGGTGCATTTATTGACCATAACACCGAAATAAAAGTGATTAAAATTGTTTCCAATAAAATAATAGTAGAACCTTTTAAAAAATAAAAAAATGATAGAATCAATCGGATCATGGGGATTAATAATTGGCGTAATTGTATTACTGTTTATTATCCTCTATTTTATACCAATAGGCTTATGGTTTTCAGCTTTGGTTTCAGGAGTCAAAATTTCGTTACTTCAATTGTTTCTGATGCGTTTCAGGAAAGTTCCCCCGGGAGTTATTGTGCGGGCATTAATTGAAGGCACAAAAGCTGATGTGCCGTTAAGCCGCGATGCACTTGAAGCCCATTACCTGGCAGGCGGACATGTGGCAAATGTTGTACATTCACTGGTTTCGGCAGCAAAGGCAAATATTGAATTACCATTTAATATGGCTACTGCAATTGATTTAGCCGGTCGCGATGTTTTTGAAGCTGTTCAAATGTCGGTTAATCCGAAAGTTATTAATACGCCTCCGGTTACAGCTGTTGCAAAAGATGGTATTCAGTTGATTTCAAAAGCACGTGTAACTGTTCGGGCTAATATTAAACAACTGGTTGGTGGCGCCGGAGAAGAAACGGTTTTAGCACGTGTTGGAGAAGGTATTGTATCGTCTATTGGCTCATCGCACTCACACAAAGCAGTGCTTGAAAACCCTGATTTTATTTCGCGGGTGGTACTAGAAAAAGGATTGGATGCAGGTACCGCTTTTGAAATCCTTTCCATTGATATTGCTGATATTGATATTGGTAAAAACATTGGTGCCAGTTTACAAATGGACCAGGCAGAAGCAGATAAAAATATTGCACAGGCTAAAGCAGAGGAACGCCGTGCCATGGCTATTGCACTTGAGCAGGAGATGATTGCAAAAGCTCAGGAAGCCCGGGCAAAAGTTATTGAAGCAGAAGTGCAGGTACCATTGGCCATTTCAGAAGCATTCCGCTCGGGGAACCTTGGGATTATGGACTACATGAAATACAAAAATATTATGGCCGACACTTCAATGCGCGACTCAATAGCAGGAGAAGAAAATAAATCTAACGAATAACAATCTCACCTTACAAATTGTAAAAGCCTTTTATCGAAATGATAAAAGGCTTTTTTGTTTCTTAACATTCAGTTAAGATATGTTATAAAACACATTTTTTAACATTCAATTAATCAGTTTTTATGTTTTTCAACATATATTTGCACCATAGTTTTAGTTCATAAGTTTAGGTTTGATTAGTTTTATTGGTTTAGTTAGTGAAAAGGATAGGCGCCCGCCTGTCCTTTTTTGTTTTAATTAATTCTCTTTCCAGGTATTCTCAATTTTTTTCGAACTGTACATTATCAGGTCGCCCACATCAATCTGTAATCCTTTTTCAGGATTTAACATTTTTATACTGACTTTATGTTTTCCCTCTTGCAATTGATATTTCCAGGCCAGTTCGTGCTTTCGTGTACGAAAAGTAGTTGGCATAACAAATTCTTCTGCTTCGCCACCATCGATACTCATCTCCAGTTTAATTTCTGCATCGCCGGTATTGCTTACTGCCCAACCGGTCAATGCGAATCCGTTACCTGTAAACTCAAGGATTAATTCAGGAGTTTCCTGATTAATTTTCTGACGAATATCCTTTCGTTCAACGGGAAAATGGCCTTCAAAACCTGCTTCGAGCTTCACCGGTTTAATCTGATGTACAGGCAACTCAATATTGTCATTGTCTGTTTTTGCACCGTTTTCTGAAAGTGTTGCAAGAGCATGTTTGGTTCCAATTTCATACACATCGTTAAGCGACATAGTAGTGTATTTAAAATTCATGTCTTCAACCGGGTAAACCGGCTTTTTCCAGAATTCCGGAATGTTAGAGTAACCAAGCATTGTTCCCAGAATACCTCCTGCACTTGCCGGGTTACAATCAGAATCCTGTCCGCACCGGGTCGATATTTCCAGTGTTTTTGAGTAATCTCCCTCTCCGTATAACAGTCCGATTAAAATATAGGCAGCATTAATTTTTGCATCAATATTAAAATCGCGGAAAACACCATCGGGACATCCAATATCGGCCGACCATTTCTTCTCTACCTCAAACCAGGTACTCTTCCAATCATCAGGATATTGATGGTACCAATTAATTACATCATACATACATTTATAAAATTCCGACTCTGCGGGAATTGCTTTTAACGCCTCGGTAACAACCTGTTCAATATCATCAGAAACAAATGCCAGCGAATACATGGCAGCAACATAAACTCCTCCGTACCAACCGTCTCCGTAATTCATAATATGCCCAATTTTATCGCAAATTTCCGATGCCACGTTTACCATTCCGGGCGCCATCAAGCCTGCAAAATCAGCTTCAATCTGAAAATCGATATCGTCGGAGTGCGGATTGTTTAGCCAGTGCCCCGATTGTGGCGGCATTATTCCGTTTAGTATGTTGTACCTGGCTGCCTGATTGGCATGCCACAATGCATATTCGGCGTTTGCAAAAGCCAGTGCATGAGAACTTGCCGGTGCATTCAATCCCTCTTTCTCGAATACATCTACAAAAGTTAAATCCATGTATACATCGTCGTATAAACCCGGAGCATTATTGTACCACCACAGGCACAACGAATCGTTCCACGGAATGGGCTGATAGTCATTTATCATCGATCCTTTAAACCTGAACTCGGTAGGCCCGCCAAATGTACAACCGATTACCTGACCAGCCCAACCACCCTTAATTTTGTCTTGAAGCTCAGCTTTGGTAAGTGTAGTTTTTAATACAGTAGAATTTTCTCCTGAAGGTTGCGAAGTACATGCTGCAAAAATAATTATCGCAATTATCACAATTAACTTTTTCATAGGTATTGGTATTTAAGACTGTTTAAAATTTATCCAATCATTCTATTATTCGTCTTTTTCACTACTTCTGCGTTGAAATTTCCTTAAATAGCTGGTGCTATTCGCGTCAACTGCGACTGACCACTGCCTACTCAAACTTCTTCGCCTCTTCCCAAATTTCATCCATTTCCGCCAGACTCATATCGTGCAAGTTTTTACCTTTTAATAAAGTCTGACTCTCAAGGTAATTAAACCGCTTCATAAATTTCAGGTTGGTACGCTCCAAAGCTGCTTCAGGGTCGACACCGTATAAACGGGCTGCATTTACCAAGGCAAAAAACAAGTCGCCAAATTCAGCTTCAATTTTATCCTTATCAACATTTGCAATTTCATGACTGAGTTCATCCACTTCTTCCTTTACTTTGTCCCACACCTGTTCGCGGTACTCCCAATCAAATCCAACACCACTTGCTTTTTCCTGAATACGGTTTGCCTTTACCAATGCCGGCATAGCAGCCGGAACACCTTCTAAAACTCTTCGATTTCCGCCCTTTTCTTTTAGTTTTAAAGCCTCCCAGTTCTCCTCCACCTTTTTAGCCGAACCATCTACATCGACCTCACCAAAAACGTGTGGGTGGCGGTAAACCAATTTGTCATTAATTCCTTCAAGTACATCGCCAACATCAAATTCGCCTTCTTCCGAGCCTATTTTTGAATAAAAGACAATATGAAGCATTAAATCGCCAAGTTCCTTTTTAATTTCCTGTAAATTATTCTGAAGAATGGCATCGCCCAACTCATAAGTCTCTTCAATGGTTAACTTTCGTAACGATTCCAGGGTTTGCTTTCTATCCCACGGACACTTTTCGCGGAGCTCGTCCATTATTTCAAGTAATCGTTTAAACTCCTCTACTTTTCTTTCCATAAACCTTTGTCATTATCGAGATTAGAAACAGTTAAAAAATTTCAGAAAAAATGAACCTTTTTGATTTTGCGTGTACTACATAAATAAATACCAGAATTGTATGGTAAAGATGAAAATTTTTAATCGCAAAAAATATTTTTTATTGACATTAGTTATAATCTTATTGGCTTTGGGATATGGATTAATGGCAGGCCCGGCGAAAATACCTGGCGAATTTAACGAAGCTGTTTTTAGTTACCGTAGAATTACCCTTGCCCCTGTAATTATATTAGGGGCATACGGATTACTTGTTTTTACTATTTTTACAAAGAAGTGATTTTTAAAAAGCAAAATATAGAGTTAACTGATGAAACAATAATGGCAGCTGTAAAGAATGGCGATCAGGCTGCTTTTAACGAGTTATACAACCGGTATAACGAAAGGCTGTATTACTTTTTTTATCGAATGTTGGGTAGCGACAGTGAACTGGCTAACGACTTTTTGCAGGATATTTTTCTGAAAATTATTCATAAACCAGAGCTGTTTAACCAGCAATATAAATTCTCGAAATGGATTTTTTCTGTTGCACACAACATGTGTAAAAACGAATACAGAAAAAGAGAAGTGAGAAGGATTGTGCAATCAGAAGAAAATCCTGACCAGTTTATCGAAGAATTCTCCGGCAGCCAGGCAATAGACAAAGAAAACCTGATTACAAAGGTTTTTAACGAACTGGAGATGCTTGATGAAAACCAACGGTCGATTCTGATTTTGAAATACAAAGAAAATTTTAGTCTGAAAGAAATCTCAGAAATACTTGACTTGCCGGTTGGTACTATAAAATCGAGATTGCATTATGCCCGCCTCGAACTATCGAATAGAATTAATAAAAAAGAAATCCTGTAAATAAATGACCATGAACAACAGAATGATTACCGATGATGAACTAACCCGCTTATTTGAAAAAGATGCGACCGGAATTGTACCGAATACTTCGGTTCGCGAACGGCTCGAGTACACTTTTATGGTCAAAAGCAGTACCTACAAAACTGCCCAGAATTCTTTCATGGGAATGTTTTCATGGATTTTCTCCTGGTCGAATATCCCTTTAAAAGCGGCACTGGTTTCTTTCGTTTTGTTTATCTCAATCATGAATTTTCAGCCTAGAAACAGCCAGTTTTTAACACCCGGTTGCGACACCACTCAAAACAATTCCCCAATAAGAATTGATTCGGCCGGAATGTTGCCTTTCTTTGCTGATACCTGTTTGAATGCAAAGTCGTGATTATGCATTTTCATGGCCTAAATTTATGAGCAACTCAACTACATTTGCTTTACAAATCCGTCCAATTGTTTTTTCAATACCTCTGTTTTATCTTTATCACCGAATTTTTCAGAAATACTAACCAGACTATTCAGATAATATAATTCCCGTTGAATTTCATCTTTTAATCCGGTCTGTTTATTTTGAGGAAGGGCAAAATAAAAGTGAAGTGTTTGAGTAACATTCTTTTCAAGTTGGGTAAATAATTCCATTGCTTTTTCGGTCAAACCAGAGTTAACCATTAATTCAATATGCCTGATGGTAAAAATATCGTAAGGAATTTTTGAAACTGGAAATTGTTCTGCACTCAACTCCAGCAATGTCGCAGCTTTGTCCTTTTTTCCTTGTTGTAGCAGCATTAATGCAACTTCGTTAAACACATTCCTTACCTGAAAAACATTTAAATTATAAATTGTATTCCAGCCGACATACACTGATGGGTCTGAAATATTTCCCCAATTAAAATCGTTGGTCAGTTTTTCATACATTTTTTCGGCATCGCAGTTACCCATCGAGAACAAACTTCCCGATTTACTCTTTTCAGGTACCAATCGATACACAAACCCTTCGCATTGCAGGTTCTGGTTAAGGCCGTATTTTTGAGCCTCGGCTTTAGAAACAAAACATAAAGGCCGCGATGTGGCATTCGAACTCACAATATCCCAAAAAACCAGTTGGTGTTTGTACAGATATTTCTTGTCTTTCAACGATACTTTTATTTCTCCGGTTCTGTCTTCAGCTTTAATTTGAAAATTCAGATTCGTTAATGGCAGAAAATTCATTTTTTCACCTGAGCTCATTTTTACTTTCGCATTTTCGTTGTCGCTTTTAAGAAAAACAAACGCCTCTTTCCACGATGTGTCACGACTTATTCTATCCAAAACAGGTATATAATCCAAATCACCGGAATCGTATTTTTTCTGCGGTAATGTCATTTGCAGTCCGGCATCATCATATTTCTGAGTTCTCAATCCATCGGTAAACCAGTTTGCAGCCAAAAAAGGCATAATTACAACCCGCACATCGGTTCTTATCCCTTCAACCTCCTGGCAGTAAAGCAACGGGTAAGTGTCGTTATCGCCGCTGGTAAAAAGAATAGTATTTTGCGGGCATGAATTCAGAATGTTTGCAGCGAAATCGTGTGCAGCATACCTGTCGGCACGGTTATGGTCGTCGAAATTCTGAAAAGCCATCAATCCCGGGGCCGCAGCAAGAAGTAATACAAAAACCGGAATAGAAATCTTTTCTGTTTTGAATATTTTGCTGATATAATTCGCAATCGCCATAAAACTTATTCCTATCCAGATTGAAAACGCCAGAAATGCACCTACAAAAACATAATCGCGCTCGCGCGGAGTTATGGGAACCTCGTTTATATAAACCGTTAATCCGAGTCCGCCCATGATAAACAGGGCAAGTACAATAAAAAAAGTCGGACGGTGTTTTTTATAATGAAAATATGCTCCGGCCAAACCTAACAGGAACGGAATAAAAAAGTAGGTGTTCCTGCCCCTGTTGTTTTTCATCCAATCGGGTAATTTATTCTGTGGTCCAAGCCTGGCATCATCAATAAATCTCACTCCCGAAATCCAATTGCCATTTAATAATCCTCCCCTTCCCTGCCTATCGTTTTGGCGGCCAACAAAATTCCACATAAAATATCGCCCAAACATATAACCAAACTGATACTTCATAAAATACCTCAGGTGGTCAGAAAACCGGGGCACAACTAAAAATTCCCGTTGACCGGATGGTTGCTTAACCGAAATCCGTTTCCCTCTTATATCAATCCACGAGTTATAAGTCTGAATATGTTTCTCATCGCGGCTATACATGCGTGGGAAAAAGGTTGTTGTCTTACTGTCGAAATCATAAGTAGGTGCAAGATCTATGGATTTGTACTTGCCATCCAGGTAGTTTTTCGAAAAACGTTCGTTTACACCGGTAACCGGCGAATTATAGCTTTGCCCGTAAATAAGTGGACGTTTAGGATATTGTTCCCGGTTCAGGTAATTAATTAATGAATAAATATTGTCGGGACGCCCAAAATTAACAGGCGGATTGGCCGACGAACGAATCAGGTTGACAGAATAAACAGAAAAGCCGATTAAAATCATCAAAACAGATATTGCCAAAATCTGTGCAACTTCCCGGTTTTTTTTTCTGAAATAATAGTTCAGAAATACAAATAACAAAAGGATAAAAACAATGCCTGATATTGTTCCAGAGTGTAACTGAAGATTGAATTTATTTACAAAAACATAATCGAAATATGCCAGCATTTTCATTACGGCAGGAGTCATCACATACAAAATACCCAGTAAAACAAAAACACCGGCGACAAACGACAGAACCAGACTTTTAACTGAGTATCCATATCGTTTAAAGCCAAAAATCATTACAACAGAAGGCAAAACAAGCAGGTTCAGAAGATGAACACCTATTCCCAGCCCGGTAATTAAAGCCAAAAAGAAAATCCATTTTTCGTTGCCGGACTGGTTAAAACCGGCTGCCCATTTTAAAGCTGCCCAAAACGACAGAATCAGAAAAAACATAGAGAGCGCATAAACCTCACCCTCGACTGCCGAGAACCAGAACGAATCGGTTACGGCAAATGTTAATGCTCCAATTACTGCACTACCTGTTATCAAAAAGCGGTTATCCGAAATTTTTCCAATCAACTTAACAATTACTTTAAACAGAAAGAATATTGTAAGTGCACTAAAAAAACCGGACATAAAATTTATCGACCAGGCAATCTTTTCCGGATTGCCAAACGATAAAAAGCTAAATATCCTTCCAAGCAGCATAAAAAGAGGAGCCCCGGCCGGGTGATTAACCTCCAGTTTACTTGCCGAAAGTATAAACTCGCTGCAATCCCAGAAACTGGTTGTTGGTTCAAGTGTTAAGGTGTAGAGCGATAGTGATACAATAAAAACAGCTAATCCGGTAAGGTAATTGGATTTAATTTTAACTCGCATATTGTTTTTGGGAGCTAATACACTTTAATCGGAAAAGGTTCAGATAAATAGAGCATAAAATTCCTCCAAAAAGAAAATGTTTTTCAACATTAATTCCATTTTTTTGTTTATTTTCATAGCTAATAAAAAAAACAAAAATTATGATCTTAGGAGTATCTGGCTGGGTAGGCGAAAAAATCGGAATGAAAGAATCTCATGTAAGAATTGCATTTGTTGTGGCATTTTTCTTGGCAGGACTAGGGCTTGGCCTTTATTTGATTCTTTGGATCGTAAAACTGCTATCGAAGTAAACTGCTTATTTGTTAATTCTTTTTAGAACTTTGTTTAAAAGGTTCTAAATTTTGTGTGCCCTCAATCCAGGAAAGAAATCTGTTATCTTCTTTCCTTCTCTTCTTATAATTTAGTGGTTTTTATTTTTTAATTTTGGGCAACAAAAATTTAAATAACTAGTATTGGACAAGCAAATTTTACTTGAAGGAATTGATCCGCTGGAATTTTTCGGAGTTAACAATTCTAAAATTAATTTGATAAAAAAACTTTTCCCTAAAATTATTATTACAGCACGTGGCAATTCGTTGTTTGTGCAGGGAGAAGAGAAAGAGATTGAAAATTTTGAAAAAAAATTTGCACTTATTCTCGACCACTATTACCAGTTTAATATTTTAACGGATGAAACAATCCATGAAATTCTGGCGTCAGGGACTTCATCTTTTGAGGAAAACGGAAATGGAGAAACTGATATTATTGTTTTTGGCAACAGTGGAAAACCGGTAAGGGCAAGAACTCCAAACCAACGCCGTTTAGTAGAAGAAAACGTAAAAAATGATCTTATTTTTGCCATTGGGCCCGCAGGAACCGGAAAAACGTACACAGCAATTGCCCTGGCAGTAAAGGCGCTCAAAAACAAAGAAATCAGGAAAGTTATTTTAAGCCGTCCGGCAGTTGAGGCAGGTGAAAACCTCGGTTTCTTACCAGGCGATTTAAAAGAAAAAATCGATCCGTATCTGCAGCCACTTTACGATGCTCTACAGGATATGATTCCGCCAAAAAAACTGGAGGATTTTATGAAAGACGGGACAATACAAATTGCACCGCTGGCTTTTATGCGGGGACGCACCTTAAGCAATGCATACGTTATTCTTGACGAAGCACAGAATACCACCGTTAACCAGTTAAAAATGTTTCTGACAAGGATGGGACTAAACACCAAATTTATCGTTACAGGTGATGTCACTCAAATAGACCTTCCGCGCAAAAATAACTCAGGGCTGGTACAGGCACTAAAAATTTTAAAAGGAATTAAAAAAATTTCGACTATCTATTTCGACAAAAAAGATATTGTCCGTCATAAATTGGTAAGAGACATTGTTGAGGCTTATGATAAACATGATAAAAAAAAGGAAAACAGTGAGCAGTAATCAGTCGCAGTCACAGTTCTCAGCAACAACAAATATGACTTAAAAAGGGAATAAAATAACATGAAAAGTAAAAGCTTATAGTCCACAGTTTATAGAAAAAAATAACCAATAATAATTTATAAATAATCAATAAAATGGGTAACGCATTAACAAAAACTGAATTTAATTTTCCGGGACAAAAAAGTTTGTACAAAGGGAAAGTCCGCGACGTGTATAGCATTAACGACGATTTTCTGGTAATGGTGGTTTCCGACCGCATTTCGGCATTCGACGTAGTTTTGCCAAAAGGGATTCCTTACAAAGGACAGGTTTTAAACCAGATTGCAGAGAAATTTCTCGATGCAACTGCCGATATTGTTCCGAACTGGAAAATTGCCTCTCCCGACCCTAACGTTACTGTGGGTCACATGTGCGAACCATTTAAAGTTGAAATGGTAATCCGCGGATATTTAACCGGACATGCATGGCGAGAGTACCGCGATGGCAAACGTACCCTTTGCGGAGTTCCGATGCCGGAAGGAATGGTAGAGAATCAAAAATTCCCGGTGCCAATTCTAACGCCAACAACCAAAGCGGATGAAGGTCACGATGAAGATATTTCCCGCGAGGATATAATTGCCCAGGGATTGGTTAACAAGGAAGAATATGAAATGCTGGAAGATTACACTCGTAAACTTTTCCAACGAGGTACCGAAATTGCAGCTGAAATGGGCTTAATCCTGGTTGACACAAAATATGAATTCGGAAAAAAAGACGATACCATTTATCTTATCGACGAAATTCACACACCAGATTCGTCGCGCTATTTTTATGCCAACGGATATGAAGAGCGTCAGGCAGCAGGCGAAAAACAAAAACAACTTTCGAAGGAGTTTGTACGCCAGTGGCTGATTGAAAACGGATTCCAGGGAAAAGAGGGGCAAACTGTTCCGGAAATGAGCGAAGAATTTGTAAAATCTGTTTCCGACCGTTACATCGAACTTTTCGAAAATATTACCGGCGACAAGTTTGAGAAATCGGATACTTCAAAAATTGAATCTCGGATACAGGTTGCCGTAAACGAATTCCTACAGGGACAAGTTTAAAGAAAAACAACTTTAGCCATGGTATCACTTTTGTGATGCTATGACTATTCAATACAATTATGAGAACAAAACTACTACTGATTCTATTTCTTTCCGCTTTCGCCATCAATCTGTTTGCCCAGGATGAATTCACCTTTGTTAAAGGAGGCGAACAAGCACCCGACTTTTCAATAACCATGGAGGATGGAAGTATAAAAAAACTCTCCGACCTAAAAGGGAAAGTAGTTTGGATAAACTTTTTTGCCACCTGGTGCGGCCCCTGCCGGAAAGAACTTCCCCACCTTGAAAAAGAGGTTTACGAGAAGTTTAAAAACCGCACTGATTTTGAAGTTCTGGTTATTGGCCGCGAACACAGCTGGCTGGAAGTTAACAAGTTTAAAAAGGCAAATAACTATATTTTGCCATTCTACCCCGATCCCAAAAGAGAGATTTTTTCGAAATATGCCAGACAAAATATCCCCCGAAATTTCGTTGTTGATAAAGATGGTAAAATCACAGTCACATCAATCGGATTCAGGGAAGAAGAGTTCAAAAAAACTATACAGGTAGTAGAAGGTTTATTAAAATAGTTTACTCTCCTTTACAACATCCTCCTTCTTTTTCTGTTATAATATTCGTAAATTGAACTGTTTTTAATTTTTAACAAACTCCATAAAACTATGAAGAAGATTGCAATTAGGGTACTTACCCTCACGTTATTTGTGTTTTTCGTTTATTCGTGTAACGAAGAAATAACCATTGACGAACCAATTGATGACCTGGAACTTAAATCGGGTAACATTGAGAAAATAAGTTACATCGTTTTGGTTAACGATGCAGAACTTAACACAGAACTTTCGAACCTGAAAGGATACGAAAAAAAGCAGCAAGCAGTTAAGTTGGCTTCTGCAAAAATACTGAAACGGGCCGGAGTTATTGGCGGCGAAGTGGAACACGTTTACGGAACAGCTGTAAAAGGTTTTTCTATAAAAATCCCTCCGGGGCAATTAAATAAACTGGTGAATGATCCGGCAGTATTAAGTGTTGAAGAAGATCAGATTATTACACTTATTGAACCCAAAGCCAAACCTGGCGATGGAGATGTTGAAGCGTCTGCAGCTCAAGTAACTCCATGGGGAATAACCAGGGTGTATGGAGGCGCAACTTATACAGGCTCAAAAGTTGCCTGGATTATTGACACAGGTATTGACCTAGATCATCCGGATTTAAATGTGAATGAAGAGAAAAGTGCAACTTTTGTTGACCGTACAACAACAGCAAATGATGATAACGGACATGGTAGTCATGTTGCCGGAACTGTTGCCGCAAAAAATAACGATATTGGAGTTATAGGAGTAGCAGCCGGTGCAACTGTTGTTCC